>CAMAGI010000106.1 GCA_945833775.1 uncultured Lachnospiraceae bacterium
AAGAGCTGGCGGAGGTCCGGGATGTGCTGGGTACTTATACCACCCATTACACTACCTCAGGGGCTTCAAGATGTGCAAATGTGGAGAATGCCTGCCGTCTGATCAACGGCATGACGCTGTACCCCGGTGAGGAGTTTTCCGCGCTGGATACGATCACTCCTTTCTCACAGGCCAACGGTTATTACATGGCCGGTTCCTATTTAAACGGCAAGGTCGTCGACAGTCTGGGCGGTGGAGTGTGTCAGGTCACGACCACCCTGTACAATGCCATGCTTTTGGCGGAGCTGGAAACGACGGAGAGACACGCTCACTCCATGATTGTGTCTTATGTTAATGCGTCTGCGGATGCTGCGATTGCTGAGAGCGCCGGAAAAAATTTCCGTTTTGTGAATTCAACGGATTACCCCATTTACATTGAGGGACACACGGAGAATAAAGCCATCACCTTTACAATATATGGCAAAGAGACCAGAGATCTGGCAAATCGCAAGGTACGTTATGAGAGTGAGATACTGGAAACCATCAATCCCACACAGGAGCTGATTTACCAGGACGCGGGACAGCCCATCGGCTATGTCGTGACGGACAGTGCACATGTGGGTTACAAAGCGAAGCTGTGGAAGATTGTAACCGAGAATGGTGTTGAGGTGAGTCGCACGGAGGTAAACAGCAGCAGCTATAAAATGACACCGAGAAGCCTCACCGTAGGTACGGCAACCGGCGATCCGAATGCGTACAACACCCTGATGGAAGCAATCGCGACGGGAAGTATTGATCACGTAAAAAATACCGTGTCCATGTTGACGACACCCATACAGAACACAACCGAAGTCGGAGACCAATAGATGAAGACTGGTAAAATTAAGGAGAATGTTTTAAAACGTTCTGTGTTAAGACAGATCCATACGAAGAGGGATGAAGTGAGAAGCGGCGCAGCTGTAGGGGCAGACTGCGCTGTTTTTGCAATCCCCGACAGCTCCGACCCGTACGGTGAGGGGATTGTGTACAGCTGCATGCGGGAGGCCGAATTGGAGCGAAGTACGATGACAGCGCTTTTGATCGGCTGTGCCAACAATCTGATTATTCAGGGGGTGGAACCCTTTGCCGTGCAGATTGCGCTGCTGTTACCGGAGGACGCGCAGGAGCCCTTTTTAAAGGAACTGATGCAGGAGGCGGAAACTGTTTGCGCTTCCATGAAAATACAGATTGCGGGCGGCCAGAGCAGAGTGAGCAAAGCAGTGAAATGTGCGGTCGCCGTGGTGACAATGTATGCCAGAGAGCCGGAGGGCGGGGCGTATTTTCTGCCGGATTACGGCAAGGTTCGAGGGGGTCAGGATATCGTGGTGACCAAGTGGATCGGACTGGAAGGAACGGCGTTGCTTGCCCGCAGATACCGTGACGGTCTTTTGGAGAGATATCCCGCATATCTGGTGGAGGAAGCCGCCGGGTTTGACCGGTTTCTGTCCCTTCGCCCGGAAGTGGACGCGATTCGGGAGGCCGCACTGGCCGCGGTGTCCAATGTCTGTGCGCTGCATGATGTTTCCGAGGGCGGCATTTTGGCGGCTCTCTGGGAAATGGCAGAGGCGGCAGGGATTGGACTTACCATTGACATCCGGAAACTGCCCATCCGCCAGGAGACGGTGGAGGTTTGTGAATTCTGCGAGGTAAACCCGTATGAATTGCTGGGTGGTGGATCGCTGCTTGCGGTCTGCGAGGATGGTGAGGCTCTGGTAGAGCTTCTGGCGAAGAAGGACATTGCCGCGGTAGTGGTGGGCAAAATCACGGACGGCAAAGACCGGCTCATTCGAAATGAGGATGAGGTACGATATCTGGATCGTCCCAGGACAGATGAGATTTATCGCTGCATCTGATTACAGAGGGACGAAGCTGAGAGAGAATGCAATCAATAAGTGATATCAGGAAAGGACAGGTGTAAATATGAGAGAAGAATTGTTGGCAATCATTGAAAAAAACAGCCGCATGGATTTGAAGGAGTTGGCGGTAATCCTGGGGATCAGCGAGATCGATGTTGTGAATGAGCTGCAGGCATTGGAGGATGAGGGAATTATCTGCGGATATCATACCCTGATTAACTGGGAAAAGACGAGCATTGAAAAAGTGTCCGCGCTGATTGAGGTGCGTGTGACCCCCCAGAGAGGCCAGGGCTTTGACAACGTGGCTGAGCGTATTGAGAAGTATCCCGAGGTGCAAAGTGTGTACCTGATGTCCGGCGCATATGATCTGATGGTAATTCTGGAGGGCAAGACACTCCGTGAGGTTTCCTCTTTTGTGTCCGACAAGCTTTCTCCCCTGGATCAGGTGCTCAGCACGGCTACCCATTTTATTCTGAAGAAATACAAGGATCACGGCACCGTATTCGGACAGCAGAAAATCGATGACAGGGAGATGATCACACCATGAGAAATCCGTTAGCAGATAAAATTGTGGAGATTAAGCCCTCCGGTATCCGCAAGTTTTTTGACATTGTAAAAGAGATGAAAGACGCCATTTCCCTGGGTGTGGGCGAACCGGATTTCGACACTCCCTGGCATGTGCGCGACGAGGGTATTTACTCGCTGGAGCGGGGTAAAACCCATTATACCTCAAACGCCGGTCTGGAAGAGCTGCGACAGGAAATCTGTCACTATATGCAGCGCAGGAATCATATTTCCTATGACTGGAAAAAGGAGGTTCTGATTACGGTGGGAGGTTCTGAGGCAATTGATATCGGTCTGAGGGCCATGATCAATCCCGGGGATGAGGTGCTGATTCCCCAGCCCAGCTATGTGTCCTATGAGCCATGTGCCATTTTGGCGGGAGCAACGCCCGTGATCATTGATCTGAAGGCGGAGAATGAGTTTCGCTTGACGGCGCAGGAGCTGGAAGATGCCATCACGGACAAGACGAAAATCCTGATTCTTCCTTTCCCCAACAATCCCACAGGTGCGATCATGGAACGCAGCGATCTGGAAGCAATCGCCGAGGTAATTATTAAACATGACATCTATGTCATGTCGGACGAAATCTATTCCGAGTTGACCTATAAGGGAGAACATGTATCCATCGCGAGTCTGCCGGGAATGCGGGACAGAACGATTCTGATCAATGGTTTTTCCAAGGCTTACGCCATGACCGGCTGGAGACTGGGCTATGCCTGCGGACCTGCCAATATCATTGCACAGATGACCAAGATTCATCAGTTTGCGATTATGTGCGCTCCCACGACCAGTCAGTGTGCGGCGGTGGAGGCACTTAAGAACGGCGATGAAGACATTGCAACCATGCGTACCGCGTACAATCAGAGAAGGCGTTTTTTGATGAATGCATTTCGTGAGATGGGACTGGAATGTTTCGAGCCCTATGGAGCCTTTTACGTATTTCCCTGCATCAGGGAATTCGGTATGACAAGCGATGAATTTGCCACCCGTTTTCTGGAGCAGGAGAAGGTTGCGGTGGTTCCGGGTACCGCCTTCGGTGACAGCGGAGAAGGGTATCTGAGAATCTCCTACGCATATTCCCTGGAGACACTGAAGACTGCCATGGACAGATTTCAGCGTTTTGTGACCGGACTTCGGGCGCAAAAAAGCGAATAGAGGATCGGTATTTACGGACTGTGAGAAGATTTAAGTCAATCGGATAGGAACGGAGAAACCTATGCATATTGTATTGCATCAGCCGGAAATTCCACACAACACGGGTGCGATCGGCCGCACATGTGTTGCCACCGGCACGCCGTTGCATTTGATCGAGCCGCTGGGGTTTTCCCTGAGTGAGAAGGCGATCAAGCGTGCCGGCATGGACTATTGGGACAAGTTAGAGCTCACAAGACATATGAATTTTGAAGCCTTTTGGGAGACCTTCGAAGCGTTTCATAAAACGCATCCCGGCGCGAAACTCTGGATGGCGACCACCAAGGCAAAGCAGGTCTATTCCGAGGTTTCCTTCGGTCCGGACGACTTTCTCATGTTCGGCAGGGAAAGTGCCGGGATTCCGGAGGAAATTCTGGTGGAACATGAGGAGAGTTGTATCCGCATTCCCATGTTATCCGAGATCCGCTCCCTGAATCTGGCCAATTCCGTGTCCATCGTGCTCTATGAAGCCCTGCGCCAGAATCACTTCGGCGGCATGCAGACGATGGGAGAACTCCACAGACTGCATTGGCATGACAAGCCCGAGGCAGCATTTATTGCACCCAATGCGGTGGTGCAGGGGGAAGTGTCCATCGGGAAAGATGTGGGAATCTGGTACCATGCGACTGTCCGTGCCGACAGGGCTCCGATCACCATTGGTGAGGGCACCAATGTACAGGACAATGCTGTTCTGCATGTGGGGATCGGTTTTCCCCTTTCTCTCGGCAGGAATGTAACGATCGGGCACGGGGCAATCGTACACGGATGTACGGTGGGGGACGGAAGCCTGATCGGTATGGGTGCTATTGTGATGAATGGCAGCAGGATCGGCCGAAACTGCATCATCGGGGCGGGAACCGTGGTGACGCAGGGAGTGGAGGTCCCCGACAATTCTCTTGTGCTCGGCAATCCCGGCAGAATAAAACGTGCCGTAACCGAAGAAGAAATTGCGCAGAATCTGGAGAATGCGAGGTTCTACGTGGAAGAGGCATATCTGGAGAGACAGCGATAGAACAGCGCGCTGAAGGATCATGGACTGCGCGTATCGGAGGATATTTTGCAAAAGGACTGCTGTTAAAACACAAAAATTTCACAAAATAAACACTTTTTGGTGACAATTGCTTTCTATACTTCTCTTATTGAGGTCGGAAGGGTATCTTATGGCCCGTCGGCAGACCCTATATCCTGTGACAGAAACGGAGATTGTAAAATGATTGAAGTAACCAATGTTACCAAAAAGTATGGAGACCATTTGGCCGTAGATCATCTCTCTTTCCATGTGGAAAAAGGGCAGATCTACGGCTTTTTGGGTCCCAACGGAGCCGGGAAATCCACGACAATGAACATGATTACCGGTTATTTAGCGGCATCGGAAGGAACGATAACAGTAAACGGAAAGGATATTTTGAAGGATCCGGAGGAGGCGAAGCGCTGTATCGGTTATCTGCCGGAAATTCCGCCGCTTTATCCGGATATGACGGTGGGAGAATATCTGAAATTTGTGGCTGATCTGAAAAAAATTCCGCGAAAGCAGCAACAGGAACAGCTGGAGGCGGTACTGGAAATGACGCAGATCGAAGACATGAAGGACCGCCTGATCAAGAATCTCTCAAAGGGATACAAGCAGAGGGTTGGTTTGGCTCAGGCGATTCTGGGCAATCCTGAGGTCATTATTCTGGATGAGCCGACGGTTGGCCTGGACCCGAAACAGATCATTGAGATTCGTGATCTGATCCGGCGTCTGGGGGAACAACATACCGTAATTTTAAGCTCCCATATTCTCTCTGAGGTGAGCGCAGTCTGTGACCGAATCATGATTATCGCCCACGGAAAACTGGTAGCCAGCGATACGCCGGAGGGACTGAAGCACTTGATGAGCGGCTCCATGGAACTCTCCATGACGATAAAGGGAGAGGAGAAAAACATTCTCGAAGCACTCACGCAAATAGAGGACGTGGATCTTGCGCAGACCATCGAGACGGATGAAAAAGGAGATGTGAAGATCCGCGTTGTGGCAAAAGAAGGAAAAGATATCCGTGAGGAAGTATTCTACGCACTGGCCGACAATCGACTTCCGATCATGGAGATGAATTATCTGGAGAAGTCACTGGAGGATATTTTCCTCGAGTTGACACAGGAGGAGGACAAATAAATGCTTGCGATTTATAAAAGAGAAGTTGCATCCTATTTGCGAAACTTTGTGGGAATGCTTTTTATTGCGATATTGCTCGCATTTATCGGTCTGTATTTTACAGTGTATAATCTGATCAACGGATATCCGTATTTCACATACGCAGTGTCCGGTGTGATTTTTCTGCTGTTGATCTGTATACCGATCCTAAGTATGCGTTCGCTGTCGGAGGAAAGGCACAGTAAGACGGATCAGCTGATTCTGACTGCGCCTGTTTCGGTAGGCGGTATCGTGATCGGAAAATTTTTGGCGCTGTTGACCGTGTTTGCGGTTCCCACGGTGATTATCTGTTTCTATCCGCTGATTATGCGGATATTCGGGTCGGTTCCGATGGCAGAATCCTACCTGGGAGTATTGGCTTTCTTTCTTTTTGGAATGACCTGTCTGTCAATCGGGCTGTTCATCTCCTCCATCACGGAAAGTCAGGTGATTGCAGCCGTATTGAGTTTCGGCGCACTCTTCCTGGGTTATATGATGTCTTCGATTTGCAGTCTGATTTCAACAACCGGAAATCTGTTAACCCGGATTTTGAGCTGCTATGACCTTTATACTCCTTATACAATGCTGTTAAACGGAACTCTGGACATCGGTTCGGTGATTTATTACTTTTCGGTTACCGGTCTTTTCCTGTTTTTGACCGCACAGTCCATTCAGAAGAGACGCTATAGTGTGTCGGTAAAGAATCTGCGGTTCGGAGCCTACAGCAGCGGAATGATTGCCGTTGCCGTTGCGATTGTGGTGGTTCTGAATGTGCTGGTCGGTGAGATGCCCTCCACCTGGACTTCTCTGGATGTCACAAGCGGGCAGATCTATTCCCTTACGGATCAGACGAAGGAATACGTGAAAAACATGCAGGAGGATGTCACCATCTACGTCCTTTCCAATGAAGACAGCTGTGATACCACGTTGAAGCAGACACTGGACCGCTACAACGATCTCTCGGATCATATTACCGTAGAGTATGTGGATCCGACGATCAATCCGGCCTTTGTACAAAAGTATACAGCTTCCTCCGTATCCATGAACAGCCTGATTGTCGTGAGTGAGAAGCGCAGTAAAATAGTATATTCCAGCAGTATTTACGAGAGCAGCTACGATTACGATTATTACACGGGCAGCTATACGACCACTACCACGGGATATGACGGAGAAGGTCAGATTACCAGCGCTTTGGACTATGTTTTAACCGATGAGATGCCCAAGATCTACATGACCGAGGGTCACGGCGAGTACACGCTGAGTTCTTCCTTTTCCACGGCTCTGGATAAGGAGAATATCGAGAGCGAAACCATCAACCTGTTGAATTATGAAGCCATTCCGGAGGACGCTGCATGTGTTATGATCAATGCGGCAACGACGGATCTTTCATCGGATGATAAGGATAAAATCATTGCCTATCTGGAGAAGGGCGGAAAAGTGGTGGTGGTAACCGGATATACGACGGAACCGCTTCCGAATCTCGAGGATCTGCTGGCATACATGGGATTGTACAAGGCGGACGGACTTGTGCTGGAGCAGGATGAAGATCTTTATTATCGGGTGCCCTTCTATCTGCTTCCCGAGGTGGGGTCGAGTAAGTATACTGCCGGTATCTATGGAAAATATTATGTATTTACCCCTTATGCACAGGGTATTCTGACCGGAGAGGAGACGGAGGATATCGGGTATAATCAATTCCTGTATACCTCAGACAGTGCCTTCGCCAAGGCAGATACTTCCAATGCACAGGATTTTCAAAAGACAGAAGGAGATACGGACGGACCTTTTGCGATCGGAGTGGAGGCCACGAAGACGGTAGGTGAAAGCGAAGCCGTGATGGTCGTGTTCGGCTGTGAACAGATTTTTACGGATGATGCGAATGTGGTTGTGAGCGGCGCCAATCAGATGCTGTTTACCAATACATTGGGTAGTTTTGTGGACCACGAGGTGAGCGTATCCATTCCGGCCAAGAGCTATGAGGTGTCCAATCTTACCCTGACGGAAGCACAGATTGTCCGTACAGCGCTCTGTACCACCATCCTTTTGCCGGTGGGATTCATTGTGACCGGATTCCTGATCTGGTTTAAGAGGAGGAAACGCTGATGCAGAAACAGGGAAAACAGTTGCTCATTCTTGCGTTAGCTCTGGTAGTTCTGGCTGGAGCCTATCTCGGCGTGCGGCAATATAACCGGGCAGAAAGCCAAAAGCCTGCACAGGAGGAAGAACAGTCCATCCTGCTGGCGGATATTTCCGATACGGATGTGATTTCCTTTACCTACGATTACGAGGGTGAGACGAACACCTTTGAAAAAGAGGAGGATACCTGGTACTATGCAGAGGATCATGAGCTGAAGATCACACAGTATCGTATGACCACCATGCTGTCGAGGATTGCGCCTCTTAAGGCAAAGCAAAAGATAGAGAATGTGACAGACCTGTCGCAATACGGCCTTGACAAGCCCGCCCAGACCGTTTCTTTCTCTACAGCTCAGGAGAGTCACACCATACAAATCGGGGATTACAACAGTTCGGTGGCGATTTATTACTTTTTGCTGGATGATGATCCTACCACAGTATATGTTTCCGCAGACAGTTATCTGGGGTCCGGTTTTAATTATTCTCTGGAGAATCTGATTGAGGAAGAAGAGTCCGTATCGGGATCCTGAACAAATATATTTGACTTTTCTACGTTAGTTGTGCTATAGTGCAAATGTATGGAGCGCGGATGTTTCGGAGTTTTCCATGCAAATATTTGCGGCAACGAAGTTGCCTTTTATTGATTGAGTTAAAAGCTCAAATTTTATAAGTTGGTCACTATAAACCTGTGCTGATGCACACCTAACTTGTGAAACGGTCAATAAGAGTAGTAAAAGTAAAATATTTGCTATATAGACTCT
>CAMAGI010000107.1 GCA_945833775.1 uncultured Lachnospiraceae bacterium
TACGATCTGGCAATGCTCGGTATCGAGGGCAAGCATTGGGAGGCTGTAGGCGACGACCAGTACAAGATCATTGACGAGTCCGGTTTCGGTGTGAGCAGCAACTGTAACTGGGGCTGGAACAACATGACCATCACCAGATATGAGTATATCGAAGACAGAACTGCTCTGGATGACACCTACGATGCAATGCTGGCTTCCTGGAACAACAACGTTAAGCCGGAGCATCCTTACGACAGCTTCAACTTTGACAGCACCAACGTATCCACTCAGGTGGCAGCAGTGGAAGCAAACATCGCAACTTACTACGATCCTCTTGTAAATGGTCTGGTGGACGATGTTGACGCTACAATCGAGCAGTTTAAGGCAGCACTGGAGCAGGCAGGCATCCGTGATATTCTTGCCGAGATGGAGAAGCAGGCTGCAGAGCATGTCGCAAAATAAGACGGAGAAAACGCACTGAATTGATTTCATAGTAAAATGGGATAGGGCTGCTGATTTTTAGCAGCCCCATTTCAAAAGAAGGGTTTTAGGGGAAGAGTGAAGTATGACGATCGAACAGATGGCTGAGGATTTGGGAATATCGAAAAGTACGGTTTCCAGAGCGCTTTCGGGCAAGGGCAGAATCGGTGAGGACACGCGCAAACGTGTGCAGGATTATGCCCGTCGGACAGGGTTTTGGAAGGAAGAGGAAGCTGCAGAGCTTCCCAACGGAACCAATCGGAGTGCCAATCCGAATTTGGGAGTCGTGATTCCTGCGGACGCATTGGATGCATCGATTCCTTTTTTTCAGGAGTGTCTGCTGGGAATCTGTGAGGCCGCCGCACTGCTAAATTATGATGTGCTGATTACCCGGGGAACTGCAAATGACAACGCCAGTCTGGAACGGCTCGTGAACAGCCGTAAGGTTGACGGAATCATTCTCACTCGAAGTCTGGAAAATGACCGGGCGCTGAAATATCTTACCGATATCGGGTTCCCGGTGGGACTGGTCGGAACCTGTGACGATGACCGGGTGATTCAAGTGGACGCAGACAACCAGGGCGCTTCCGAGAGCCTGACCGGAATGCTGATTGGACAGGGATACCGCAAATTTGCGTTGGTGGTTGGCGATATCACCTATAAAGTAAATCGCGCGCGCTATCAGGGCTTCTGTGATGCGTGCGAGCAGCGGGGGGTAGAGACTGCCAAACAGCTCATTTACACCGGCATGACCAATTCCGAGATGATTGATAATCTTGTCAGCAATATGATTGCTGAGCGGGTGGAGTGCATTGTGTGCGGGGATGATGTGATCTGTACCAGGATTATGTCAAAACTCCAGGCGGAGGGGTATCGCATTCCAAAGGATATTTCGATTGTATCCCTCTATAACAGTTTTAGTCTGGAATGCTTTTCTCCGGCGGTGACAGCGCTGAATTTCTCGGCCAGACAGACCGGGAATATGCTGGCTCGACAGATGATCGACTGCCTTCGCGGCAACGAATACAGTAAAAAGACGATGATGTCCTACGATATCCTGTTTCGAAGATCCACAGACCAAGCCTATCGAAGCAGGTGATCGGAAGCGGCAGGAAAGTAGGGAGTATGCTGGATTTTTATAAGGGAATGGATCTTTCCTTTGTCCCGGAATTTGAGGAGAGAGGAATGGTCATTAGAGATTTTGATAAAACGCCTGTGGAAGCTGTCGAGCTGGCAGCCCGCTACGGGGTTAATGCCGTGCGGCTCCGCCTGTGGAATGAACCCTCCAATGTGCCGGAGTCGGGCGGCTATTGTGATTTGGCGCACACAATTGCCATGGCAAAACGCATAAAAGCGCAGAAACTGCAGTTCATGTTGGATTTTCATTATTCCGATTGGTGGGCGGATCCCGGAAAACAGACCAAACCAAAGGCCTGGGAAAAACTCTCCTTTGAGGAATTGGTACAGGCAGTCTATGACTATACAAAGGAGACGCTTCTGGCTCTGCGAAGTGCGGATGTCATGCCGGATATGGTGCAGATCGGAAACGAGATTCGAAGCGGTTTGCTCTTCCCGGACGGAGAAGCACCTGATTTTACATCGATGACTAAATTGGTCAACGCCGGAATACAGGCAGCCAGAGAGGTCGGAGGAGACGGACTCGATATCATGATTCATCTGGATCAGGGCGGTCGGTACTTTTACCTAAAGGAGTGGTTTGATAAAGCCTTTGCGGCTGGACTGGCGGATTTCGACGCAATCGGGCTGTCCTATTATCCGTTCTGGCACGGGAATTTCCTGGATCTGAAGGAGACCATGGAATTGCTGGTCAAGGACTATCACAAGCCCATTATCATCGCGGAGACGGCACATGCCTGGCACATCGGTGAGGACGGCTTTATCGATGCGGTTCAGGAGAGAATTGCCGGAGTGGAGGCCACACCCGAAGGACAGCGCAGGGTGTTGGAGCTGGTGATGGATATCTGTGCCTCTCTGCCGGAGCATATGGGCAGAGGCATTTTTTACTGGGAACCCTTCTGCATTCCCATGGAGGGCGAAGGCGGCTGGGCAGCCAATATGGGCCTCCTTGCGCCTGACGGAACGGCAATGGAGGGAGTTAGAGCCTTTGCGTTTGAGCGCAGAGCGAAGGAGTATCACGAAGGTCGCGTCTGCCAGCCGAAGCTGGAGACGAAGGAACAGCAACTTGCGCTTGCGGATTCGGATAATCTGCTTCAAAATCCCGGCTGGGAGGAAGGACTGGAGCATTGGCAGATAGAGCGTGATGCGGATACAGTGATTGCAGCCCGTCACCCGGAGTTTGTGGATCCTTTTCCTGCACCGCCCGTCAATGCACTGCGTGTGGAGAGCGCAAAGAATTTTACCTTCTGCGTGTCACAGCAGGCAAAGATCGACAAAGCAGGTCAATATGGACTTCGGGTTCACTATAAGGGAGCCGATACCACAGGCGTGGATGTACGGCTTTTCCTGGAGCAGGGAGGGCAGCGCACAGAAGCGGTGATACATCCCACGGAGCATGACTGGCAGGAGATTGTGGTTCAGATGCAGCTTTCGGAGGGCCCTGTCCTGGCGGGCGTGAAAATCACGGCACCGCCGGTCTATGGTATGATGAAGAATTTTGCCCTGTTTTCGCTGGAATAGGGTGAAGGAAGATGAGAATGAGAAAACAGGGCGCAGTGCCCGGGAGGATAAAGGTGAGCGATAACAGATTGATGTATGGCGGGGATTACTATCCCGAACAATGGCTCGACCGGCCGGATTTGCTGAGAACGGACATCGAACGCATTTTGGAGGCGAAGATCAACACGGTAACGCTGGGGGTTTTTGCGTGGGCAAAGCTGGAACCCCGGGAAGGGGAATTCACGTTTGATTGGCTGATCAAAATAATGGACAATCTCTGGGAAAACGGAATCTCGGTCATTCTGGCGACGCCCTCGGGGGCACGGCCACATTGGCTTGCGGACAAATACCCTGAGGTCCTTCGCATGACAGCGAAGCGGGAGCATAATCTGTTTGGCAGAAGGCATAACCATTGCCTTACGTCTCCTGCATACCGCGAGAAGGTCCGCATCATCAATACGGAGCTTGCAAAGCGCTGCGGCAGCCATCCTGCCGTAAAGATGTGGCATATTTCGAATGAGTACGGAGGAGACTGCCATTGTCCGCTCTGTCAGGAGGCGTTTCGTGACTGGCTCAGGGACCGGTACGGGACCATTGAAAACTTAAATGATAAGTGGTGTACCACCTTCTGGAGTCACACATATGATGATTTTGCCCAGGTGGAGAGCCCTTCCGAACTGGGAGAAAATTCCATCATGGCTCTGGAACTGGACTGGAAGCGATTTACATCGGATCAGACCATTGATTTTATGAAGGATGAGATCCGGGCTCTCCGGGATGCAGGATCCGACAAGCCCACCACGGCGAATCTGATGTATCATTTCAACGGAATTGACTATTTCAAGCTGGCAAAAGAAATCGATATTGTATCCTGGGACAGCTATCCCGTGTGGGGGAAGCATTCCGATTATGAGATCGCCAGAGATAACGGCTTCTGGCATGATGTGATCAAAAGCTTGAAAAGAAAGCCCTTTCTTCTGCTGGAATCCTGTCCCGGTGCGACCAACTGGCAGGGTGTGAGCAAGCTCAAGAAGCCCGGTGTGGTGGAGGCGGCTGCCCTGCAGACGATTGCCCACGGCGGTGACGGGTCTCTCTACTTCCAGATGCGCCAGTCCAGGGGGGCGGAGGAGAAGTTCCACGGCGCTGTCATAGACCATTACGGCGGCAGCGACAGCCGCACCTTCCGCGAGGTGTGCAAAGCGGGGGAGATGCTGGAACAGATCGCCGCGGTTGCGGGCAGCAGCATTCCGGCGCAGGCGGCGGTCATCTATGACTGGGAGAACCGCTGGGCTATCCAGGGCTCCTGCGGACCCCGCAGCGACAACATGTACCATGAGGAGTGCATTGAAAAATCCTATTATGCACTGCGCCGTCAGGGACTGAATGTGGATGTTATCGATCAGAGCATCCCCCTTGACGGGTATCGCTTCGTGGCGGTTCCCATGCAGTATCTGTTCCATGAGGGCTTTGCGCAGAAGCTGCGAAACTATGTGGCAGACGGGGGTATTCTTGTCATGACCTACTGGTCCGGTGTGGTGGATGAGAACGACAGGTGCTTCCTGGGGCAGACGCCCTATGATATGACCGATGTACTTGGGCTTCGGCGGGAAGAGATCGATGGGCTCTACGATTGGGAGAGCAATCACATCTGCAAAATCGGGGCCGGAGAAGGGATCACACAGCCGGATCCCTCGGATGCCCGGATCCTTTCCGGTATGCGCGGGGAATATGAATGTCGCAATCTCTGCGAGCTGGTAAAACCCATGGGGGCTGAGACTCTGATGGTCTATGACAGTGATTTCTATGCAGGGAGACCTGCCCTTTTGAAAAATGTCTACGGGAAAGGCCGGGTCTATTACATCTGCGCGGATGCGGAGCAGGCTTTTTACGATGATCTGTATCGCGGCCTGACAGAGCTTGCCGGAGTCCGGGGGCCTTTGCCGGGTGGTGTTCCCGAGGGCGTGGAGCTGACCCTTCGGGAGGACGGAAGAGACCGCTATCTGTTTTTGCAAAACTACGGGGAAAAACCGGTGGAGATCGATCTTCCGAAGGGGGAGATTCTCTATGGAAGCCCCGAATCGCTGGCACCGCTGTCGGGAATCGTGATTCGTATGTCGAAAAAATAAAAAATTTAGCTCCTTTTTGACAATTATGTTGTAAAATTTGACAAAAATATGATATAATATGTCAAAATTAACATATTATCAAGGAGAGAGTCTATGAAACTGAGAGTGAAACTTCTGTTGCTGACAATTCTGCCTCTGATTATCACCGGTTGTACGGTCTTTTTTGTGACTTCCGCCCGGGTGACCAGCACGATCAAGGGCGTGATCGAGAATGACCTGAAGGCGGTTGCCACCATGCTGTCCGACAATTTCTCCGACGTCGAGGGCAACAATTACTATGTCGATGATGCGGGAAATATGTGGAACAATGACATGAATATCACCATGGATACCACTGCGGTTGACAAAATCAAGGCGGATTGCGGTGTTGTTGCAACCATCTTCTATGGCGACACTCGCTACATGACTTCCATTGTCGATGACGGTGGAAACCGGGTGGTGGGCACCAAAGCCGGCGAGAAGGTGATTCAGACGGTTCTGGTAAACGGTCAGGAGTATTTTGCGGAGAACGTAGACATTCAGGGTGAGGATTATTTTGCTTACTATATCCCTCTGTACAATGCCGATTCTACGACTCCTGTGGGCATGGTGTTTACCGGTATGAGCCAGGAGGCTGTTCAGGAAGAGATTTATACGATTCTTTCTCTGCTTATGGGCGTTATTCTTTTCATGATTCTCTGCTGCGGCGTGGTTGCCGTTTTGATTGCGAATAAGATTATCAAGCGTGTGGAGTACGGTGTGAACACTGTGGCTGAGGTTGCCCAGGGCAATCTGACGGTATCGATAGATGAGAAAATGGCGGCATCCAAAGATGAGATCGGTGATCTTGTGAGAGCCATCGCGGCGATGAAGGACAAACTGGTTGTCATTGTCCGGGATATCATCGACAAGAGCAGTGAAGTAAGTACTCTGGCAACGGGACTGGGAGAGGCGGCTTCCGAGACGGCAAACGCCATTGAACAGGTTGAGAAGGCGGTTACCGAGGTCGCTGACGGCGCGACCGCACAGGCAGGTGACACCCAGCAGGCGACCGAAAATGTCATCGTCATGGGCAATCTGGTGGAGGAGACCAACGACAATGTAAGTCAGCTCAACATCCAGGCTAATGCCATGGAAAAGAGCGGAATCACCGCACAGAGCACCCTGACAGAACTGCAGCAGATCAATGAGCAGGCGAAGGAGTCCATTGATGTAATCTATACACAGACCAATACCACCAATGATTCCGCCAAGAAGATCAGCACTGCCATCAATTTGATTACCTCCATTGCGGAAGAGACCAATCTGTTGTCCTTGAATGCGAGCATTGAGGCGGCAAGGGCAGGCGAACAGGGCAGAGGCTTTGCGGTTGTGGCATCCCAGATTCAGAAGCTGGCGGAGCAGTCAAACGATTCCGCCAAGCAGATTGAAGAGATTGTTACCTCCCTTATGGCGGATTCCCAGAAGGCGGTTGAGACCATGGATGAGGTAAAAGTCATCATGGGCAAACAGAGCGATATGGTGGAAAAGACCGGTCAGATCTTCGGTGAGGTACTTACCGGTATCCAGCAGTCCAGAGAGAGTGTGAGCATGATTGCACAGACCACAAGAAGCCTGGATGAGACCCGCGGAAGCGTTGTGGATATTGTTCAGAACCTGTCCGCCATCGCAGAGGAAAATGCGGCAAGCACGGAGGAAACCAGCGCATCCACCACAGAGGTGAGTGCTACCGTTCAGGAGATGACTGCAAACGCATTGCAGATGCAGGGCATTGCTGAGAAGCTGGAGGAGAGTGTCAAGATTTTCCGCATCGAATGAGGTCTGGAGGTAAGAAGAGAATGAGAGAAGAGAAGCAGAAGAGAAGCCTTACCGAAACAGGATACATCAACAAAATGGTGATGGGCTGTCATACCGGTATCGCAATAATTCTATTTGCAGCATATCTGGTAGAATGGATAAAAGGATCCAGAAGCTTGGGCTATACGTTGATGATAACGCTTTTAACTTTGGGACCTGTTGTGGGTGAACAGCTATTCTTTCGCAAGAATCCGGAACACGAGATGATCCGGCATCTCTGCGGAATCGGCTACGGGGTCTTCTATCTGTTCGCGATATTTACCACCAACAGCCTGTTGACCTTTACCTATGCATTTCCCATGTTCATCCTGATTACGCTGTTTTCCGACGTCCGGTACTGTGTACTGGTGGGCGTGGGGGCTGCGGTCGGAAACACTGTCGCTGTTGTGATTCACGCGCTTACGGTCGGCTACCAGGCTTCTGAGATCCCGGATGTTGAAATCCGGGTGCTCTGCACGGCATTGACGGCGGTGTATATGGTGATCGCAACGCAGGCCAACAAAAAGGTCAATCAGTACAAGCTTCAGGCAGTCAATGCCCAGAAGGAGAAAACCGACGAGGTGCTGAGCCGGGTGCTTGAGACCTCGGACAGAATGACGGATGGAATCGTTCAGGTATCCAAACAGATGGAAACTCTGGGAGAGTCTGTGGAAAAGATTCGCAGTTCCATGCAGGAGGTTGCCCAGGGCAACAATGAGGCTGCGGAGTCGGTTCAGCAGCAGCTGTCGCAGACAGAGGCAATTCAGGGCCATATTGTGGATGTCAAGGAATCCGTCCAGGTGATCGGCGACAGTATGTCGGATACCCTGCAGATGGTGGAACAGGGCAAATCCCATATTACTTCGCTCGGGGAACAGGTTCACAAATCCATGGATGCCAACGATCAGGTTCAGAAGCGAATGGAAGAGCTTGTGGAATATACCGGTAAGATGAATGTCATCATTGAAACCATCACAAGCGTCGCAGAGAGTACCAATCTGCTGGCGCTGAACGCAAGTATCGAGGCGGCTAGAGCAGGAGAGGCAGGACGTGGCTTCGCGGTGGTTGCAAGCGAGATTTCCGGCCTGGCCAATCAGACTCAGGAGGCAACCGTAAACATCACCGGTATGATCGGTGAAATCAAGCGGGCACTGTCGGAGGTATCCGTAGCCATGGACGTTGTGACGGAGAGCAATCGCGCGAATGCCGGAAGTACGGCTGTGGTTGCCGAGAACTTTGAGAAGATTACGTCCGGTACGATGAACGTGAATACGCAGACGGCGGAACTGGAAAAGATCGTGAAGCTGCTGGAGACCGCCAATGCCGAAATCGTGGAGAAGATCCAGACAATCTCTGCGATTACCGAGGAAGTTTCCGCACATTCCAGCGAGACCTTCAACACCAGTGAGGAGAACAGCAGTCTGGTACAGGAAGTTGCAGGGATTGTTGAGAAATTGAACGAGGATGCATCCCTCTTAAAACAGATGAAGTAAGGGCCTGACGATAGGGGCCGGAAGCTCATTGGAGAGCTTTCGGCCCTTTTGTTCAATTTGTTCATTTTTGTGCAATTTTCTTTGAAAAGGTACTTGACTTTCTGATATAAAGAAGTTAAAATATTCAATGTTGCGGGGAGACCTGTAATG
>CAMAGI010000108.1 GCA_945833775.1 uncultured Lachnospiraceae bacterium
AGCATCTGCCTTACAAGCAGAGGGTCATAGGTTCGAGCCCTATAGGCCCCATTTTTATACCCTTTTTCTCTTTCCCGGAATCTATCGAAATCTCCTTTCCATCCCCTATGATGATTACAGAATATCACGGATTGATAAGCTTTCTTTGAAACAGCCCATCCCGGTTACAGTAATAATAGATGGATTTTGTGTGGCTGATTTTCAACCGGGCCTCTGCTTTTCCTTCAGGGTACAGCTTGACGAACTGGATTCCGTTTTCGGATACGCCCATGATAAATGAGATGTAATGCGACTTATCCATGGCGTGATCGATTTCAATATAATATTCATCCTCAACTCTGCTTACCTGAATGGGGTGTTCCTGGTCCGGTGATTCCGCGGTCAAAATCGGCAGCTGAATTCCGTGACAGCTGACCAGAGCTTCTCCAACGCTGTGAATAACATTTCCGCATACGGGACAAACATAGATTTTTGTACGCAGCATGCTGGAGGAGGCGTTGGTATTTGTGATGTTCGTTCCTGCCAGAAGTTCCATGACAGACACTTTTAAAACCTTTGCCAAAGGCTCCAGAAGGGAAATATCGGGGTAACCTTTCGCGTTCTCCCATTTGGAGATCGCTTTATCGCTCACATTCAGCTGCTCTGCCAGTTCGAGCTGCGTCAGATTTTGAGCTTCACGTAATTTTTTTATCATTGCTCCGGTGATGTATTGATTCATGTTTCTTACCTCCTTTTTTCCAAAATATCAGGAATCAAGAGATCTTTCAATCTACGCTGCGTAGATTTGCACGAGGGTACGAATAGAAACAGGATTATCGCCCCGGTTATGGGGCATCCGGTGAGACTGGAGGGAAAATCCGAGGAGATGACAAAAGCTTCTGAGGATGGCAGGATACTAAGCAGTCACTAAGGCAGGACAGGTACAGATTCGAGGTGACAATCGCGAGGCTTTCGTAAGGACGAGCACGCTAACAGCGACAGCAGGCGCATGTTTGAGCCTCGAAGAGGCGAGTTTTGCGCATAAGCAGGAGCGAAAGGTGCGTGCGAGGAGTAGAAAACGCAGCGGTCACGAGAACTGTACCCGACCTGCCTTGTGACGTCAAATAAATCTGTGTGAAAGAGTTGCCAACAATCACTTGACGGTTAAGTCGAATCCGGAAAATGGATTAGCCCTTGAAATCATTCAAAAAGAACTTTATATTGTAAGAAGAAGATGTTTTCGTGAGCGGAAGGAACCCGCAGTCGGAAAAGGGTATAACGGAAGAAACAAAACGGAGACAGCAAATCAATGTCAGAAAAAACAATGACAGAAAAAACAATGACAGAAAAAACAATAGCTGGTGATGAGCGAACATACGAGGAAGCAATCCGGGCATACATCTGCGCACATGTGGACGATGTTCTCAAGAAACCGCGAGACTTTATTCACTTTCCTTTTATCGACCCGGGTTCTGTGTATGACGGCAATGTGTGGGATTGGGATACCTATTGGTCGGTCTATGGATTGCTTGGCATGATGGACTGTTTTTCCAAAGAGAAGCAGAATCAAATACTGGAACATGCCAGGGGGAACGTATACAATTTTCTGGATCATCAATTGGAAGACGGGTATATCCCGATGATGATTGAGGTTGCGGATTGGCCGGAGCCTTACCTGAATATGCGACACAAGGAAGGCATATTGATGAATATGCACAAGCCTTTTTTGTGCGCTCAGATCTGTCTGATCAGTGATTATACGGGGGATTACACCTGGATAGAGGATAAGATCGGGAAGCTTTCAAAGTATCTGGAATATTATCGCGCCACGTACTATATGGAAGACAGGGGGCTGTATGTCTGGTGCGACGATATCATGATCGGTATGGACAATGATCCTGCAAGCTTCGGACGACCGAAATTTTCAACGGCAAATATTTTCCTGAACAGTTTTCTGGTGAACGAATTAAGATGCATGGCGCAAATCCTGCATAACTGCGGTGCCAAGGGGGCTTCGTTGTACGAGCGACAGTCGGAGGAACTGGTGGAGGTGATCCGGAGAGAATGCTGGGATGAGCGGGATGCGTTTTTCTACTCGGTGGATGTGGATATCCGGACTAGAGCGTACGACTGGTTTCATCAGGGACTGGGGGTGTTTTGGAATACACTTCCGATCAAGATTCGAACCTGGTCGGGTTTTATTCCCCTCTGGGCAGGGTTTGCAACAAAGGAGCAGGCGGTTGCTCTGTCCGCACATTTTTGGGACAGAAAGACCTTTTACTCAGAATTCGGACCGGTCACGTTATCAAAGGATGAAAAGATGTTCAATCTGGAGGCCACCAATAATCCCTCCAACTGGCTGGGGCCCATATGGCTTGTCGCAAACTATATTGTGTTCAAGGGCTTTCTGGATTATGGTTATCTTGAGGAAGCGGAGGCGATCTGTCGAGGATCACTCAGACTTTTGGGAGAAGATCTCGCGAAAACAGGCTGTATGCATGAGTATTACAATCCTTTTACGGGAGAGCCGATTATGAACGGGGGATTTATCAATTGGAATATTCTGGCGCTGAATATGGCGGCGGAACTTCGCAGGAAAAAGGCAGAAGAATAGATGATTACATACGGGAGGAAATCTGCATGAAAATTTTTGATCTGGACAAATATGCGGCGCTTGCAAGACAGGTGGTTGCGGAGGGCTGTGTTCTTCTGAAGAACGATCATCAGGCGCTTCCCTTGGAGGCGGGGATGAATGTTGCGGTATTCGGCCGCGCACAGTTCAATTATTACAAGAGCGGAACGGGATCGGGAGGTATGGTGAATACCTCTTATGTAGTGGGGATTCCGGATGGACTGAAGAAGGCAGAGGGTATTAGCGTCAATGCGTCCCTGGAAAATGCCTACACGGAGTGGCTGAAAGACCATCCCTTTGACGCAGGTCAGGGCTGGGCAGCGGAGCCCTGGTGCCAGGAGGAGATGCCTCTGACAGAGGAATTTGTGAGAGAGACGGCCAAAGAGTCCCGGGCGGCAGTTGTGGTGATCGGTCGTACCGCGGGTGAGGACAAGGACAATTCCGCCGGGGAGGGCAGTTATCTTCTCACCGTGGCGGAGGAGGATATGCTTGCCAAGGTGTGTGATGCCTTCACAAGGACAATCGTGCTTTTAAACACCGGCAATACGATTGACATGAAATGGGTGGCAAAATACAACCCCTCCGCTGTCCTGTATGTATGGCAGGGAGGACAGGAGGGCGGAAACGGTGTGGCAGACGTTTTGACCGGAAAAGTCAATCCGTGCGGGAAATTGCCCGACACGATCGCCTATGATATCGAAGACTATCCTTCCACGATAAATTTCGGGGATCCCGAAGTCAATGTTTATGCGGAAGATATCTATGTGGGATATCGTTACTTTGAGACCTTTGCAAAGGACAAGGTTCTGTATCCCTTCGGATTTGGTCTTTCCTATACCACATTTTCAACAGAGGCATCCCACCCTTTCTGGGACGGGGAGCAAGTGACTCTGGATGTGACGGTGACCAACACCGGGAAGACGAAAGGAAAAGAGACGGTGCAGATCTATCTGAGCGCTCCCTGCGGGAAACTTGGCAAAGCGGCAAGAGTGCTTTGCGATTTTGAGAAGACCAAGCTGCTGGAGCCCGGGGAGAGTCAGACGCTGCACTTTGCATTTGACCGCTATACCTTTGCATCCTATGACGACAATGGTGCCTCCGGATACGCTTATGCTTATGTCCTGGAGGTGGGAGAGTATACGGTGTATGCAGGAAGCGATGTGCGCTCGGCCAAACCGGCGGGAGCATTTACCATCGCGAATACTGTGGTGGTAGAGCAGCTGGAGCAGGCCGGTGCGCCGGTGACTGCCTTCCAACGTATGAAGGCGGTGGAAGTATCCGGAGAGATGGAGATTCGCTACGAGGATGCACCGCTTCGGTGCTATGATTTGCGGGAGCGCGTCGAGGCGCGTCGTCCCAAGGGGCTTCCAATCACCGGGGATCAGGGCATACGGCTGCGTGATGTGGCAGAGAAAAGAGCTTCTATGGAGGACTTCGTTGCACAGCTTACGGAGGAAGAACTGTGCACCCTGGTGCGCGGTGAGGGCATGTGCTCCCCCAAGGTCACAGCCGGTACGGCAGCTGCCTTCGGCGGCGTTACAAAGGCCCTGAGCAACTATGGAATCCCGGTGGGGTGTTGTGCGGACGGCCCCAGCGGTATTCGCATGGATTGCGGTACGATTGCATTTTCCATGCCAAACGGTGTCTGTCTGGCCTCCACCTTCGACAGAGAACTGTCGGAGAGACTCTACGAGATGGAGGGCCTGGAGCTTCGCAAGAATCGTATCGAGACCCTGTTGGGGCCCGGAATCAACCTGCATCGCAATCCGCTGAACGGAAGAAACTTCGAATATTTCTCCGAGGATCCTCTGTTGACCGGACAGATGGCGGCAGCCCAGCTTCGCGGAATGCACAAATACGATGTCACCGGAACGATCAAGCATTATGCATGTAATAACCAGGAATTTAAGCGTCATGAGGCCAACGGAATCGTATCCGAGAGAGCACTTCGCGAGCTTTACCTGAAATGCTTTGAGATAGCGGTCAAGGAAGGAAATGCACGCAGTATTATGTCCACCTACGGACCGGTCAACGGCCGTTGGACTTCTACCAGCTACGATCTTCTCACCACAATCCTGCGCGGTGAATGGGGATTTCAGGGAATCGTGATGACAGACTGGTGGGCCAAGGGCAATGAAGACGGCGGCGAGGGAAGCATACGGGAGATGGCAGCCATGGTGCGCAGTCAGAACGATGTCTACATGGTCACTGCCAGTTCTGAAGAGAACAGCAACAACGACAATCTGTCGGAGGGCCTGAAGGACGGAAGAGTGACCGTCGGAGAACTGCAGAGAAGCGCAGCCAATATCTGCCGGGTTCTGGTGCAGTCTCCCGCATATCTGCGCTCCATCGGCCAAAAGGCCGAGGTCGACAGGCAGTTGGAGGAATGTCTGTCAGAAGAGGAGACGTATCTGCGTGAGATGATCCGGGTGTCCATGGATCGTGAACTTCTTCTTCCCGTGGAGCAGATCGGCGTCAAACGCGGCGACAATACGGCGTTCAATGTGATCATCAGGGATCGGGGTGCTTATCGGCTTACCCTGAAGCTTCGGGTTGACGCAGTCAGCAAGCTGGCACAGGTTCCGGTGAGTATTTTCCGGGATAACAATCTCGTGGGCATGATCAGCCTGACGGGTGAGGACAGCCAATGGCGTGAGGAAGTGATTGATCTCGGAGTGGTGGAACTCAATCGCAACTTCTATCTGAAATTCTATTTCGGACAGGCCGGAATGGAGCTTGGAGAGGCAAGGCTTGAACTGGTGCGCTCCATTGAGGACGATATCCGAAAGACCAGAACCTGATCAATGGGGTAGATTTCCCATAGGCGGGAGTACCGTAAAATAACCAAAAAGGAAAATCCGGATGGGTTTTCCTTTTTTTGTGCAAACTAAGATGCCCGGAATGCGATTATTCAGCACGTTATTGCGCAAAAGTGCGCAACGAGTTGCGCATTACATCCACACATTTTTATCTGAATTACACGAAATACACAAAAACAAATTAGCTTTTATGCAGATTGACCGTAAAAACAACGAAATGTATAATAGCATTAGAGTGAAGAGAGAAAATAAGTTGCGCTAAATGCGCAACAAATGGAGCCGCGAACCCAAAGCGGAAGAACAGAGGAGGGATTCATTGTGAGCAGTCCTGCAAAGAAGAAAAACGGCGTAAAGGGTTTTTTCAAGAAGCTATACAAGTACAGAGTATTCCTTTTGATGCTCGCACCGGCAGTCATCTACACGCTGGTCTTTGCATATTACCCCATGACCGGTATCGTGCTTGCGTTTAAAAAGTACAACTACAACGGAGGAATCTGGGGAAGTCCCTGGAACGGATTGGACAATTTCAAGTTTTTCTTCAAATCCGGTCAGGCAGCGCTTGTCACGAAGAACACAGTAATCTATAACCTGATCTTCATTGTGGTAAACACCGTCATGCAGATTGCGGTTGCAGTTTTCCTCACAGAGATCCGCGGGAAGCATTACCGCAAGGTTACCCAGTCCCTGATGTTCCTTCCCTACTTCATCTCCTGGGTTATCGTGGGTGTTATGGCATTCAATATTTTCAGCTCCGACTACGGTTTTATCAATCGCTTGATCGTCTCCCTGGGCGGCGAGAAAATTCCTTTTTACACGCAGCCTACATGGTGGCCCTTCATTCTGGTCTTCTTCAATCTGTGGAAGAACATCGGATACGGCTCGGTAATGTATCTGGCGGCAATCATGGGAATTGACACCTCCATCTATGAGGCGGCGGCAATCGACGGAGCGAATGTGTTCCAGAGAATTTTCAAGGTAACGATTCCTTCCATCATGCCGACAACGATTATTCTGCTCCTTCTGTCTGTGGGCGGTATTTTTAAAGGCAATTTTGATATGTTCTACAACCTGGTCGGCAACAACGGTCTTCTCTATCAGAAGACGGACGTAATCGACACACTGGCATTCCGGGCCCTGATCAGCAGCAACGATTTCGGCATGTCGGCGGCAATCGGATTGTTCCAGTCGGTGCTTTGCTTCATCACCGTCATTTTCGTCAACTGGCTGGTGGGCAAATACGACAGAGACTACACGTTATTCTAAGGGAGGAGGCGCGACATGGCACAACGAACGGCAACAAAGATCAAAAAAGGCAAAGACGTGATTGCACTGAATATCATCGCCTATACGTTCACGGGTTTGATTGCATTGATTTGTCTGGTTCCATTCATCATGATTGTGACCGGTTCCCTCTCTTCGGAAGCGGCGATCATTAAGAACGGATTTAGCCTTTTTATTCAGGATTTCAGTCTGGAGGCTTATAAAACGGTATTTGAGCAGCCCATGGTTGTGGTGAGAGCGTATATCACCACCATCTGTCTGACGATCGTGGGAACGGCGCTGGGTCTGCTGCTACAGACCATGACGGCTTATGTGCTGGTGAGAAGAGACTTTGAGTGGAGAAATTTCTTTTCCTTCTTTTTCTACTTCACCACCCTGTTTTCGGGCGGATTGGTTCCGTACTACATTTTGATCAACAACACCCTGCACCTGCGCGACAATTATCTGGCGCTTCTGCTTCCGTTGGTATTCTCGGTTTACAACCTCTTGATTATGAAGAGCTATATCATGGGGCTTCCGGATTCCCTGATCGATGCAGCAAAGATTGACGGTTGCGGTGAATTCCGTATCCTGTTCCAGATTGTCATGCCGCTTATTAAGCCGGCACTTGCGACGGTGGGTCTTTTCATTGCCCTTGCTTATTGGAATGACTGGTACAATGCAATGCTGTATATCAAAACCGAGGCCAAGTATCCTCTGCAGTATTTCCTGTATCAGAGGGTAAATGATATCGAGGGCTACAAAAAGCTCATTGCCAACGGAACGGTGAGCTCACAGGTCGTAAGCAGTGTGTCTCTGCCGACCCAGACTTTGAAGATGGCACTTACCATCGTGGTAACCGGTCCCATTGTCCTGGCTTATCCTCTGGTGCAGAGATATTTCGTTCAGGGTATCACCATCGGAGCTGTAAAGGGTTAATCCCGGTAACTATGCGGCGATCTTTGCCGCTCACAATACAACATAATTCATTTAAGGAGGGTCCTATGAAAAAGGGATTAAAAAAAGTTTTGGCAGTACTGCTTGGAACTGCAATGACGGTCGGCATGCTGGCAGGTTGCGGTTCAAGCGACGCAGGAAATGCAGGTAGTGCAGACAACAAGGAAAGCGGCAGCAGCAATGTTGCACAGGGAGGCGGGACGGCAGGTGCGGTTGATACCTCCGAGGCAGTGGAGCTCAAGATGTATCTTCTGGGCGACAGAACACAGGACTTTGATGAAGTATATGGCAAGATCAATGAGATCCTGAAGGAAAAGCTCAACTGTACCATCAGTGTGGATTTCCTTTCCTGGGGTGAGCATGACACCAAGTATTCCCTGCTGTTTTCTTCACAGGAAGATTTCGATCTGATTTTCACCGCATCCAGCTGGGGTCATTATGAGCAGACCGTTGCTCTGGGCGGCTTCTATCCTCTGAGTGAGGAGTTCATTCAGACCTATGCACCCGATATCTGGAAGGTTGTTCCCCAGATGGCATGGGAGCAGGCAAAGATTGACGGACAGATTTACATGGTTCCCAACTATTCCAACGAGTTCGGCCAGGATGTTATGGCAGTTCGTGGCGATCTGATGGAGAAGTATGGTATCAAAGAGATCACCAACTGGGATCAGATGATGGAGTTCTATAAGGCATGTGCTGCGGACGGTCAGTACGCAAGCCAGGGTGGTCCCTGGTATCAGTACTTCCAGGATAAGGGTCTTTCCACCACCGGTGGCGCGCCCAAGGCAGGCGAACTTGTTCTGTATAACACGCAGGATGCAAATGATTTGAA
>CAMAGI010000109.1 GCA_945833775.1 uncultured Lachnospiraceae bacterium
GGTTCAGGTCCGTGTGGTAGCAATACCATGAGAGTTCAAGTCTCTTTTCCTGCACGATTGAAAGCGGAGCAAGCAATTGCTCCGCTTTTGTTTTGCTTCTTTGCGGAGTTGTGTCCCCGGTGAACACTATTTTGATTTTGATGGGGTATGAGAGTGTTCCCTAGGCAGCAGATACCCCGGAGAGTGTGGCGAGCGGGGTATGAGAGAGCTTCCCAGGCAGCGGATACCCCGGGGAGCGCGGCGAGCGGGGTATGAGAGTGTTCCCTAGGCAGCGGATACCCCGGAGAGTTTGGCGAGCGGGGTATGAGAGTGTTCCTTAGGCAGCGGATACCCCGGAGAGTGTGGCGAGCGGGGTATGAGAGGGTTTCCCAGGCAGCGGATACCCCGGAGAGTTTGGCGAGCGGGGTATGAGAGTGTTCCCTAGGCAGCAGATACCCCGGGACGAACGGCGAGCGGGGTATGGGGCATATTCCCGGGAAGCGGATACCCCGGGGCGAGTAGCAAACAGGAGGAGAAGAGGGAAACTCAGGAAACTCCCGGGAAACTTCCGACAAACTTCCATAAAAATAAAAAAAGGAATTTGTTCGGTTTGGCAGAATATTTCAATTAGGGTTGTTTGGAGGAGAAGCTTTGTGAATGTGTGGGCGCGATGAGCGCCGGAACGAGAGGCAGATATGACGATCAGAGAAAGCATGGAGCTGTATGAGAAAGATTATCTGAGCCCTTATGCAGCACTCAGCATGAACTCAAAGGGCAGATTAAAGGACGAACCGCAGTGTGATATCCGGCCCGTTTTTCAGCGGGACAGAGACCGGATTATTCACTGTAAGGCATTCCGCAGGCTGAAGGACAAGACCCAGGTATTCCTGTCGCCGGAGGGGGATCATTACCGAACCCGTCTGACGCATACACTTGAGGTATCCCAGAATGCACGCACCATCGCGAAGGCATTGAAACTGAACGAGGAGCTGGTTGAGGCAATTGCCCTGGGACATGATCTTGGGCACACCCCCTTCGGACATGCGGGAGAGAGAGCGCTCAACCGTGTGTGTCAGCTGGGATTTGAACACAGCGAGCAGAGTGTTCGGACGGTGGATAGACTGGAGAAGGGCGGTCAGGGATTAAACCTGACATTTGAAGTGCGTGACGGCATCCTGAATCATCAGACAAAGGGAAGACCCCATACGCTGGAGGGAAAAGTGGTCCGTCTGGCGGATAAGATCGCGTATATTCATCATGACATGGATGATGCCGTTCGGGCAGGTATTCTGACGGAGATGGATGTGCCGGCTGATATCCGCGCGGTGCTTGGCAATACGCCGGGCGAGAGACTGGATTGTTTTACCCATGATATTGTGACAAACAGTATGGGCAAGAACGACATTGTGATGTCGGATACCGTGGCGGCAGCCATGACAAAGCTTCGGGCATTTATGTTTGAGCATGTGTATCAGAATCCAATCGCAAAGAGTGAGGAGAGCAAGGCGGAGAGTCTGATGGAGACGTTGTATATGCATTTTTTGAAGAATGTGGACGACCTCCCGGACGAGTTTTTGACACTCTTAAGCGAGGGAGAACCCAGAGAGCGTGTTGTGTGTGACTATGTGGGAGCAATGACAGACCGCTATGCGATCAGCGTTTACAATGACATTTTTGTTCCCAAGTCCTGGCAGATTTAACGAAGGAGTATCCATGTACTATTCGGATGAATTGGTAGAAGAGGTTCGCTCCAAAAACGACATCGTGGACGTGGTGTCGTCATATGTAAGGTTGCAAAAAAAGGGCGCCAATCACTGGGGATGCTGTCCTTTTCATAATGAAAAGACCCCCTCTTTCTCGGTATCCTCATCAAAGCAGATGTACTATTGCTTCGGATGCCATGCCAGCGGAAATGTGTATACCTTTCTCATGCAGTATGAGCACTATACCTTTCCGGAGGCGGTGAAGATACTTGCCGAACGGGCGGGCGTCAATCTACCGGAGGTGGAGTACAGCGCCGAGCAGAAGGCGAAGGCGGACAAGCGATCCCAGCTTCTTGCGGTGAACAAGGAAGCGGCTACCTTTTTCTATTATCAACTGCGCAGCCCCCATGGGCAGAAGGGTTATCAATATTTAACGGAGCGACAGCTCTCCGAGGAGACCATGCACAAATTCGGGCTTGGCTATGCAGGGTTAAACGGCGCTATGCTGGTAAAGCATCTTCGGTCAAAGGGTTTTTCGGATGCGTTAATCAAGGAGGCCGGTCTGGCCAATTACACGGAGCGTGACGGTTTGCTCAGCCAGTTCTGGAATCGTGTTATGTTTCCGATCCAGGACATTAACCACCGGGTAATCGGCTTCGGGGGACGCGTCATGGGCAAGGGCGAGCCGAAATATCTGAACTCGCCGGAGACACCGGTCTTTGATAAGAGGAGAAATCTGTATGGCTTGAATTTTGCCCGGACGGCGCGAAGCGGGAATATCATTCTCTGCGAAGGCTATATGGATGTGATTGCCATGCACCAGGCAGGCTTTACTCAGGCGGTAGCCTCTCTCGGCACGGCCTTTACTATGGAACAGGCAAATCTGCTAAAACGCTATACGGAGAAGGTTTTGCTGGCCTATGACAGTGACGGAGCGGGGGTGAAAGCAGCGCTTCGCGGCATCGGAATCCTGCGGGAGGCGGGGCTTACGGGGAAGGTCATCAACATGAAACCCTACAAGGACCCGGATGAATTCATCAAGAACCTTGGCCGGGAAGCGTTTCAGGAGAGGATCGACCAGGCGGAAAACAGCTTTTTCTTCGAGATACGGATGTTGGCGGAGCAGTATGACCAGCAGGATCCGGAGCAGAAGACTCAGTTTCACCGCGAGATTGCCCGCAAGCTGTGCGCGTTCTCGGAGGATGTGGAGCGGGAAAATTATCTGGAGGCAATTGCCGACAAGTACAACATCGGCTTTGAGAACCTGAGAAAGCTCGTGAACCGTTATGCGGCACAAAACGGCGATGTCAGGCCGGCTGAGCGTCCCAGACAGGCGGTTAAGGCAAAGCAGGGTCCGGAGGAAAATGTGAAAAAAGCACAGCGCCTTCTGCTTACCTGGATCACCGATGAACCGCAGCTGTATCCGAAGCTGTGTAAATATATTGAGCCGGAGGATTTCACGGACGAGCTTTACCGCAAGGTGGCAGAGCGTCTTTTTGCGGATCTGGACCGGGGAGAGTTTCACCCGGCGGATATTATCAGTACCTTTGAGGACGAGAAGGAACAACAGGAAGCGGCGGCACTTTTCCACACCAGTCTGCCGGAGATCTCCACAAAACAGGAGAGGGAACAGGCATTCCGGGATGTTTTGCTTACGATCAAGCGCAACAGTTATGAGTATTACACGTCCCGTCTGGGGACGGACGCAAACGCGCTCAATCAGGTAATCGCAGGCAAGAAAGCCCTGGAACAGCTGGCAGTTATGCATATTTCGTTGGATTAGCGCCAAAAATAATGGAAATACCTAGATGAAAGGATATAAATCACGAAAATGGACGAAAACACACAGGTAAAATTTGAAGAGAAAATGAAAGAGCTTCTGGCGGTTGCAAAGAAGAAAAAGAATATTCTGGAGTACCAGGAGATCAATGAATTCTTTGCGGATATGACGCTTGAGGAGGAGCAGATCGACAAGATTCTGGAGACCCTGGAGCAGAATAATGTGGACGTGCTGCGCATCACGGACGACGATGATGTGGACGATGAGGAGATCATCCTCTCCGAGGAGGATGAGGTGGATGTGGAGAACATTGATCTCTCCGTTCCCGAGGGCGTCAGCATTGAGGATCCTGTGCGTATGTATTTAAAGGAGATCGGTAAAGTTCCCCTGCTTTCCGCCGAGGAGGAAATCGAGCTGGCAAAGCGTCTGGAACTGGGCGATGAGGAGGCCAAGAAGCGTCTGGCGGAGGCAAACCTGCGTCTGGTGGTCAGCATTGCAAAGCGTTATGTGGGCAGAGGAATGCTTTTTCTGGATCTGATTCAGGAGGGAAATCTGGGTCTGATTAAGGCCGTGGAGAAATTTGACTACCGTAAAGGCTTTAAGTTTTCCACCTACGCCACCTGGTGGATTCGTCAGGCAATCACCCGCGCAATCGCGGATCAGGCCAGAACGATTCGCATTCCTGTCCATATGGTGGAAACCATCAACAAGCTGATCCGTGTCAGCAGACAGCTTCTTCAGGAGCTGGGACGGGAACCCAGTCCCGAGGAGATTGCGGCGGAGATGAACATGCCGGTTGACCGTGTTCGTGAGATCCTGAAGATCAGTCAGGAACCGGTATCTCTGGAAACCCCCATCGGCGAAGAGGAGGACAGTCATCTGGGTGACTTTATTCAGGATGACAATGTGCCTGTTCCTGCGGATGCGGCGGCATTCACACTCCTCAAGGAACAGCTGGTGGAGGTGCTCAGCACCTTGACCGACAGAGAGCAGAAAGTGCTTCGCCTGCGTTTCGGACTGGATGATGGAAGAGCACGTACCCTGGAGGAGGTTGGCAAGGAGTTCAACGTAACACGTGAGCGTATTCGTCAGATTGAGGCAAAGGCGCTGAGAAAGCTGCGTCATCCCAGCCGCAGCAGAAAGCTGAAGGATTTCCTGGATTGATGGAAAAGACGGACAAGAAATGTAGCGTTGTTCTTTCACAACGTCTGACGGCCTTGACGCGAATGGTAACCCCGGGCAGCACGGTGGCGGATGTGGGATGTGATCACGGCTTTGTGCCGATTTATCTGGTACAGAATGGGATTGCTCCCCATGTTGTGGCGATGGATCTTCGCAAGGGTCCTCTGGCGGGGGCCAACGAGCACATTGCAAGCTGCGGGCTTTCTGCGTACATAGAGACCCGATTGTCGGATGGACTTACCGCATTTGTACCGGGGGAAGCGAAGACCCTTATCTGCGCTGGTATGGGCGGCAGGTTGATGCAGCAGATACTTGCGCAATACCCGGAGAAAACAGCCTCTTTTCGGGAACTGATTCTGCAGCCCCAGTCGGTACTGTGGGAGTTTCGCGTGTTTTTGCGTGAGAGCGGAATAAATGTGGTAGATGAGGACATATTGTGTGAGGACGGTAAATACTATTTCCTGATGAAAGCAGTTCCTTCGGGCATGGCGCCGGAGGAGACAGAGGTTAATCTGCAGAGACTGTACGACAAGTACGGCAGGTTTTTGCTGGAAAGAAAGCATCCGGTATTGCAGAAATATCTGGAAAAGGAACTGCAGAATTGTCTTAAGGTGGAGGAGAAGCTTCTGGAGCGCGAACGCCTGGACGGCTTCACGAAAAAGCGCGCGGAGAGCCTCGCACAGACCAGACAGGAAATAGCGGATTTGAGAAGGGCACTGGATTTTTGGCGGGAATAAAAACAGGAGTTAAAAGGAGAAGGGCAGGTTACAGAATGATTACAGTTACGATCAATGGGGTACAGAAGACATATGCACAGGGTACAACCTATGAGACGATCGCAAATGAGTATCAGAAGGAATACGGCGGCTTGATTGCCTTGGTTGCCGCAAACGGTAAGATTCGGGAATTGTTTAAGAAGGTACTCAAAGATTGCGACATCCGGTTTTTTACCCTGAAAGATGATGTCGGTGCCAAGACCTATGTGCGCACCGCCACCATGCTGTTTTTAAAAGCGGTGCATGATGTGTGCGGGCCGGAGGCTGCATTGAAGAGCCGTGTGGAGTTTGCGGTAGGCAACGGGCTCTATATCAACACCCAGGGGGTCTACACGGCCTCTGAGGCGACTGCAGCCAGAATCAAGGAGAGAATGCGTCAGCTTGTGGCGCAGAAGACGCCGTTTTTAAAGCGCTCTTATCCCATGGATGAGGCGGTTGAACTCTTCCGGGAGCATCACATGGAAGACAAATTGAAGTTGTTTAAATATCGCAGAAGCTCCTTTGTGAATATCTATGAGATTGAAGGATATTTTGATTATTACTACGGCTATATGCTTCCCAATGCGGGTTACGTACAGTGGTTCGATGTGCTTGCGTACGAGGGTGGCTTTATGCTGCTTTTGCCCGATAAAAAGGATCCCTGTACGATTGCTCCCTTTGTCGAGAGAAAGAAACTCTTCCACACCCTCAAAGAGGCTGAGGAGTGGGGAAGCCGGATTGGCGTGAGCACGGTTGGGGACTTAAACGATAAAATCGTGGCAGGGGAGTTAAACGACCTGATCCTGGTACAGGAAGCCCTGCAGGAGCGCAGAATCGGTGAGATCGCCAAGGAGATTGTGAACCGCGGGGACGTGAAATTCATCATGATCGCCGGTCCCTCCTCCTCCGGCAAGACCAGTTTATCCCACAGACTTTCGATTCAGCTGCGCACCATGGGAAAACACCCGCATCCCATCGCGTTGGATGATTATTTTGTCAACCGGGAACTGACCCCCAGAGATGAGAACGGAAACTATAATTTCGAATGCCTGGAGGCGATTGATGTAAAGCTGTTCAATGAAAATATGCTACAGCTTTTGGCAGGTGAGCGGGTGGAACTTCCCACCTTTAACTTCAAGACCGGGCAGCGGGAATACAATGGTAATTTCATGCAGCTTGAGGCGGACGATATTCTGGTCATTGAGGGAATACACGGACTGAACGAGAAGATGTCCTATGCACTTCCCGAGAAGAGCAAATATAAGATCTATATCAGTGCGCTCACCAACATTAATATTGACGAACACAACCGGATACCCACCACGGACGGAAGACTTTTGCGCAGAATGGTGCGGGATGCCAGAACCAGAGGGGCGGATGCCAAGCGGACCATCGGAATGTGGCCTTCGGTGCGACGGGGTGAGGAGGAGAATATCTTCCCCTTCCAGGAGGATGCGGACGCCATGTTCAACTCCGTGCTGATCTACGAGCTGGCAGTGTTAAAACAGTATGCGGAACCCTTGTTGTTCAAGATCGAGAAGGGGGAACCGGAGTACTATGAGGCAAAGCGGTTGCTCAAATTCCTGGAATACTTCCTCGGTATGCCCAGCGAAGCGCTGCCGAACAATTCCATCGGCAGGGAGTTCGTGGGCGGAAGCTGTTTTAAAGTGTGAGAGGATACTTTTATGGCTTGCGTTTTGCAGCACAGGATTGTATAATGATTTTTGCTGTAAGTAGGACAGATCATCGCGGCCGCACATTTTGTGCGGGTGAGGAAAGTCCGGGCTTCGCAGGGCAGGATGCCGGATAACGTCCGGTGGAGGTGACTCCAAGGCCAGTGCAACAGAAAAGTACCGCCGCGCGTATTCAATTTATTGGATATGCGTTGGTAAGGGTGGAAAGGCAGCTTAAGAGACTACCGTCCGTCCGGTAACGGACGGAGCCATGTAAACCCCATCCGAAGCAAGACCAAAAAGAGAGCGACAGGCTTGCCCGGCCTGCTCTCAGGTGGGTCGCTTGATGCGGCTGGCAACAGCCGTACTAGATAGATGATGATCCGAGACATAACCCGGCTTATCGTTCTGCTTACACAGTTTTAAAACAATACGGACTGCCTGCGAGGGCAGTCTGTTTTGTTAACCGAAGGAGAAGGCGAGAGAAACAATGCAGAGGCAAAAACGGTATAAAATAGCAGCGGCGATTTTGGTTTTCCTGCTCTTTGTGGCGATGGTCGTTTTCCGAATCGGTCATCACTCGGGTAACCGTTCGGAGGATAATAAAATTACGGATGTTATTGTTAAAGTATCCACCGAACATACCTATGGAAGCGGCGTCATATGGCGGTTTGATGAGGAGCAGGTCATCATTCTGACAGCCGCCCATGTGGTCGCAGGAGCAGATGGGGATGACGGATCCGGTGTCACGATCACATTTCACGACACGGGGACGGCTATGGCCCAAAAGGTGGAATATGCCCCCGGTACGGATCTTGTGTTTGTGACGATTCCGATCGGGAATCTGAAGGCGTGGACACAAAGGTCCCTCCGGGCCGTGACACAGGACAAGGCAGCGTTTGATGCGCTTTCACAGGAGGCTCCGGTGCTTCTGGCGGGGGACGGCAAGGTACTGACCGGCACGGTGGAGGAAACCTGGATTTACGTGACGGATTTTTCCCAGCATATGCTGCTCGTAGACGGGGAAATACAGCCCGGGATGTCCGGCGGGGGATTGTTTGACGAACAGGAGAATTTTCTGGGAATTCTTCTGGGATGCAGTTCGGACGGGGAGACAGCGGTTCTTCCGCTCTCCGTGATTCTGGCAGCCTGGGAAGCGCGGTGACAACGGGAAAAGGGATTGACATAGTCGCTCAATTGAGAGACAATAAAGGGTAGCGATAACAGACAAATCTCTGTAAAAATGTAAACTCCCATTTCAGAAAAGTGTTCCCGAATGAATTTGCATATTTGAATCAGAACACGCTTTCGCTTCGTAAAAAGCGTAA
>CAMAGI010000110.1 GCA_945833775.1 uncultured Lachnospiraceae bacterium
ACCCACGTATCCAGCTTGGAAGGCTGGTGTTCTACCATTGAACTACACCCGCATGTTGTAACAGGTTTACACCTGTTTACGAAGGTATGAAATTAATTGTATTCGACTCATCGCAATCTTATGAGTCGAGAGCGACAGACGGGGCTCGAACCCGCGACCTCCACCTTGGCAAGGTGGCGTACTACCAACTGTACTACTGTCGCATAAAGGATGCCCAGAACCGGAATCGAACCAGTGACACGAGGATTTTCAGTCCTCTGCTCTACCAACTGAGCTATCTGGGCCTGTAAACTAACTCGTGCAGTGACTCGGATCTGCGTCACAACACGGATTATTTTACATGGAGATCGGCTATTTGTCAATAGGTTTTGAAAATAAATTCTGTCAGATGCTAAATTTTCTCCGCACGGTAGTATTGCAGCAGCAGACGCACCACCCTGCTGTAGCTGATGCGGCCGTCCGACACACCATTGGCTTTCAGATTTGTCTCCAGGAAAACATCCGTGGCTTCACCCACCACCTTAGTATCCAGAAGCGCCTTCCGGTTGATGCGATCCCATTCCTCCTGTGTGACAAACCGGTCATCGGTAAAGACCTGCCTGTCAAGCGCCACGGGTGCAATCACCGCCCGCGCCTCTTCAAATGCCTCAGGGTTTCTCTGCTTTGCCTTGAGAAGATCGTTGTATAGATAACTCATAACACTGAGATATCCGCTGTATTGAAAATAGATATCATCGGACCGGATGCATGCCAGGTAGCTTATGAAGTTGGCTTCATCCTCATAGATATAGCCGCGCAGATGAGCCAGTTCATGGCACATGGTGGATGGTTTGTTCATGATATACATGACATCATTGTAATTCGCCTCCAGAGTAAACGGGAAATACCAACCCTGCATGTACTGCTGACACATGAAATCCGAGAAGAACATCGCCTTGGGACGGGGATAGAATCCATCCAGCTGCGGATACTGCTCCCCCAGCTTCTGCATACATTCGATCGCTTTGTCCTGCATATCCACGATATCTGCGCCTGTAGAGGTACTTCCGGGGTACAGAATATCTCCGTTTTCATCCCGCGCCACCAGAGCGGAAAGCTCATTGCAACGTTCCGCCACCAGATTCCAGACCGCAATCGTCTCCTCCAATGTGTAGTCGTCGGTATCCTCTCCATAATACTTCTGTGAAAAGGTGGAGGCATGATAAAGGATCGTGCAGTTTAAAGTCATAATCAGGAGAACACCCAACAGAATCCACGCAAAAGCCTTGAAATAGACGCGTGCAACCCGCGTCATATTCCTCTTCCCGCAAATCCGGCGAATTCCTTCAATGGCAGCGAACACAAGCGTTGCCAGAACCAGGCAAACCCCGGCTACAATCAGCCATTCCCCTACGGAAAAGGGAAAGAGCCCGGTAAATCGACCGTAGGTATTGATCCAGATCGGGAATATGTAAGTGATATAGAAATCACAGAATGCATTGCTCTTCCATGCAATCAGATCGATCAGCGCCACACATAACAGGAGTGCCGCATATAGAATCACTTTTCCGTTTATTTTCCCTTTTTCTGCTCTCACTTTATCACCCGTTTTCCGAAAACTCATCCGCCAAGCTACAAAAAAAGGTCATGCCCCGGACTAGCGGAACATGACCCAATTGCCTAATCTTACTGCCACAGCATATATTCAGAGAACTCCTTCCAGATACAGCAGATCCAGGTCTTTCCCTGATTCATGACAATCTCGTTGCCGTCTGCATCGTAGAATTTGTTCGCTGCGGTATCACTTTCACGACTCCAGGTACCTTCAATCACCTTACCATTGGTAAAGATAACTGCATCACCGGTTCCGTGGACTCCGAACGCAAGATAATCATAATTCGGATCATCGGGAAGTCTCTCCTCACCGTGACAGATCTTGAATACAACATTGGTCACTGCAACCTGCTCGTCGTTCATGCAGTCAATGTGGGGTGCACCGTACTGATAACGGTAGTAGAGCTGATCGTCCTTATTGTACTCGAACATAATATTGTTCTCGGCGTAGTTGCCGTAACCACCGGCATTGTCGCTCTTTCCGCCGGGCCAGATCTTGGTCGCCTCCGGATAGTCATCGTAGGTTGCCACACAGTCGTTGGCAAAGGTGAATGCCTGTTCGAAGGTATCTCTGTACTCGGTTTCATATCCGCGTGCTTTTACACCATCGGCGTACTTCTTCACATTGAGGAAACCGGTAAACTCGGAAGCGGATCCGGGGAAAACAGTGGTGTCGCGGAAGAACGCGGCATCATAACCATTGTAAATACCGGCAACGGATGCGCTGATATTATCAATCCTGTCGGAGTTGATCAGTTCCTCTACCCAGGGACGTGCCAGACCCCAGTTGACGTAGATGGAGTCATAGGCCATTGCCTCATAGATATAGTAGTCACGGCTGGAACGGATGGGTCCGATCTTCTCGAGATCGTCATAATCTTCGTACAGACACATCAAACGGGTGATACGTCCCTCCACAGGAGCCTCGTAGATGATGCTCGCTTTGGAGATTCCGTACTGGTGGAGGAGAGGAGAACTCTCGCCGTAACCGGCTCTCTGATTGTTGGGCTGCATCACTGCCATATTTCGTCTCTGGACTACCTCTGCATCCTTCCACTCACCGGTCAGGTAACTCTGCATTTTACCGTTTACAATCTCTCTCTCCTCAATGACAGAGATTTCCGGTTCTTCGGGCTCCTCCTCAACAGAAGACTCCTCCGTCTCGCTGGAGGAGGGAATGGTCTCTTCTTCCAAAATAATGGGGCCGGTAGCTTCGGTAGATTCATCCGCATTGTTGCTGCCACAGCCCACAAGCATTGTCATAGCAATTAAAACAGCTGCAAGAACTTTCTTTTTCATGACAAAATCCCTTTCTATATTTTTGGTCTACCGCTATTTTAACGCTAAGAAACCTCTTTTGTCTATGGAATTTTTCTAAATATTCGGTTTTCTGACAGCCCCCTACTCTGTAATCCCGTTTCCGGTGTTCGGGTGCATGGAGCAGTATGTGATATCCGCCGCAAATACAAGCAAAAACAGCACGCAGACCGCAATTCTCCACTTCTTTGGAACTTTATGGTAAAGCTTCATATATTGGGGAATCAACCGGCAATTGAGAGCCGTTCCGCCCAACCCGAAGGCCACTGCACTGAGCAGGCAGATGCGTCCGTTCAAGTTGAGGAGCCGGTCACTGTAATCCCACCATCGGATATGCCACTTCCACTCCAAAACAGCACTTGTTGCATATTCCAGGGCAGAGCACAGGCCTGCGGACAACACAAAGGTGGCAGCAGGTCTCCTGTGCAGCGATTTTAGCAGAAACCATAAAAGGATCCCTCCCACCCCGTAAATGGGCAGATAGGGACCCTTATTCACTCCACGATTCGCAAATTTGTGCGACGTGATCAGATACAGTCCCGTCTCCCACAGCCATCCGAATACGGATAACAGAAAGAAAAGCAGGACATAAAAATCAAATGTTCGATAGTCGGTGGGCGTGCTTTCTTTTTTCATGAAAACAGTATTCCCCATAACCGCCTGCAGTACTCCCGGACTCTGTCAAATTCTTCAAAGAGATCTTAAGAAATCCGCAGATCTTAATATATAGTTAAGCTGGTCCGACGCTCCGAAATGCTCAATGGCAAAATAGCCCGTATAGCCGATATCCTTCAACCTGCCGACCATCTCCGCTATGGGGATGTAACCATCTCCCACGGCAACGGGGGCAAGCCCGCGCCCGTAGCGATTGGCAGCCATGTCGACTTCGAGTCCGCGGTCTTTGCAATGCACATGCACCACATAGTCCTTCAAGAGGTCAAAGGCGTCAAGCACATTCTCATCGCTGAAGGCGTAGTTTCCCATGTCCAGCGTATGTTTCATATCAGGCACCTGCTTCATGAACCAAAGAAGCTGATAAATTCGGGAAACAGGCGATGTCACGCTGTCGAAATCCTCCATACAGATCGTGACGTTCTTTTCCTTTGCATAGGCAGTGATCTGCGTCAGTGCGGTTTTCATGCTGCAGATTTCCTCATTGTGACTCATGAATTCCGCCGTTGCCTCATAGGAATAATGCCGCGCTGCCAACTGCGTAGCGATATTTTCTTTCAGAAAACCGGGAATGATCATCACGCGCTCCACACCAAGCTCCTTAGCTTTGTCGATCACTTCCCTGGCATGGTTGATATCCGGATTTTGCCCAAGTTCAAAGAATTCGTAAAAACAGGAGATTTCCATACCGTTTCGCCCAAGGAGATCCCGTATCGTGTTCTCCCGCTCCGCAAACTGTCGGTACTCGACCTCCACGCCCCGAATACCTGCTGCCGCACAGCACGCCGTTACTTCCTCCTCCGTCCTGCCGGACTGTTCCGCCGCCTCCCGAATATGGTCGAAGAAAACCGATAATTTCAGGGAGGACTCCCGCTGGCTCTCAAGGGATACACGAACCGCCGTACAATCAAAGGGCTCCATTCTCTTTCGAATCGGTGCACACCAGTATACTGCGTTGGTAATCACCCTCTGCACATTTGCATCATGGTAGGTGGGATACGCCTCATGACCGGGCTGAAAATAAAAGATCTTCCCCATTCCGCGGGTAAACGTGCATCCGCTGCGAAAGACTTCACCGCCGGCAAACCAACCGGTGAACACCACATCATCCGGTTTCGGGATGTCAAAATACTCCCCGTACATCTCCTCGACGGGCAGTTCAAAACGCTGTGGCAGCCCTGCTGCAATGGGGTGGGCGGGCGCTGTCACAAAAAGCCGCTCCCGATCCCCATGCTGCCAGCGAAGCGTCATGGTTGTACCCAGCAGCAATTTCATCATCTTGCTGAAATGCGCGGAATGCAGGGCGATCAAACCCATTCCCTGTAAGACATGCCGATGTATCCGGGCGGCAACTTCGTCCGAAAAGCTCTCCTGTGCCATATGACTCCAGTAGATCAGCACATCGGTATCCTGTAAAACCTCCTCCGTCAGTCCGTGTTCCGGTTCCTCATAGGTTGCCGTCCGAATCCGGAAGTCCCCTTCTCTTTGCAAAAATCCCGCAATACACCCGTGTATTCCATCGGGATAGATCCGCCGAACCTCTTCCTGCCTCTGTTCGTGCAGATTCTCATTCCATACCGTCACATTGATCATTGATCCGCTTCCTTACTCTTCTAGTTTTCCTCAGGTGCGTTTTTATCAAATGCTATCTGTGCAAAATTGTAGAATCCCAGATACCAGATTTTAAAATCATGCACGCCCTTTAGCTCCTGCCACATAAAGTTCCGATCGGGGTCAAACCGGTCACATACCTCCGAGAGCGTCTTTGCTGCCGCAGACGCGCTGGCATACGCAATATTGTCCTCGGTACCGCAGATGTTATAGAAATAGTAAATCTCGTAGTCCTTATCTTTTAAAAGCTCTGCCGTTTTCGCCGCGGTGTTACTGGTGGGTGCGGCAGAAAATGCTCCGAAATAGCCAAAGAGATCAACACATTCGCCGATACCGATATTGATCGTCTGCATACCTCCCATGGAAAGTCCCGCCATCGCACGATGCTCCCGCGATGCACTCATATCGTAGCCGTCTTCGCTGTACTCTCCGTAGGTGGAATAGGTCTTCTCTATGTAAGGGATCAAGTCATTTCTCAGTTCTTTTCCAAACTCATAAAAGGAATTGTAGTCCGATCCCTGGGCCGCAAAATTGCTGCTGGAGCGTCCGTTGGGCGTCACCACAATGAAGGGCTCGATATCCCCGTTGTAAATCAGGTTATCCATCATCCGCTTTACTTCGGAGGTGCTCCCTGTCATACCCCACTCATTTTCATCTCCGCCGATGCCATGCATCAGATACAGTACATTGTACTTTTTTTCAGTGCTGTAGCCGTAAGGCAGATATACGTTTGCAACCTTTGTGATCTCGGCACCATCTCCGAAATAGTCATATGTGGTGTAGGAAATCTGTTCGATCGTTCCGGGTTCCTTCAGCTGATACTGCAGGTATTTCTCCGGAATCTTGTCGCTGATCTCTGCCGTCGGCTCCCGAAGCTCCTGCTCATTGTCCTGCTGTTTGCCGCTTTCCTGCACATTGTCTTGCTCCGTGCTGCTTTTTTCTGTCTCAAGCTCCACACTGGCTGTCTCCTGGCGAATTGCCTCGGCAATCATATCCTCATTCGGCTGCATTTGCGTACCCTCCGTCTCGCTTTGATTTTGTTCCGGTTGACTCACCTCGCCATAGCTCCCGCAGGCTGTCAAAAGACATATGACCGCCAGGGCTGCGACAAGCCCGGGTCTCTTACTCTTCCTGATCCCCATAGTGTCCTCCCATTTCCTGTACTATTGAACATTTTGTTTCTTAGATACAGAATATCAGAGCACACTCTGCCCTACTCGCCAATTCTTGCCAACCTCTCCCTAATCTTTGCGTAGCGGACGACCAGGTCCAACCCGCCTTCAAAAACCACCTCATTTCATCAATTCATCTGTCAGACGGATAATTTCGGGAGCAATCTTTTCGCGTTCCTTTTTGAGCACCTTCCGATGAGGTTCTCCTTCTCTGTCTCGGTAAGCGACGCATAGGCACTCTCGTTCCTTTCGTTTCTATCCATATCTCACCTACTCCTTTTCTGCGTATTTATGCATGTCCATTGATTTTCACAACACAAAAAAATTTCCTGTCGGATTCCACTAATATGCGCACATGAACCGGGGAATATGCAAACCATGCTTCCGCACATTTTCCGGCTGCCATACTCTTGTAAAAGAATGGCAAAACAAATATAATCAGTTATAAGTCTAATTTACAACTACTTTCCGATCCTGCCACAGGACAGAGTATTCTGCGGAATCGGGGGCACAATAAAGAAAACACATAAAGGAGCATGAGAAAAGTATGGATACGATTTTCGAAGAAGCGCAGGAATTGCAGGAAAACCTTGTGGCTCATCGCCGCTGGCTCCACGAGCACGCTGAGGTTGCGTTCGATTTGGTACAGACAAAAGAATACGTGAGAGAACAACTGATTCAGATGGGCTATACACCCACGGAATGCGGGAAAGCGGGACTGATCGCCATAGCGGGCGGCAAAAAGCCCGGGAAGACGTTCCTTCTGCGCGCAGACATGGATGCACTGCCCATTCCGGAGGAAAGCGGTGTGGCTTTCGCCTGCCAAAACGGAGCCATGCACGCCTGCGGACACGATATGCATACTGCCATGCTGCTCGGGGCGGCAAAACTCCTGAAAGCGCATGAGGACGAAATAAATGGCACGGTAAAACTGATGTTCCAGCCCGCGGAAGAAATTTTCGAGGGTTCAAAAAACATGATTGAGAATGGTCTGCTGGACGATCCCACTCCCGACGCCGCCCTCATGATTCACGTTACCGCCGCATCTCCCATGCCCGCCGGAACGGTCGTAATCTGTGCCCCCGGTGTCAGCGCCCCCGCGGCGGATTATTTCACCATTCGCGTACAGGGGAAAGGCTGCCACGGATCCGCTCCGCAAAACGGTGTGGATGCCCTGACCGCAGCGGCTCATATTCTGATCGGTCTCCAGGAAATTCACGCGCGTGAGCTGTCCGCTTCTGAGGAGGCGGTGCTCACGATCGGCACCATACACGGTGGCTCCGCTTCCAATGCGATTGCGGATTCCGCAGAACTGGGAGGTTCCATCCGTACCTACGACGAACAGACACGTTCCTATCTAAAGGAGCGAATGACCGCCATCGCCACCGCCATTGCACAGGCTTACCGCGCTACGGCGACTGTGGAATTCGGAAGCGGCTGTCCCACGCTTGTCAACGATCAGAATCTCGCAACCCTGATCAAGACTTATCTGACCGATCTGTTGGGAGAGGAAAAAATTGTAGCAGCCGCAGACCTTCAGACCGGCGGAAAACCTGTCCGGGGAGGCGGCTCCGAGGATTTTGCCTATGTCAGTCATGAGGTTCCTTCCCTGATGCTGGCACTGGCGGCAGGGCAACCCGAAAAGGGCTACACCTACCCGCAGCATCATCCCATGGTAACCTTTGATGAGTCCGTTCTTTCCACCGGGACGGCAGCATTTGTGACAATCGCCATGCGCTGGTTGGGGGAAAATTCCGTATCAAAGCAAAGTTGACCTGGCAAAGTCTCTCTTTGGGATTGTTCCACAGATATAACATTGGAAGAGGCAAGGGAAGTATTCCGGATTACGAAGATGCGGTAATGATCGCAACCGCAGTTCGCTCCAATAT
>CAMAGI010000111.1 GCA_945833775.1 uncultured Lachnospiraceae bacterium
GTCCCGTAAGGAAGATACGCACTCTCGAGGCCGTTTCCGTCCGTCTCCTCCTCTTGTTGGGCGGGACGAACCTGAATATATACCATCGGTTTGCGATAGACCAACCCACCGGAATAATCGTCGTAGGAAATCAGAGCAAGCAGCTCTTCGATCTCTTTCGGATCGGTGATGGAAAGGTAGATTTCCTCATCACTGTCACGCTTCTCCTGAATTGCCGTTGCCGGGGAGGTATAGACGGTCTTGTAAACACCGCTCTCCGTGAAGCCGGCACCGTTACTCACACCGTACCGTTCCACGGCAACCTGAACCAGATCCGCATCTTCCTCCTCCAGATACCAGTACGTCACATCCAGAGGCAACCGGATCTCTTCGATCTGATCCGCAGTGATTGCTTCCGCATACGCGCCATATCCAAGTTGTGTGAGGGCCTCTCTGGTGTAGGTCATCCCCTCATACACATTCAGTCGGCGCCGTGAATTCCGATTGCCGGAAGAGAAGGACACGGTGCTGAGAATCCGTCCCTCACCTGCCACCACTGCATCCGGATGCTCCGCAAGGTCACGGTTGTAGGCGGCGGAAATCGTTTGCATGACTTTCTCTCCCGGATCCTTCTCCCGGATCCGCTCCTCGCCCGACATTCCATAAATCCGTATATCTGCATTGGCATTCTCGTCAAAGAGAGCTTCCTCCGGAAGACGGTAGTTGACCTCCAGATACTCCGGTGTCGTGATAGCGGCATAGAAGGCATCGTAGTTTTCGCTCGTCACACAGTAGCGGCGATAATAAGTCTTGCCGCTCTTTAAGGTAACCTTCACAACATAGTTGGAGGTGACTACCATGTTTCCATCCCCTTCCCGGGTGATGGCATCGTAATAATTGTTCCAGTTCTCATCATCGTCCGGTCGGTTTTTCTCGAAAGCCACGCCCTCCGAAAGCAATGCATAGGCCAGCTTCTGATCCGTGATATGCACCTGGTTGATGGGGTGCTCTGCCTCCAGGAATTCATAGCTGTTTACTCCGTTAGCCCGGCTGCTGCTGGAGCTGTGACAGAGGGAAATCTCCCGGATCTGCTCCTCCTTCGGCAGGTAGTTATCAAAGCCGGACCAGTCGCCCAGGAAGCCAAATGCCACCAGTAAAACCACAGCCTGACAGATGAGCATTCCCTTCTTGTGAGCCAGAAAGGCTTTGAAATCCATGTGGAACACAACGTCAATTGCCCCGAAGGAAAGGATTCCGAACAGCAGTGCACCGAACACTGCCCAGCCGGTAGCGTTCTCAATCCCCTGCAGTTCCGAGCTGATGCCCATGAAAATTAGCCATCCTGCAAGGCCCGCCGCCACAGACACCACAAGCCTGCAAATCCAACCGAGTATTCTGTTGCGCATCCCCTGCTCCGCAAGCTCAGAGGGTCTCTTCAAATAGCTTCTCCAGGCCAAAACGCCAAGCCCCACCGCAATCACAAGATTGACCAGCACGGGGGTAAGCAGCCCCTTCGAAAGCTCCTCATAGGTCTGTACGATGCGCAGATACAGCAGATACACAAAGGAAACCAGAGGGGACAGATAGGCGTACCATTCATAGCTGTCCGTAGACTCTGCCACAAAGGTATCGAGATAAATCTCCTGAAAACAGATTCCCAGCAGATACATCGCGATCACACCCACACCGATGATCGCCGTGAGCACCAGAGTATTCAAAACATTTCCGCACAGCATAACCGCCAGCAAAATCAAATGGTAGAGCAGCAGGAATGCGAGGATCAAAATCCCGGCCGTCTTGAGCGCCTCTATAAGCAAGTCTCCCGCCGTGGGAAGAGCGCTCATCTGCGGAATCGTCTCGGAAAGGTTCATGGAGCTTAACAGATTCCGATATTTTGAAAGCCGTGAGAGGGCGATAATCAGGGTCAGTATATAGGTACCTGCAAAGGGAACGAACCAGAGCAGAAGGCCATTCAGCCATCCGGCAAAAAATAAGGTATTGCGCTTCACCGGCAGGCTGTGCCAGGTATCAATCCGGTTCCTGTGGTAAACATACTGGAATCCCCCCAGGCCCACAATCAGTGCACCTACGGCGATCACAATGCCCTCCGTGATCAGCACCTCTTGTCGGAAGAATCCGTACAGGTTTTGAATCTGCTGCACATAGACCATCGCGTCGGATGCAACATACAATCTATGGGTATCCCCCATACTCATCAGAAATACCACAAGCACCATCAGAAGGTGTGCCAGAATGGAAAGAACCAGCATCCAGTTTTTGTGCCGGATGTCCTCCCGCATGATTTTAGAAAAGCAATGCTTTGATGTCATAGCCCTTCACCTCCGTTTCACTGATAAAGATTTCCTCCAAGGAAAGCGGCAAAAGCTCGTAGAATACGGGTGCCAGCAATTCCATATAGTCCACCAGCATCTCCCTGCTGCCGCGCACGGTGATCGTATACAGAGAGCCTCTGTTGTCACAGGTGAGAACCTCCAGACTACTCTTTAATTTCTCCAGCTTCTCCGGCTCCTTGATCACACATTGCAGCTTGTGTATGTTCAGCTTCATATCGTCAATGTCCTTCTCCAGCAGGATTCCTCCCCGGTGCAGAAGGCCCACATATTCGCAGATATCCTCCATCTCCCGCAAATTGTGGGAGGCGATGATGGGCGTCAGTCCCCGCTCGTCAATCTCCTTCACAAAGAGTGCTTTTACCGCCTGGCGCATCACCGGATCCAGACCGTCAAAGGTCTCATCGCAGAACAGATACCTGCAGTTCGAGCAGATTGCGCAGATCACGGACAATTGTTTACGCATGCCCTTGGAGAACGTATGGATCTTACGCTTTTCCTCCAGGCCGAATTTTCCCATCAGGTCATGCCACTTCTCCATGTCAAACTGCGGATAATAGGTACAATACAGTTTACACATATCCAGGGGCGTTCCGCTTTTAAAGAAATACTGCTCATCGGAGATGTAGAAGAACTTCTCCTTCGCCCCGGGATTGTCAAATACCGGCTCCCCGTCGATCAGAATCTCGCCGCAGTCCGGCTTCAACACACCCGCCAGCATGCGCATGAATGTGGATTTGCCGGCACCGTTGGTACCAATCAGTCCGAATACATGACCGTCTTCGATCCGGGCGCTGATATTGTCTATCGCCAAAACCGTGTCAAAACGCTTTGACAGATTTTTTACCTCGATCATTCCTTTGCCTCCTCATAACAATTATCCAGATGCTGCCTTAGCTCCTCCCTGGGGACACCTGCCTCTTTTACCTGTCTGGTCAGTATCTCCCACCGGGCAAGAAGCTTACCCTTGCGACTGTCACGCCACTCCTTCTCCGGCGCCACAAAGGAGCCTCTGCCGGACACAGTGTACAGATAGCCGTCCTGCTCCAGCTGCATATACGCGCGCTGTATCGTGTTGGGATTCACCGACAGCTCCATACCCAGACTGCGCACACTGGGCATCTTGGCGTCCGGCTCCAGTGCACCGCCCACGATCAAATGCTCCAGTTTTTCCACGATCTGCTCGTAGATGGGACGTTTGTCCCGATAGTCAAGAATAATCATGGGATCTCCTTTCTGATGGATTGCGGTCAGCAACAAAATACTCTGCCGGCCGCTTTAGTGTATTAAGTTGCTTAATACACTTGTTATATTATACCACCCCTGTGCATCTGTCAAGCGCAAGTTAATCGCTTTCCACCATCTCACCGGCGGCAATCCGCGCTGCCAGCTCCTCCAGCTCCATCCAGCGGTTCATCTTCTGTTCCAGCTGTTTTTCCGCTTCATTCTTCTCATCGGTGAGCTCGCCAAGCTTCACAAAATCCCTGGCATTGTCCAGAATCTTTGCCTCAAGCTGCTCGATTCTTGCCTCCAGCCCGGCGATCTCCCCCTCAATGCTCTCGTATTCCTTCTGTTCCTGATACGTAAATTTCAGTTTCTTTTTCTGACCGGCCTTCCAATCCTTCCCGGAACTTCCGGCTTCGGATACTTTCCCGCCTTTCCCGGCGCCCTCGTCTCCGTTTCCGGCATTTCCGTTCCTGTCCCGGGTTCCCGGCGTCCGGCCGCTTACCGGCTCCTCGCTTACCGGCTCCTCGCTTACCTGCTGTTGTGCTTTGCGCAGGGCATAATCCGTATAGCCGCCCTCATACTGTGCGATGGTTCCGTTTTCCTCAAAAGCAAAAATTCTGCGCACCACGCGATCCAGAAAATACCGGTCATGGCTTACCACAATGACAATTCCCGCAAAATGATCCAGATAATCCTCCAGAATCTGCAGGGTCGTGATGTCCAGATCGTTGGTCGGCTCGTCCAGGATCAGCACATTGGGCGCCTGCATGAGCACCCTGCACAGATGCAGTCTTCTGCGCTCCCCGCCGGAGAGCTTCCCCAGCTGCCCATACACATCCTCCCCCTCAAAGAGGAATTTTTCCAGCATTTTTACGGCGCTGACCTTCCCCTCCGGAGTCTCCACAAATTCTGCCACATCCCGGATATAGTCAATCACCTTCTGTGCGGGATTCATGATCGTTTCGTCGGTTTCCTGCGCATAATACCCCAGCTTTACCGTCTGTCCGAGCACAATTCCCCCGCCATCCGGCTGTTCCAGCCCTGCCAGGATCTTCATCAATGTGGACTTGCCGCAGCCGTTGGGTCCGATGAATCCAATGCGATCATCACGCAGGAACAGGTAGGTAAAATCATGGATCAGTGTCCGTTCGCCGTAGGATTTCGAGATATTGTGCAGTTCCACCGTGGTTCTGCCCAGACGGGAGGACACGGAGGAAAGCTCCACCCTCCCATCCTCAACAGGGGCTTTCAGAGCACTCATCTGTTCAAACCGCTCCAGCCGGGCCTTTTGCTTCGTGGAACGGGCCTGCGCGCCCCGTCTCACCCACGCCAGTTCATTGCGCAGGATATTGGCACGCTTTTTTGCCGTCGACCGCTCCATCTCCTCACGCTGCATCTTCAATTCCAGGAATCCGGAATAATTAGCTGCGTAGGAATAAATACTTCCCTTGTCCACTTCCACAATACGCTCTGCAACACTGTCCAGAAAATAGCGGTCATGCGTCACCATCACCACCGCACCGCGATAGTTTCTCAGACGCTCCTCCAGCCAGTCCGCCATCTCACTGTCCAGATGGTTGGTGGGCTCGTCCAAAACCAGGATTTCCGCCGGGGAAAGCAATACATTGACCAGTGCCAGACGTTTCTTCTGTCCGCCCGACAGGGCCCCGCAGGTCTGTAAAAAATCATACACGCCCAGTCTGGTCAGCATACTCTTGGCTTCCGCGATTCTGCTCTCCTCGTCAGTATCTCGCGCAGCCGACATCTGATCCTCATCCGATGCCCGCTTGGAGTTAGAGACGCCTGGAGCACTGCTTTCCGCTCCCTTCAGGGCAGCCTCCAAAACCGTCATATTCTCTTCAAATACCGGCGTCTGGGGCAAATACTTTATAACATGGTTGTTAGCCATGACAAAACGTCCCGAATCCGCCTGCTCCAATCCGGCAATCAGCTTCAAGAGCGTCGATTTACCAGCGCCGTTGATACCGACGATTCCCACTTTCTCTCCCTCCTCCAGGTAGAAAGAGGTCCGGTTAAAAAGCTTTCTCGTGCCGTAGGACAGGGTGATATTTTCCAGCGTAAGTATGTTCATCTCAGGCATCCCCTTGTCTTTCTTCACCCGTCACGGGCTCCGCATCCCTCACATGAAGGGTAAAGGACCGAAACTGCCAGTGCCCCTGTCCCGTGAAAGTAAAATACAACGCATTTACACCGTCAGGGATCCTCATATCCACCGTCGTGGTCTTCCAAACATTGGCATATCCCACGGGAACCGTTCCGATCACTTCACCGTCCCAGGAAGTGCGCACCTCCACCGCACCGGTGGCATAGCCCTTTCCACAGACGGAGAGTCGTGTGATGTTTTTACAGTCAAAATACTTAAATCCCGCAGAGGTCCCGGGACGCATATTTGCGATATAACCGAGATTCTCGTCCCCGTCTCTCCCCTCCTGGGTGATCTTCTGAAAACGATCATCCATCCAACCGGACCAGGGAATATAGGTCACATCCAGGTCACTGAACAGATGGCAGGCCAGGTATGCCGGATACTCCCCCTCCCCTCTGAGGGGTCTGACACCGCCGCAGGAAGTAATCTCAGCCTGATCAAACAGACCGTCGCTACGCTCTTTCAGCTTCTCAAAGCACCCCTGTCTGCTATAGTTGGTTCCGTTGGTGTGTCTGTGATAGAAGATGTACCAGTCCTCCTTGATTTGAACCATACTGCCGTGATTGTTTGCACAATAGCACATGGGCTTTTGCGCCGGCTTGTAGGTGTCGATGTTCAGATCTCCGTTGCTGACAAGTACCCCCCGATAGGCGAAACCGCCGGTGGGACTTGTGCTGGTGGCATAGGCCAGTTCATGGAACAACTGGGAAGAGTAGATAAAAAAGTACTGATCGCCCTTCTTGCGGATGGAGGGAGCCTCAAAGAATGCGTGTCCCTCAAACCCGGTACCTGCACTGTAAGGTTCTGAGGGCGCGATAAATACCGGTGCTTCCACAATGGTGAGCATATCCGGGCCAAGCACCGTCGCCATTGCTCCATGCCTCGATTTATCCCCCACCCCGCAGAAACCGGTGTAGAGATAGGTTCTCTCTCCTTCGGTCAGAACCGCCGGATCGAATTGGGGCTCGTCCTTGGGTCCATTGCCCAGGAAGGTTCCGTCCGCGTAATGTACGTAGCCCAGAAATTCATAGGCTCCCGCCGGTTCATCACACACCGCAACCGACACAATCCCGTGACTGCTGAGCACATAATATAGATAGTATCTTCCATCCGGACCGACGGTCACTGCCGGGGCATATAGATTGCCCTGTAGATCTTCATTAGCCGGATCCTGATCCTTGCAGAAGATTACACCCTCATAGCGCCAGTCTCCCAGATCGTCCACGGGAGCTGACCAGCAGACATAATCCAGCATACAGTACACATCCCCGTTAAACTGATCGTGGGAGCCGTACACGTACACCCGATCTCCAAATACATAGGGTTCTCCGTCCGGAACATACTCCCAGGACGGCAGATATGGATTGGTTATCTGTTTCAAATTGTTCATGTTAATCTCCATTCCTCCATTTCCAGCTTGGTGTCGCCGCAGCGGACCGCGACACCTTCAGAATATTTTGCTTATATCACTACTTATAACATAAATTTTTTGACCGGTCACTCTTTTTTACAAATCCTTTATTCCGCTTCTGTTTCTCTCGCATACGAATATCCTTGGCATCGGAATATTTTGCCTCCCGTTTCAATTTGCAATAGCTGTCCCAACGTTCCCTTGGCAGTTCACCCGACGCAATCGCTGCCTTGACGGCGCAGCCCGGTTCGGACAAATGACTGCAATTACTGAACCTGCATCTTCCAATATATTGTTCCACATCCGCAAAAGCCTCTCCCAATCCTTCAGAGACGTCCCACATACCCAGCTCACGCATGCCCGGTGTATCGATTATCATGGCTCCGTTCTTCAACATAATCAGTTGTCGATGAGTGGTTGTATGATGTCCCTTACTGTCGTTCTCACGAATTCCGTTTACCCTCATCAGCTCCTGCCCCGTCAGAGCATTTACCAGACTGGATTTTCCGATACCTGAGGACCCTAAGAAAGCAATCGTATTTCCCGGTTTTAAATAATCCTCCAACTCCTCCATCCCCAATCCGCTCTTGGTACTGATCACATGCAGTTTTACTCCCGGAGCAACCCGCTCCACGCATCTGATATATGGTTCTTGTTCCTCCACCAAATCTGCTTTCGTCAACACCACAACCGGGACGGCACCGGACTGCAGGGTAAGAGTCAAATATCTCTCCAATCTCTTTTCATTAAAATCCTGATTCAGGGACTGCATAATAAACACGTAATCGAAATTGGCTGCTACAACCTGCTCTCCTCGTCCCACATCCGGGTCACGTCTGGAAAAGAAAGTTTTTCTGGGCAATGTGGCAATGATTCTGCTGTCACTGCCCGGAATATATTCTATCCTTACAAAATCGCCCACTGTGGGAAATTCTTCAAAACCGCCATAATACTCCTTTGTCTTTAGTCTGCCATAGGTTTCTCCATATTCGCAGATTAAAGCATA
>CAMAGI010000112.1 GCA_945833775.1 uncultured Lachnospiraceae bacterium
TGTAGGCCTTCTTTTCAGGCAGGGGAATAGGCCCGGGACGCGGAATCCGGGATGTAGGCCTTCTTTTCAGGCAGGGGAATAGGCCCGGGACGCGGAATCCGGGATGTGGGCCTTCTTTTCAGACAGGGGAATAAGCCCGGGACGCGGAATCCGGGATGTAGGCCTTCTTATCAGGCAGGAGAATAGGCCCGGGACGCGGAATCCGGGATGTAGGCCTTCTTTTCGGGCAGGAACATAGGCCTAGATTACAGAAGGCGGTTAGCAGGCCTACTTTCCATGCCTAATAATCAGCCTGAACTGAAGCATCTGATCTGCAGGCCTATTTTACAAGTCCAAGTGTAGGCCTTGAGGACAGTTACAAGATCGTGGGCTGATTCTCCCGGCTCAAACGTAAGCCTGAGACGATGCTTTGTGATTGAGGGCTCATCTTTCGGACTTGAGTGAGGGTGCGAGTGACCGGATCGTCATGGCAGATTTGGAAAACAGAAGATCCGGAATAGGAGGAGGTGGATGAAAATGAACAACATTTGGTCGGACAATATTCAGGGAATAAAGACTCTCTATTTGAGCAGAAAACTAAGATTTGACGATTTTTTCTATCGACAGTACGAGGGGTTATTCTCGCTGGATAAGAGCAAAAAACTGAGAATATTAGAAATCGGTTGCGGCCCCGGTGCTTTGGCGGAGGCGTTACATAGATGGTATCCGAATGCGGAAATTGTCGCAATTGACCGGGACAGTAATTTTATCGAATATGCCAGGAAAAATATCGCGGGAGTGGAATTTGTGGAAGGCGATGCTACAGCATTGCCGTTTGAGTCAGATTCTTTTGATGTAACGATTTCGAATACTGTTTGTGAGCATATTGAGCCTGCAATGTTCTACGCGGAGCAGAAAAGAGTGTTGAAAAACAATGGCGTATGCCTGGTATTATCCGCGAGAAAAGGTGTTAGACAACCGGCGGAATGCCTCAAAATGACAGACACAGAAAAAGAATTCTGGGATCGTGTTTCAGACGGAGATAATGTCCTGGAAAAGTATGCGGTCGGAAAATACAGTATGACCGAAAGAGAACTTCCAATAGTAATGGAAAGCAATGGATTTGCGAATGTTTCCACCGGATATGCGGTAATCGATTTAACACCGGATCATCCGAAATACCCACCTCAAATGGCAGAGAATATGATCAATGCCGAGCGGGCCTCCGAACTGGAAGCGGTCCAATTGTCAAAGGCAGAGGCGACAGACAGCGTGATTGATCGTATAAATGCAAAATTTGATTCTCGCATAGAGTTGTACAGAAAAGGGGAAAAACAGTGGGATACCAGTACTTCCATAACAATGATTATTCGCGGAATCAATGTGAAATAACGGTTATCGGGAGTGCTTTTTCGAAAGGGTAGCACAAATCGGGGTCGTAGGGCATCGCGAGACAGAAAATGAATAAGTAAAGTATCAAGGATCATGCAAAATAGAAAGGATAAGGAGAGACAGGTTATGAAAATCGGATTTATCGGACTTGGTAATATGGCGACGGCGATCATCGGCGGTATCCTTCGCAAGGAGGTTGCACAGGCACAGGATGTGATCGGTTCGGAACCCTCTCAGGCGGCAAGGGAGAAAATTGCAAAGCAGTATGGAATTGCCGTGACACCGGACAATTGCGAGACGGCAAAAAAGGCGGACATTCTGTTTCTCGCAGTGAAACCTATTTTCGTGGGTGATGTCATTCGCGAGATCAGGGACTGCGTAAGAGAAGACACGATCATCGTCAGCATTGTAGCCGGAAAAAGCATTTCGTGGCTGGAAAATGAGTTTGGCCGCAAGTGCAAGATCGTTCGCTGCATGCCCAATACACCCGCCCTTGTGCTGGAGGGCTGCACAGGAGTATGCGCTGCCGAGTGTGTGACCGCAGAGGAGCTTGATACAGCACTTAGTCTGATCCGTTCCTTTGGTACCGCAAGTGTGGTTCCGGAGCGTTTGATGGACGTGGTTGTTGGTGTCAGCGGAAGCTCCCCCGCTTATGTATTTTTATTCATAGAGGCGATGGCAGATGAAGCTGTGGCGGAGGGAATGCCCCGTGCACAGGCTTATGAGTTCGCGGCGCAGGCAGTTCTGGGAAGCGCAAAACTTGTGCTGGAGACCGGGAAACATCCCGGAGAACTCAAGGATATGGTGTGTTCCCCCGGCGGCACAACGATACAAGCCGTCAAAGTGCTGGAAGAAAAGGGCTTCCGCGCGGCAGTTATGGACGCAGTGGAGGCATGCATTGAGAAATCCCGAAACCTGTAAAACCTTGTAAAAAACGGACAAATTCCCATTACTTGACAATAATTTTTGCTTTTGTTATTATATCTATCGTAATATTCTTAATAAATTTGTAACATATACCCGCTCAGAACCAAGCATCCGTGTGAACAGACACGCTTCCGAATACTTGCATTCGCGAACGTGCCTGTTCACACGGATATTTGGCGAGAGCCAAATATGAGCAAAATCGGCATTTCCAATGCCGATTTGCGAATGGTTCTGAGCGAAGCGGAAAGAACCCGCAAAGCGGAAGGTTCTGAGCGAAGCGGAAAGAACCCGCAAAGCGGAAGGTTCTGAGCGAAGCGGAAAGAACCCGCAAAGCGGGAGGTTCTGAGCGAAGCGGAAAGAACCCACGGTACTCTTCCCGCGAGGTAAATGGAGACGAGGAGAATTATGATACAAGGCAGAAAGGATTCCCGCCGCCGGGGCATCCTGCTATCTTTAGCGGGTGCTGTTGTGGCGTTTATCCTGTTCCTGAATGCGGAACTTCCTGCATGCGCGGGAACGGGATACAATATGGAAAACTTCAGCGGCGGTGTTGCACCGATTCTGGATCCCGGCAGTCTGGATACCACCGAGCTTATCAATGCCACCGCAAGAGAACTGCATTTGTCCCTTGAGATGCCCGAAGAGGAGGAATCCTCTCTGGTGATGGCGAATGTCAAAAACGCCCTGAATGTGCGCATGGAGCCCAACGAGGATTCTGCCAAGGTGGGAAAGCTGTACAGGGACTGCGGCGGTACCATCATCGAGAGAAGGGACGGCTGGACCAAGCTTCAATCCGGCAACATCATCGGCTGGGCCAGTGATGAATACCTGCTGTTCGGCGAGGATGCACGGGCACTTGCGGATGATGTGGGTAGAATGATTGCCACAATTGACGCCGATGCACTCTATGTGCGCGCGGAGGGCAGCAGTGATGCCAGACGTCTGGGGCTGCTTCCGAAGGGAGAAATTGTGGAAGTAATCAGCGGAAGTGAGGAAGATTGGGTCTGCATTGATTACGAGGGCCAGGACGGCTATGTTTCCGCAGAGTATATCATTCTGGATTATCAGATTGACTCGGGTGAGACGATAGAAGAGATCAAAGCCCGAGAAGAAGCGGAGCGGGAAGCAAAGCGACATGTGAACTACGGTCAGTATACCACGGATGCAGACACGACGCTGTTGCTCGCGGCACTGATCCAATGCGAGGCGGGAAGCGAGCCCTATGAGGGCCAGGTGGCTGTTGGCGCCGTCGTATTGAACCGTGTCAGAAGTGCGGCATATCCCGATTCAATCCATGGTGTAATCTATGCATCCGGACAGTTTACTCCCGCCATGAACGGCAAAGTCAACGCAGTATATGAATCCGGCAAGATCAAGGCAAGCTGTGTGGAGGCTGCACAGGAAGCACTTTCCGGAGTGTCCAACGTAGGGGACTGCACACATTTTCGACGTGACAACGGAACGCGCGAGGGCATTATTATCGGCCACCATGTGTTCTATTAGGACGTAAATAACACAAGAGACAACGCGGCGAAATCAGCGCGCGCAAGGGACAGCCACGTAGAAAGGCTGTCCCTTTTTTATGGGTGCGCCCGGCGGAGCACGATTTCCACACCGCAGCACGATATTTTGCCGTAACGTGCGCATAAAGCGATTGCCGTTCCGTGTAATATGTAGTAAACTAAAAGAGCAAGAAATAAATCAAGCATTGGGAGAGGAAGTGTAGAAGTGAATGAAATGATGATTTTCTGGCTGGTTCTTCTGATTCTGTGTATCGGTATTGAAGTCGCAACCATGGGACTTACGACAATCTGGTTCGGCGGCGGTGCTTTGATCGCAGTCCTGGCGACGGCAATCGGTGCACCGATCTGGCTGCAGGTTGTTCTGTTTGTGGTGGTTTCTCTGGTACTGCTTCTGTTTACCAGACCGATCGCGGTGAAATACTTTAACAAGGATCGCGTGAAGACCAATGTGGAGAGTCTGGTGGGACGTCAGGCGATTGTGATCAGCGAGATCGACAATATACATGGTGTGGGCCAGGTGACCGTGGGCGGTCAGGAGTGGAGCGCCAGAACCCAGGACGACCGGGTGATCCTAAAGGAGGGCACTGTGGTCCGCGTGGTTGCCATCAACGGTGTAAAGCTGATCGTGCAGGAGGATCAACCTGCAATACAAAAGTAAATTTGCTCCAAGGAGCGTATAATAAGTGCGTGCTGTCACACTACAGCGCAGAAAGAGGTTCAACATGTGGATTATTTTTGTAGCTTTACTTATCGTACTTCTTTGGCTGGCAGTGTCCTGCCTGAAGATCGTACCCCAGGCTCAGGCATATGTAATTGAGCGCCTGGGAGCCTACCAGGGAACCTGGTCCGTTGGTTTTCATGTAAAAGTTCCTTTCATTGACAAGGTTGCAAGACGTGTCAATCTGAAGGAACAGGTTGCGGATTTCCCTCCTCAGCCCGTTATCACGAAGGATAACGTAACCATGAGAATCGATACCGTTGTATTCTATCAGATCACGGATCCCAAGCTCTTCACCTACGGTGTTGAGAATCCCATGATGGCAATCGAGAATCTGACTGCCACCACCCTTCGTAATATCATCGGTGACCTGGAGCTGGATCAGACCCTCACCTCCCGTGAGACCATCAATACCAAGATGCGCGCTGCACTTGATATCGCTACCGATCCCTGGGGAATCAAGGTAAACCGTGTGGAGCTGAAGAACATTATTCCTCCCGCAGAGATCCAGAACGCCATGGAGAAGCAGATGAAGGCTGAGCGTGAGAGACGTGAGGCTGTCACGCGTGCAGAAGGTGAGAAGAAGGCAAGCATCCTCTCCGCAGAAGGTCAGAAGGAGTCAGCAATCCTGAAGGCAGAGGCTGAGAAGCAGTCCGCAATCCTTCGTGCAGAAGCTCAGAAGGAAAAGATGATCCGTGAGGCAGAAGGTGAAGCTGAGGCAATCCTGAAGGTGCAGCAGGCACATGCCGATGGTATTCGGATGCTGCGTGAGGCGGGCGCCGACGACGCGGTTCTGAAGATCAAGAGCCTGGAAGCATTCGAGAAGGTGGCAGACGGCCAGGCGACGACCATCCTGCTTCCCGCAGACCTCCAGGGAATTGCAAGCCTTGCGACCGCATGGAAAGAGACTTCCAAATAAGTAGCCCTCAATAAGAACGAAATGTTTTGTAAGGCCGGTTCCGGTGATTTTTACGGAGCCGGCTTTTTCCGTGCATGGGGGTTGTCAAAACGGGGGAATTGAAGTATATTGTAACTATTCCTTTTGCGGAAAACACCGATGAACGAAGCACATATTGGAGGAGGCACATTATGGATTTAAAGGGACGCGACTTTCTGAAACTGTTGGATTTTACACCGGAGGAGATCGTTTATCTTCTGGATGTGGCAGCGGATCTGAAGGACAAGAAAAAGAGGGGAGTCCCCATGGACACCCTGCGCGGCAAGAATGTTGCGCTGATCTTCGAGAAGACCAGTACCCGAACCAGATGTGCATTTGAGGTTGCTGCGCACGATCTTGGAATGGGCTGTACCTATCTGGATCCTACCGGTTCCCAGATCGGCAAAAAGGAAAGTATCGCGGACACCGCCCGCGTTCTCGCGGGAATGTTTGAGGGGATTGAATACCGCGGCTTCGAGCAATCCATCGTGGAGGAGCTGGCAGAGTATTCCAAGGTGCCTGTTTGGAACGGGCTTACCAACGAATTCCACCCCACCCAGATGCTTGCGGATCTGCTCACCATACGGGAACACTTCGGTTATCTGAAGGGCATAAAACTGACCTACATGGGAGATGCGCGCTATAACATGGGCAACTCCCTGATGGTTGCATGTGCAAAGATGGGCATGCATTTTACGGCTTGTACTACTGCAAAGTATTTCCCGGATAAGGCTCTTGTGGAAACCTGTGAAAAGATTGCGGCGAAGACCGGCGGAAGCATTACCCTGACGGAGGACGTAGATGCGGGAACTGCCGGTGCAAATGTGATCTATACGGATGTGTGGGTATCCATGGGTGAGCCCGATGAAGTCTGGGAGGAGCGCATTCGCGAGCTCTCTCCTTATCAGGTGAACAAAGCGGCAATGGACAACGCCGATGAGAATGCGATCTTCATGCACTGCCTGCCCGCTTTTCATGACCTTAAGACCAAGATCGGCGCACAGATGGGTGAGCGCTTTGGTATTTCCGAGATGGAAGTGACGGACGAGGTATTTGAATCGGCACAGTCTCTGGTATTTGAGGAGGCTGAGAACCGCATGCACACGATCAAGGCAGTGATGTACGCAACACTTGTTTAATGTGCCATACCTGAATAAGGGTAACGGAGTATGAAAGCAGAGATTTTGGCGCTCCTGCGTGAGCGGGGAGATTATGTGTCCGGACAGGAATTGTGTGAGCACTTCGGTGTGTCCCGCACCGCCGTCTGGAAAGCAATCAATCAGTTGAAAAAAGAAGGATATGCCATTGAGGCTGTGCAAAACAGAGGGTATCTGTTGACCGCGGAGGATGAGGTGTTCGGGCAGCATGAATTGGAGAGCCGGATGGAGACGGAGTGGGCAGGACACCCCGTGACCTTTTACGAAACCGTCAATTCCACCAATCTGCAGGCCAAGCTGGATGCCGAGAACGGAGCCGGTGAAGGTGCGCTGATTGTTGCGGACAAGCAGACGGCAGGCCGCGGGAGACGCGGAAGAAGCTGGAACAGCCCTGCCGGTACCAATGTTTATTTTACACTGATTTTAAAACCGGATTATGCGCCGGACAAGGCTTCCATGGTGACTCTGATCATGGCCCTTGCGGTGGTGGAGGGAATTCGCGCAACCTGCGGTGTGCAAACCGGAATAAAATGGCCCAACGATATTGTGGCAGACGGAAAGAAAATCTGCGGTATGCTCACGGAGATGAGCGTGGAGCAGAATTATATACATTATGTTGTGATCGGTGTGGGAATCAATGTGGGACTGCAGGAATTTGCTCCCGAGATCGCCGCAACCGCCACCAGTCTGCAGGAGGTGTGCGGACAGCCGGTTCCCCGTGCAGAACTGGTTGCCAATGTCATGAAAGCCTATGAGAAATACTATGCCCGTTTCTGTAAGACGCTGGATCTAAAGGAACTTCGGGAGGAGTACAACGGGCTGCTTGTCAACTGCGGCAGGCAGGTGCGTGTGCTGGATCCCAAGGGAGAATATACCGGCTTGTCCCGGGGGATTAACGAATCCGGAGAGTTGCTGGTGGAACTTTCGGACGGAAGTGTCACCGAGGTGTTCGCCGGAGAGGTGTCGGTTCGCGGTATCTACGGGTATGTCTAAGCCGCAAGACGAATCGGAAATTTTTCTTGCGACCCCTTCGACGCTGGAGCGTCTGTGAAATGGAGGTTAGTGTGGAAGAGAAGAAGACCGTGCTCTGTGGAGCCAATGCGTATGAGATGAAATACTATTTCAATGAGCAGTTTAACGGCCTGCCGCAGGCAATCAAGGATGAACTGCATATCCTGTGCGTGCTTTTTACCGAGGAGGTGGGAGGCGTGTTCACCATTTCCTTTGATGAGGACGGCAGCATCCTGCTGGAGACCAACGCAGATGATGATGACATCTACTACGATGAGATCAGCAGCGGACTGATGGTTTCCGAAGTGAGGAAGAAGCGCCGTGAGCTCTTCGAATCCTTAAGCCTCTACTATAGAGTATTCGTCTTAAAGGAGGATGTCTCCGAATTTCTGGATGA
>CAMAGI010000113.1 GCA_945833775.1 uncultured Lachnospiraceae bacterium
TGTGTTGCTAAGAATGAATTTTGCTATTCGAATCAGAACTCTTAAAAAGCGTCGGCACTTAATGAGCAATTTATTGCGAATTTAGTACCGTTACGCTTTTTACGAAGCGAGAGCGTGTTCTGATTCAAATATGCAAATTCATTCAGGAACACTTTTCCGAAATGGGAGATATTTTATAAGGAAGAGAGGAAAACCGATGCCGATTACAGCAGATTGTCACTTACACAGTTCTTTTTCCGGTGATTCCCACACCCCCATGGAAGAAATGATCCAAAGAGGGATTGAACTGGGACTTACCACCATGTGTTTTACCGAGCACAATGATTTCGCATATCCGGATTCGCCCGACGGACCGGGCGATATCTTCCTGCTGAACACGGATCAGTATCTGTATGAGCTGTTAAAGCTTCGCCATAAATACGGCGACCGCATCCGCATTCTGTTCGGAGTGGAATTGGGTCTGCAGCCTGAGGTTTTCCGCGAGAACGCCGTCTTTGCGCGCGCCCACGAATACGATTTTGTCATTGCCTCCTCCCATGTCTGCAACGGCCGCGATCCCTACTACCCCTCCTTTTATGAGGGAAGAAGCGATGCCCAGGCTTACCGCGAGTATTTTGAATCCGAGCTCGCCAATATCCGGCAGTTTGATAATTTTGATGTCTATGGGCATCTGGATTACGTGGTGCGCTACGGCAAAACCAGGGACACTGAATATTCCTATGAAAAATATCGGGATATTTTTGATGAAATTCTAAAGACACTGATCGACAAGGAAAAGGGAATCGAAGTTAACACCGGAGGCTTGAAGAAAGGTATGCGGGATCTCCATCCCTGTATGGGGGTCTTGAAACGTTACCGGGAATTGGGCGGTGAAGTCGTCACCGTCGGCAGCGACTCCCATGACACCGGACATATCGCGGATTATTTCGACCGTGCAAGGGATGTCCTTCTGGAATGCGGCTTCCGCTACATAACTGTGTTTGAGAAACGCACTCCCGAATTCATCCGTCTGTAGATTAAAACTTGAGGATCTTCTATGAGACCAGCAAAAGAATACAATATGACCGAGGGAAAGCCGATCTCTCTGATGCTTTCCTTTGCCCTTCCGCTTCTTTGCGGAAACCTGTTCCAACAATTCTATAATATGGTCGACTCCATGGTAGTCGGCCAGTTTGTCGGCACCAATGCGCTGGGTGCGGTAGGTGCTACGGGCTCCATTAACTTTTTGTTTTTCTCGCTCTGTAACGGGTTAAGCAATGGTATCGGCATCATTATCTCGCAGTTTTTCGGAGCCCGTGATGACCGTATGGTGCGGAAAAGTATCGTCTCCTGTTTCTATCTCATGGGCGCCACCTCACTGACCATGGGTACTCTCGGTTATCTGTCCGCTCCTTTCGTCCTGCGCATGATGAACACCCCTCCTGAAATTTTACCAGATGCAGTGCTTTATATGCGCGTCTACTGCGCCGGCATGGTCACACTGTCTGCATACAACGGAATCGCATCCATTCTGCGCGCCCTTGGCAATTCCCGCACTCCGCTGGTATTCCTGATTATTTCCAGTGTGCTCAACGTGTTCTTAGATCTTCTCTTTGTGTTGGTTTTCTCTTGGGGTGTCTTCGGTGTCGGTTTCGCAACGGTTCTGGCGCAGGGCTTCTCTGCCTTAGGCTGCATCGCATATGTGGCACGCCGTGTGGAATATTTCCGACTGCCGAAAGAATTCTGGAAGCCGGATCGCGACCTGATAAAGCGCTGCTTCTCTTATGGGGTTCCACTGGCGCTGCAGACTTCTATGATCTCGCTCTCCATCATTGTCCTACAGAGCGTTGTCAACAGTTTCGGTGCCACGGTCGTCGCTGCCTTCACAGCCGGCAACCGCTATGAACAGTTGGTCCAGCAGCCTTTTGCTTCACTGGGCATGGCAGTGGCAACGTTCACCGGTCAGAACATCGGTGCCGGTAACAGTGACCGTGTAAAAAAAGGGTTCCGCACAGGACTTTTACTCGCCCTGGGCTTCGCCCTCTTTATGTTGCCTATAGCGTTCGGTTTCAGCAACGGGATTATGCGCCTCTTCACAAAAGAGGCGGAAGTCATCGCGATCGGCTCCGTCGGCATCCGCCTGACCGCTCTCTTTTATATTCCGCTCGGAATCATTCATGTCACAAGAAGTGTACTAAACGGCTCCGGCGACACTCGTTTTCCTCTTCTTTCCGGCATCGTTGAGGTCTGTGGACGTGTTGGATTTGCGAAGCCTTTGACCGGCATCCCCTTCGTCGGTTTCTGGGGTATCTGGTTGACTACCGGTCTCACATGGAGCCTCACTTCCGTCATGGGAGTTCTTCGCTACCGCATATATACCGGACGTAAGTTTAACGGATGATGGTACCGCCCCCCAGTACATATTCCCCATCGTAGAACACAACGGCCTGTCCCGGCGTGGATGCCCGGACAGGCTTTTCAAAGGAGCAAAGAATCCGATTCTCTTCCACCCGTTCGATCCGGCAGAACTCACCGCCGTGATTGTAGCGGATCTTTGCCTTCACCCGCATGGGTTTTCCAAAATCCTCCACCGCCATAAAATTCAAGTTTCCGCACAACACCGTCTCGGTGAATACCTCCGCATTATCCCCCAGCACAACCTCATCCGTCTCCGGCTTGATCTGTGTGACAAAGACGCGCTTTCCCATGGCAATCTCGAGCCCTCTTCGCTGTCCCACGGTATAATGCGTAATTCCCTTGTGACGACCCAGAATCTCTCCCTTTCCGTTCACGAAGTTCCCCGGTCCGGGCACGCGGTCTTTTGCTTCCCGGTCGATAAATGCCGCATAATCACCATCCGGAATAAAACAAATGTCCTGACTGTCCGGTTTGGATGCCACGTTAAGCCCCGCCTCTTTCGCCATCCTGCGGATCTCATCCTTGGTAAAATCTCCAACAGGCAACAGGGTGTGCGCAAGCTGATCCTGGGTCAGATTGTAGAGTGCATAGGTCTGATCCTTGGTTGCCGTCACGCTGTTTCGGACGGAAAATCTTCCGTTGGGGAGTCGGTCAATCCGGGCATAATGTCCGGTTGCAATGTAATCTGCCCCGATCTCCATACTCCGTTTAAGGAGAGCCTCCCACTTCACAAAGCGGTTGCAGGCGATACAGGGATTGGGCGTACGCCCCTGCAAATATTCCTCTACAAAATAGTCCATGACATCCCTGCGAAAACGCTCTTTAAAATTCATGACATAATAAGGAATGTCAAGGACCTGTGCCACTGCCCTCGCATCCTCCACCGCCGACAATCCACAGCACCCGCCGTTTTGCGCCTGTCGACAGGGATCCTCATCCTGCCAGATCTGCATGGTGACACCGATCACATCATATCCCTGTTCTTTCAATAAAAGTGCAGCCACTGAGGAATCCACTCCGCCGGACATCCCCACAACAACCTTCTTTGCCATTTATCCTATTCCTTCTCTTTTTCTCGGTAATACGCCCAGGAAAAACAAATGTCGCCTGCGGCGCCGCTTGTTTTTCTCTGCACGTATTATAGCACATTTTGGGAAGAAGGAAACAGCAATCAATAATTCTCCTCCGGCTCCTCTTCCGAAATATCCGCCTTAGGCTTTTTTAAACCCTCGATCTCTATTCCCTGCTTCTGGGCATAATCCCAGAGAGCCGCATGGATTGCCTCCTCTGCCAGCAATGAACAGTGCACCTTCACCGGGGGAAGACCATCCAGGGCTTCCATAACGGCTTTGTTGGTCACCTGCATCGCCTGGTCGATGGTCTTTCCCTTGACCAGTTCCGTTGCCATGGAGCTGGTAGCAACCGCCGCGCCGCACCCGAATGTCTTAAATTTCACATCCCGGATAACTCCATTCTCATCTATGTCCAGAAACATACGCATGATGTCTCCACACTTCGCATTTCCCACTGTACCCACACCGCTTGCATTCTCAATCTCTCCTACGTTGCGGGGATTCTGGAAATGATCCATAACCTTTTCACTGTACATAATCAATCCACTCCTCTCTTCTTAACTCCGCTCAATCCTTTGCCTTCTCTTTCTTAATGAAATCTTCATACAAAGGTGACATATCCCGTAATCTCTGCACAATTTGCTTCAGCTCGTCCACCACAATATCCATCTCCTCGCGCGTGTTCTCCTCGGAGAGTGTAATGCGCAGGGACCCATGGGCCTGCTCATGCTTCAGACCGATTGCAAGAAGCACATGTGAGGGGTCCAGCGATCCGGAGGTGCAGGCCGACCCGCTGGAGGCGCAGATTCCCTTCATGTCCAGCATAATCAGCATGGATTCTCCTTCTATATAATCGAACGAAACATTCACATTGTTGGGCAGTCTCCTGGTCCGATGTCCGTTTAAGCGGCAGTAGGGAATCTCCCGCTCCAGTCGCCCGATCAGATAATCCCGCAGGGCAATCTCTGTCTCAGTCTTCGATTCCATCCTCTCCATGGCGCGTTTTGCCGCCGCCCCAAGGCCGACAATTCCCGGCACATTCTCCGTTCCCGCTCTGCGTCTGCGCTCCTGCGCACCGCCATGCACGAAGGAGCCAATCTTCACACCGGTACGGATGTAGAGAAAACCAATGCCCTTGGGACCGTTTAGTTTATGTCCGCTGGCGCTGAGCATATCAATGTTCATCTCATCCACCCGGATGGGAAGCTGGCCATATGCCTGCACTGCATCCGTGTGAAACAAGATTCCGTTTTCATGTGCAATCTGTCCCAACTGTGCAATCGGTTCAATGGTCCCGATCTCGTTGTTGGCAAACATGATACTGATCAGTATTGTGTCCGGCCGGATGGCTTTTCGCAGGGTCTCAGGATCCACCATTCCATCCCTGTCCACCTCCAGATAGGTTACCTCAAATCCTCTTTTTTCAAGGTATTCACAGGTATGCAAAACAGCATGATGTTCAATCCTGCTGACTATTATGTGCTTTCCCTTGGCACAATACGCTTCCGCTGCAGCCTTTATAGCCCAGTTGTCGGATTCGCTTCCACCGGCCGTAAAATAGATTTCCTCCATTTTGGCTCCGATACTCTCGGCAAGGATTCTTCGAGCGGAATTGACCGCCTTTTTACTCTCGCTGCCCAGGGAATATATGGTGCTGGGATTGCCGTACATTTCCGTAAAATAAGGCAGCATCGCCTCCACCACTTCCGGTGCCGTCTTCGTCGTTGCCGCATTATCCAAATAGATCATGATTATCCTTCTTTCTTTATTTCATAGTATTTTGCTAGGAATTGCATGAGACTAATATACCACTCAATTTCTGTTCTGTCAACTTTGTATGCGAAATATACATTTTACAAACCACTTTACCAGGTGGCTTATTTGAAAAAACCGAAAAAGCTTTCCATCAGCAGGCATCCGATCATCACCGGTGCTCTGATTTTGACCGTCACCGGCTTCATCACCCGTATCATCGGTTTCTTTTACCGCATTTATCTGTCCCGGCTGTTCGGCGAGGAGGGAATGGGCATTTACCAGCTCATAAGTCCCGTATTGGCTCTCTCCTTCTCCCTGTGTGCTGCGGGCTATCAAACCGCCCTCTCCAAACTGGTGGCTGAGCAGACTAAAGGTCACGGTCTGCGTCCGCTCTTTGCGGGACTCAGCATCACTCTCCCGCTGTCCACAGTCTGCGGGATCATCACTTATCACATGGCTGATTTTATTGCGGCAAACCTCTTAATGGAGCCGCGCTGCACCCATATGCTTCGCATTCTGGCCTTCTCCTTTCCACCTGTCGCCGTACATGCCTGTATCAACGGCTATTTCTACGGTCACAAAAGGACAGCCGTACCGGCGCTGTCCCAATTGCTGGAACAGCTTTCCAGAGTCGGCTGTGTCTATCTTCTCTCGGCGGGTGCACTGCGTCGCGGGGAATCCCCTTCCGTTAATAACGCCGTCTACGGATTGTTGCTGGGGGAAGTCGTATCCATGACAATCAGCTTGATTGCACTGCAGTTTTTTTGCGCAGATGCGGGCTCTTCGCACAGTGGATTTCTAAGACCATTCGCCCGCTCCGGTATCCGGGGACAGAAAAGTACTTACGCCGGATTGTTGGCAACCGCACTTCCCCTCACCGCCAATCGCATGATCCTAAACTTCCTGCAGAGTGTGGAATCCGTCTCCATCCCTGCCAGACTTCGCCTCTATGGGTACGACACCGCAACCTCCTTAAGTGTCTACGGGGTTCTCACCGGTATGGCTGTGCCGCTCATCTATTTCCCGAACGCAATCACAGGCTCTGTGGCGGTGCTGCTTCTTCCCACCATCTCCGAAAACTATGCTGCCGGCAATCTGAAAGCTGTGTACAAGAGTACCCTGCTCACCGTAAAATACTGTTTTCTCATGGGGTTTTCCTGTATGGTCGTCTTCCTTGTCAGCGGGAAATGGGTGGGCGCCAACCTCTTCAACAGTCCTCTCGCAGGTCATTTTATCCGAAACTTAAGCTTTATCTGCCCCTTTATCTATCTGGATACCACATTGTCCAGCATCCTTCAGGGGCTTGGAATGGCAGGGCAGATTTTCGCCATGAATGTGGTCTGCCTTGTACTGCGCCTGTGTTTCGTGTTTCTGGCGGTACCCCGGGTCGGCATAACCGGCTACCTCTGGGGGATTCTCGCCGGACAGCTCCTCCAATGCTTCCTCTATTTTTTCTGTCTGGCGCGCTTTCTGAAACGCACCTCTTTCGTCCGATAAAAATACGCCTCCTCCGGAAGGACCTATGCTAACCGAAGGAGGCGTAAAATAGCTTCTGTTATGGAATTGTTGCATCAGAACTTCGCGATCACCGTACCGTCCGGGTTGTCCAGAATGGCTCTTGCGCTTCCCACGAAATACTGATACTGCTGCAATACTTCATCCTTACGCATATCAGAGATAGCTTTCTCCATGTCGAGTGAGCGAATGTCGCTCTCCGATCCGATATAACCGAAATCATCCTGTCGGTTAAAGGTTAGCGAAATGTCTTCCAGCGCCGCATCCGGTTTGCGAACAACCGCAGATGTCGCAGACGAAACGGGCTCCGTGGCAGGTGACACCACCGCTGCATTCTGCTCGGTCTGACGTCTCACTTCCTCCACACTTACGGTCGGAATAACCGGTATTCTGTAATTGGATAATATGCTGCTGTAATCTCCGATTCCGCCAATACCCATTCGCTCACCTCCTTGTCGCTTTCTGAACTGCCCTCACTTATTTTATCGGGCAATTTTGAGAATAGATTAGTTTATTTTAAAACTTTCTTTAACTCATCCATAAAGGTGTTGATATCCTTGAATTCCCTGTACACGGATGCAAAACGCACATAGGCAACCATATCCAGCGCCTTCAGCTTATTCATGACCAGCTCACCGATCGTCTGGCTGGGGATCTCCTTCTCCTCCAGATTGAAAATCTCGTTTTCCACCTCATCAATCAGAGTCGTGATCTGCTGCGCACTGACCGGGCGCTTGTGACATGCCCGAAGCACACCTGCTTCCAGCTTCGCCCTGTCATAGGTCTCACGGTTATTATCCTTCTTGATGATAATCAACGGGATCGTCTCGATCTTCTCATAGGTGGTAAACCGTTTCCCACATTCGTCACACACGCGGCGGCGCCGAATGGAGTTATTATCCTCCGCCGGTCTCGAATCGATCACCCTTGTATTCTCATGACTGCAAAAAGGACACTTCATGCTTTTGTTTCCCCCACTTTTCTGCCGTTTGGAATGATTAACAATCACCCGTTATTTTTATTATAGGGGATTTATTTGCAAATGTCAACCAAAATAATGTCCGGACCGATCTGCTTTATGTCACACCAGGGAATCGTAATATCCGGCTCACAGCGCAGGAAACTCAACACTTTTTCACCGCAGGGAACCATGATCTTACAGATGCGTCCGGTACATTCATCAATCTCCATATCGCAGACCTTTCCCAGTTTTTTGCAGTCGCGAAGGTTGATTACATCCTTACACTT
>CAMAGI010000114.1 GCA_945833775.1 uncultured Lachnospiraceae bacterium
TCAATGATGCAGACCGGTTTTCCGCTGACAGGTTCATACAGACTGTTTCCGGAATCAACCAGGGCTGTTACCGTGATCGAAGCACCCTTTTGTACCAGTGTTGCACGGCAGATGTCCTGACGCTTACGCAATCTGCGCAGCAGCATAAAGATTCCCCCAAACAAAATCGTCTCTCCCGCAAGCACTCCCGCAAGATGCAGAATACCGTCTCCGAAAGGCAGTATGAATTTATAGATCAGAAGCAGACCGCCCCCCAGCAGAAGCGAATACAAGAAAAGTCGCACCCCGGTATCAACAAATGCCTGTAACGTCTTCGGTCGAAACGTCACCCAAAGCATCGCTGCGGTTCCCGCCAGTCCGATGATCACAGTGCGCCATAAATCGATTCCGGGAATCACAAACGGAAGTAAGCTTCCCATTGCCCCCGATACTGCTCCGAGGACCAGCCTGCTGTGCGTGGCAGTGCAGAACAGGCTTCTGTTCACCAGGATCAGGAGATACAGATTCATGACGAAGTTGATCAAAAAGAGGCTGTCGGCATAGATTTCATAATACATTTCGCTCCCTACCGCCTTTCATAATCATTATAAAGTTTGATTCGAATGGATTTTGTCAAAAACCAGAAGGGTTCAGAATATTTCTTATGTCCGAATTCGACAAAGACAGAAAAACCCGATGCAACGGATCTTCGCATTTACCACGAAAATCCCTCACACCGGGCTCTTTTACCGATACCTTCAACTCTATGTACCGGATGCTATTTCTTTTGAAGAAAATCAGGAATCTTCAGCGGTCTCTCGCCGACATTGCTCTTGATATCACCGGGTCTCTGAATTCCCGTAGCCGGCTTCGCACCGGGTGTAAAGGTGACACCGGCTGTACCTGCCGTTCCTGCTGCAGTTGCTGCTGTGCCCTGAAGACCAACCCCCTTCAGGGAACTGGGGGTAGTAATGTGGGAAGTAGCAGATCTGTAAGCGGTACCTGCTCCCATTCTGTTCTGAACCGTTGCGGTTGCATTGGTATCCTCCAAACCGGTTGCAATCACGGTTACGGAGCAGCTGTCGGATCTGGTCTCGTCATACATTGCACCAAAGATGATGGTGACATCGTCGCCGACCAGCTCACGAATATAATCGGAGGCGTCCGCAGCGTCCGCCAGAGCAATGTCTCCGGACACATTGATGATAACATGGGTAGCGCCGGTAATCGTCGTCTCAAGAAGGGGACTTTCAACCGCCATCTTAACTGCCTGCATCGCCTTGTCATCGCCCTTGCCCTCGCCGATACCGATGTGGGCAATTCCCTTGTCCTTCATTACCGTCTGCACATCCGCAAAGTCGAGATTGATGATTGCGGGTACATTGATCAGGTCGGTAATACCCTGAACAGCCTGCTGTAAGACTTCATCTGCTTTCTTAAGTGCCTCAGGCATTGTCGTACGTCTGTCAACGATCTCTAAAAGCTTATCGTTGGGAATCACAATCAGGGTGTCGACGTTTTCCTTAATGCGCTCAATTCCGGCAAGGGCATTCGCCATGCGCGCCTTTGCCTCAAAACGAAACGGCTTGGTGACAACTCCGACGGTAAGAATTCCCATCTCCTTGGCGAGCTTTGCAACGACCGGTGCTGCACCGGTTCCGGTTCCGCCACCCATTCCGCAGGTAACGAAGATCATATCGGCACCGCTTATCGCTGCAGAGATCTCCTCTGCGCTCTCCTCCGCGGCCTTCTCGCCGATCTCGGGCTTTGCTCCGGCACCAAGTCCCTTGGTCAGCTTCTCACCGATCTGGATGCACTTGGGCGCCTTGCACAGCTGGAGTGCCTGCTTGTCCGTGTTTACTCCGATGAACTCCACTCCGTTTATATTTTCATCAATCATTCTATTTACAGCGTTATTACCTGCGCCGCCCACGCCAACTACAATAATCTTGGCAGCAGCGTCAGCCTCGTTCGTCTTAAGCTCTATCAAGGGTTAATCCTCCTTACGAAATCCATATATAGTCTATCATATAATCATTTTCAAAAATAATCAACCAGTTTTTACAATTCTGCAATGAAAATTTCGTTTTCCGTCAATCCGGTTTAAAGGTGTATTTTCCGTTACTTTCGGCACTGTCCATATGAAGGATACCGCTCTTTCCCTGCAGGTTGTCCAAAAATTCCGGAAGCCGCATAAACTTATCTTCCAGACTGTCGCTGTCTTTGCCCAACATCACCTTGATCCGGTCAAAATAAAGCGTAATCTCACCCGACTCCTGAAAATGGATCTTGTCCGTAGTCAGATGATATTTGGACAAAAGCTTCGTGATGTTGAGAATCTGTTCGAAGATCTCTTCATTCTGAACCGGAAGCTGCTCCCCCAGTACCATATAGTCAAAAGAAAGCCCTGTTATCTGAGGTACCCCTTCCGTTCGAATACCGGAATTTTCCACCAGGTATCCGTCCTTGTCAAAATACATATATGTGTCCATGTATTTGATGCAGCCCGTGAGCGCTTTCTCATATACCGTAATCTTGATCGTGTCCGGCGCCAGAATACGGACATCCATCACATCCACGAAGGGAATATTCTCGACCCCCTTCTGCTTGTATTTCAGGGATAGATACAGGGAATTGTCCCCCAGCGGTCCGTCCATCACAATCGAGCGGATCTCCTCCTCCGTATAATGCACATTTCCTTCCACATACACGGTCTGTACCGTGTATGTCTCCCGAAGATAGAGAAGCCCCCCCAGAATACATGCAATCAATATTAAGATCAGTATGACGAATCCGCCGACTTTTCTCCCGCTTTTATACACTGACAATCCGCGCTCCCAACGCTCTTAAGTCTCTACAGATGTTCTCATATCCGCGATAGATGTAGGTACAGCCGCTGACGCAGGTCATCCCCTCCGCCATCAGAGCCGCCAGCAAAAGTGCCGCCCCTCCCCGAAGTTCCTTTACTTCCACACTCGTTCCGACCAGACGGTCCACACCCTTGACCACCGCAATTTGTTTTTCGGGAACACAGACAATATCTGCGCCCATTTTTTTCAGGGGTTCCACAATTCGAAACCGATTTTCAAAAATTCTCTCTTCCACAATACAGGTACCCTCTCCCCTTGTCAACGTCGCCAGCGCGACGGACTGAAGATCCGTGGGGAATTCGGGATAAACGCCGGTCACAATATGCGACGGTGCAATGCAACGCCGGGGACCCTGGACATAAAGACCATCCTGCGCACCGGTACACTGTGCCCCCATCCGCTCTGCAAGACGAAGAACCGCATCCATCTCTTTCACCGGCGCATCTCGCAAAAAGATCTCACCGCCGGTCGCCACCCCACAGAACAGATAGGTTCCGGCTACAATGCGATCCGCCGGGACGACAAAGTCTGTACCGCCCAGGCGTCTGCCGCCACGGATGATCAGATGATGGGAACCGATCCCCTCAATCTGTGCTCCACAGGCATTCAAATACCTGCAAAGTGCCTGTACTTCAGGTTCCGCAGCCGCGCCGCGAAGCGTCGTATCTCCCTCTGCCTGTACCGCTGTCAGAATTACGTTTTCCGTAGCCCCTACACTGGCAAAGGGAAGGGTAATATCTGCCCCGTGCAGATTGCCTGCGCGGGCATGCAGGTACCGGTCCTGCTCTTCAAATACAACCCCCATCCGTCGAAGTGCATCGATGTGCAGATTGATGGGGCGTTTTCCGATCACACATCCGCCGGGGTATTCCAGCGTTACCTCACCGCGGACACCGATCAGGGATCCCAGAAGGCAAATGGATGACCGCATTTGCGTGATTGCCTCCGATGGCAGCCCCTGTATACTGCAGGCTCCGGGCAGAATCCGCAGGCCGTCCTTCTCCCAGCAGGTCTGTTTGCCGAGACAATTAAGCAGACTCGTCATCTTATAGACATCTGTGATTCTGGGACATCCCTTTAAAAAGGTCGCCTCATCCGCAAGAAGTGTTGCCGCAAGTATCGGCAAAACGGCGTTCTTAGACCCCTGAACAGTCACCTCACCACGTAGTGCAACACCGCCCTGAACCTGTATCGAATCCATAAGATATTCCCGTCTTAAAACCCTTTAGAACATCTTATGCCGCCCGTATGTCCTATGTTACAGTTCTTTCAGCTGGATGCGTCTCGCAACGCTTAAGACCAGACCGATCTCAGCCAAAAGGAACATGATCGATGATCCTCCGTAGCTGATAAAGGGCAGGGAAATACCGGTGTTCGGAATGGTATTGGTCACAACGGCAATATTCAGAATTGCCTGCACTGCAATGTGTCCCATTACCCCCACCACCAGCATCGCTCCAAACAGATCCGGTGCATTCTGCGCAATGACCATCATACGCCAGATCAACATGATGAACATCAGAATGATGGCAACCGCGCCGAACAGTCCGAGTTCCTCGCAAATAATCGAAAAAATCATATCATTCTGAGACTCCGGAAGGAAATTCAGCTTTTGCATGCTCTGCCCGAGGCCCTTTCCCCAGACGCCACCACTTCCGATAGCATACAATCCCTGAAGGGTCTGAAAGCCTTTGTCCAGGCCTTCACTCTCGGGATCCAGCCAGGCGATAATTCGCTCGTTGCGGAATCCTCCCGCACCGCCGGTACTTACGATATACATGACAAGCACTGTCACGCCCGCCGCTCCGGCAAGACCCATAAGTATGAACTTTTTGTAATCGGGACTGGCTACAAAAATCATGACCGCCGCGATCGCAAGAACGATCAGCGCAGAACTCATATTGTTGGTTACCACCTTGATAATCAGAGCCAGAATACCGGGTACTATCAACAGAATGCACATGCCCTTCAAGGTCCGGATGGAGCTTCCCATTTTGCAGACCATCACGGCCAGGAACAGAATCGTGGCAATCTTGGCAATCTCCGCCGGCTGCACCTGCAGACCGATTCCCGGGATACGAAACCAGCGTCTCGCGCCATGGGATTCAATGCCCAGAGGCGTTAGAACCATAAACAGTGCTCCTGCCGCCACAATACAGCCGAGAATATAGAATCTTTCCCAGAAATGATAATTGATGTTTGCCACCGCTATCATTACCACAAAGCCGATAATGATCGCGATCAGCTGCTTTTTTAAATAATGCGCCGCATCACCGTTTTCCTGCAATGCTTCATAGGAGCTGGCCGAGTAGATCATCACCAGCCCAAAGCCCGCCAGAAACAATACGATAAACAAAAGGCTGTAATCAAAGAAATATTCCGAATGTTCTTTTCTACGACGCATAACTCTTTCTCCCGCCATATTTGCTCCTTTGCTTCATTCCTCGTCATTCATTATACGCTTCCATTCCCAAATAGGGAAGAATGTTTTCGTAAAGCTGCCGTACAATGGGGGCAGCGACCTGCCCTCCGTAGTATACACCCTTGGGATTGTTGACAATCGCCAGCGCAATTACCTGTGGGTCATCCGCCGGGGCAAACCCGATAAAGGAAGCAATGTAACGCCCGCTTCCGCGCGGAAGAGTCTGGCTGGTCGCCGTCTTTCCACCCACCGGAAAGCCCTCCACTTTTCCGTTTTTTCCGGTCCCCTCAGAGACCACCTTCTCCAGAATAGAACGGACTGTTTCGCTGGTTTTCTCAGAGACAATTCCATTCTGTACCGGATATTGGAAAGCGTTTGTGACATTGCCCTCACGATCTTTCGTCATCACCGCAAAGTGCGGTGTAATGCGGTTTCCGCCGTTTACAATCGAAGCCGCTGTGGTAAGCAGCTGAATCGGCGTAATCTGAAAGGATTGCCCGAAAGCAACGGTTGCAAGCTCCACATTCCCCATGTCTTCCTTTCGGTGCATGATTGTGGAAGCCTCACCGGGAAGATCGATTCCGGTCTTGCGCTTCAAGCCGAACTGTTCAAAGTATTTATAGTAATTCTCCACACCGAGTCGAAGTCCGACCGTGATAAAAACCGGATTGCAGGAATTCATGGTCGCGTGCACAAAGTCCTGACTTCCGTGGCCGGCAATCTTGTGGCAACGGATTTTCCGATCATCCACAACGATAAATCCCGGACATGAGAAGGTACTTTCCGGCGTCACCACCCCCTCTTCCAATCCGGCTGCCGCCGTAATGATCTTGAAGGTGGATCCCGGTTCGTAGGTGTCATTGATACAACCGTTGCGCCACATGGCATTGAGCGCATCCTGGTAGGCTTTCCCCGTAAGATTCGTGCCATCCTGCGCATTTACCAATGTGTAGGGATCATTTAAATCAAATTCGGGCACATTCACACAGGCGAGCATCTCACCGTTTTGCGGGTTCATCACCAGGATGGATACACTGTCCGCCTGTTTGGTCAGCATTGCCTGAATGGCCAGCTGCTGGGCGTAAGTCTGAATATTCCGATCCAGACTGAGCACCAGATCATCCCCTGCCACCGGCTCCTGCCTGCGTTCCCCGGCTGCTTCTATCTCAACGCCTCTTGCATCCGTCATAGTAAGGATATTACCGGGCTCCCCCTTCAAATATTCCTCGTATATCACTTCCAGGCCGATGATTCCCTGATTGTCGCTCCCGGTAAAACCAAGCACCTTGCTCGCCAGATCGCCGTACGGATAAAAACGTTTGTAATCCTCATCCACTTTCACGCCGGCAAGGTCGTATTCGCGAATTCTGTCCCCCACGCTTTTATCCACATTGCTCTTGACACGCTCAATGGAGGACACTTTGGATACACGCCTAGTGATTTCCTCCTTCGAAAGCCCCAGTTCCGCTGACAGTACACGTATAATTTCCTCAGGATCCTCAATCTGACTGTGGATCACGGAGACCGTGCAGACGGTGCGGTTGTCTGCCAGCACCTCGCCGTTTCTGTCCAGGATTCTTCCCCTGGCAGCTTTGATACTTCTTTCTCGCTCATGCAGTTCGTCGGCTTTGGCGGAATAGTAATCTGCCTGCCAGACGCAAATATACACAAGTCTTACAAACAACAGAAGAAAGAGGCAACTGCACAGCAGTGCAGTCGCCAGAATTTTCTTTCGATACGCAATCTTGTTATGCCCTGTCATATCCCGGCTCCGATTCCAAGCTCATTCTAAGCTTATTCAAGTTTTCGGCGGGTTATGCGGGCAATTGGTCTTACTCTGTCCGTTGATCGTCCGTGATATTCGGATTGGTCGTGACACTTCCCATCACAGATTCACTGTTTATGGGATTGCCGGTATCCGGATCCAGGTGCTCTCCGGAAGGACTGATGCGATGTCCCGTTGCCGCATCAATGGGATAAGTTGTCCATGCGGGTTCCGGTCCCTGATAGGTCGGAGTATCCCCCTCCAGAGCTTCCTCCTCGGGGTTTTCGGTATACTGGTTTGTGATCTCCAGCTGCCTCTCCTCCAGTTCCTTGATCTCCTTCTCACTCAACTCTTCCGTCATAAAGATTCCCAGATAAGGAAGCGCTTCTGTCAGAATCTCACGGCAGAGCAGGCAGGCGTAGGAGGTCTGATCCTGCTTTGCATCATTCAACCGGTCGATCACAACGTAGATGGCAATCTGCGGATCATCTGCCGGTGCAAATCCCATAAAGGATACCACATACTCGTTATTGCCCCTGGGCAGGGTCTCCGCCGTTCCGGTCTTGCCGCCGATGGCATATCCCGCCGGGCGGGCTTTCGCACCCGTTCGGCCGGTACCGCCCTCAGGCATGACGCAGGCTCTGCAGTACTGGCGAATCAACTCCGATGTTGTAGCAGAGACGGTCTGTTTTAAAACCCTGGGTTCGATGTTCTCAACCGTCGCACCGTTTGCATTGGTAATCTTATTGACGATGTGCGG
>CAMAGI010000115.1 GCA_945833775.1 uncultured Lachnospiraceae bacterium
TTTACCGATGATAACTGCCTGTCCTATACAAAGGCACGCAGCTTCTCGCGGAATTCATCGGCGGACATGGCGCCGATAAAGGTCTCCACAGGTTCACCATTCTTGAATACGATGAAGCAGGGAATGCTGGATACACGATATTTTTGGGCAAGCGGCATGTTCTCATCGGTATTGCACTTGCCCACCTTCATTTTACCGTCGAACTCCTCTGCCATTTTCGCTACAACCGGTCCCATCATTCTGCAGGGATTGCACCAGTCCGCATAGAAATCCACCAGGACGGGAGTCTCTGCCTTCAGCACTTCCGCTTCAAAATTGTCCGTTGTAAACTTGTATTCCATAATATCCTCACTTTCCGCGCATCCGCGCACATCACAGCTCTTTCTCATAAACTTAACGCACTATAACCATACGCACTACGCTTCATCCTATCACGTTTTTTCATGACTGGCAAGCACCCCGAATAGCGCATTCCCCATTCCGTATCAGGATCGAAAAATTACATACTTGCAGATAGGATTGCCCATGGATGAAAATTTCTCTTCATATTCCGTCATCACGTTTCCCTCCATCAGTGCCGGATCCCTGTGAAGATCATAGGTGATTACCCGGGCGTTCCAGCCGGCCGGCTCCAGCTCCTCCACCGCAAAATCAAAGAGAGGGCGATTATCCGTCTTAAATTCCAGCCATCCGTCCTTTTTCAGAATCCTGTCATAGCGGGCCAAAAACTCACGGGAGGGAAGTCTTCGCTTGGCATGTCTGTCCTTGGGCCAGGGATCCGAGAAATTCAGATAAATCCGATCCACTTCCCCCTCTGCAAAAACCTTGCAGATATCCTCCGCATCCATGCGGATGAATTTCAGATTCGGCAGTTCCTCCTCTTCCATTTTCTGCAATGCTCTGAGAAGAACACTGGAATATTTCTCAATGCCGACATAGTTGATGTCGGGATGAAGCCTAGCCATAGTATGGATGAATTTACCCTTTCCCATTCCGATTTCAATATGAATCGGCGCGGAATTACCAAAAATCTCTCCCCATGTTCCGGGTCTTGCCTCCAATGTATCCTCATGAATCACATACGGGCTTTGTGCGATTACCTCGCGGGATCCTGTAATGTTGCGAAGTCTCATTTCTCTCTCCGTTTCTGTCGTCTCTGCATACAAAGGCTTTCGACACACATAATATACAATATGTGTTCATTATAGCCTCTTTTTGGAAAAAAAGAAATCAGTACTTTGGTTTTCCTGAAAAATAGTGTATGATTATGGTATTCGATAATTCGAGGTGAATGATGTATCCGGGATTTCAAAAAATCATAAAACAGAATACTTCGGCAATGCGATTTCTCTCCCGCCCTGCCTGTTTTCTCCTAAGTCTCTGCCTTCTGCTCTCGCAGAGTCTACCCGTCCGCGCAGACGAAAAAGAGGAGGCTCTGGAGAGAAACCGCGCACTTCCCATACAGTCCAACGAGGTACCAAACTGGCCCACCGGACCGGTCGTGGGAGCCGAGTCGGCAATCCTGATGGAGGCGGACACCGGAGCCATCCTCTATGCCAAGAATATTCACCAAAAAGAGTATCCTGCCAGCACGACAAAGATTCTGACCAGTTTGATTGTCGCTGAGGAGAGCAAACTGAATGAAGTCGTCACCTTTTCCCACGATGCCGTCTTCGACACCCCCAGAGACAGCAATCACATTGCCATGGATGTGGGCGATACTTTGACGATCGAAGAGTGTCTCAATGCCATTTTGATCCGCTCCGCCAATGAATGTGCGTTTGCCGTAGCGGAACATGTGGGTGGTACAAGGGAGGCCTTTGTGGAACGGATGAATGAGCGTGCCGGGGAATTGGGTTGCCTGAATTCGAATTTCGTCAATCCCAACGGTCTGCACGACGAAAACCATTACACGACGGCCTACGATCTGGCAATGATCGGCAGAGCCTTCTTTGCCAACGAGATGCTTTGCAACATCACGCTCTCCCCCATGCTGGTTTTACAGAAGGAGTCCGGTGAATACCGCGATGTCAACAAAATGGACCTGATCCCGGGGCACAAGTATGCCTATGAATACCTGATCGGCTGCAAAACCGGATACACCAGTGACTCCAGATATTGTCTCGTCTCCGCAGCGGAAAAGGACGGCATGAAATTGATCTGTGTGGTCATGCGCGACGAGAACCCCTATCAGAACGAAGATACGATTGCACTTTTTAACTATGGATTTTCCAACTTTGAGAAGGTGAACGTCTCACAGACGGAGACCAAATACAATATTGACAACACGGGATTTTTCTATACGAACAACGATATCTTCGGCAGTTCCAAACCGATTCTTTCCCTGAACCGTTCGGATTGCGTTATCGTTCCCAAGACCGTAAGTTTCTCCGATCTGGTATCCGAAATATCCTACAATACGGAGAGTGATGCACAGGCAGCCGTGATTACCTACTCCTATCACGATGTTTTTCTGGGCAGTGCGGCAGTGGATCTTGCGATTGCGGCGGAGGAAACCTACGTCTTCGACGAACCGGCAAAATCCGGGGAGGAGCCTGCCAAAGAGGCAAAGGAACCCTCCTTTATCTTTATCAACGTCATCCTGGTGCTCCTGATTGCGCTCGGGTGCGGGGCCGCTCTGTTCGTACTCTTCCTGCTGTCGAAATTCCTGCGCAACTATCACTTCACACCGCACAACAACCGGCGCACCTGGCGCAGGGAGCAGCGCCGGCGAAACAGCCGAAACCGTTCCACCGGCAGTTCTGTCTCGGCACGCCGACAGGAACAGATCCGCCAGGCAAGACTCCGCCAGCAGAGGCGCCATCGCAGAGACAGAGGCGGCAGAAATCTGCACTTTTAACAGAGGCCCTTTCCGTTCTTCTTTTTCATCTGCATTGCGTGAGCTCTTCGCTGTGCGATTTTCTCTGCATCCGTCTCCGAGATCAGCTTGGTGGTTTTCACCACATAGACCTTTCCGTCCTCGGACCGATGCATTCGGATCTTCCCCTTCAGGTATCCGTGCTTATCGCAATAGGCAACACAGTAATAGTGCCTTGCATTCATGGGAAACCATTTGATCTTCTTACGCAGATTCTTGTGACACAGATAACACTTGCTGGAAGAAACTTCCCAGTCTGCCATCGCCTCCGATCGGGAGGAGAATTCCCGGGAGATATACTTCATGTAGGTATCAAATTGGATCTTCACCTCATCCTCCCTGCACTTGGGGGGACAGAAAGTGTCAAAGGACACATTCTCCAACACCTTCGGCGCATCCGCAACGATCCTGCGAAAAACCTCAGCCGTGTAATAAGCATCGCTGAACGCACGATGGAAAGGAATATCCTTCTCAATCTTCAGGGAATCGATGGCATATTCCAGACTCCTGCGGGTCTTGCGATCCTCATACGCAATGCTGAAAAGCTTCTGTACATCCAGATAAGGGATCGGCTTATCCGACAGGGGTGTCATATTGTAATATTTCAGATTGCGCTGAAGCTCCGTCAGATCGGCGGGCCCCCAGGTGCAGAAGGTATACTCCTCTCCGCACCAGTCCAGAAACCGGTCGGCAACCTCCGCAAACGGCAATCCCCGCTCCAGCTCCTCCATCTGAAGATGAATCAGTCTGCTGGTGATTCCGTGCATCTGCAGATACACCTGCGGCTTTATCAGCTGACTGAATTCCCCTATCATGACACATGCGTCATTTAATTTGATTGCACCGATCTCGATAATCTCGAAGGGGATCCTCTCCACCTCCGGCTCTTTTCCGGTATTGCTCTGATTCCATTCCAAATCCAGTACAATATAATTCATCTTTACTCCGAAATATAGTTGCTTTCCAGCCACACCCTGACAAGCTCGATCCAGGTGGTGCACTCCGGCTGCAGCGCACCGCCGTCGGGAGTCGCTGTCTGACGGTTTGCCAGACTAAGGCCATGGCCTCCCTTTGCATACATGTGAAACTCGACGGGAACTCTGGCTTTGCGGAGCGCACTCACAAACAACAGGGAATTTTCCACCGGAACGGAACCGTCCTCGTAAGTATGCCAGATAAATGTCCCGGGGGTCTTGTCGGTCACCCGCGTCTCAAGCGACAGCTTTGCCGCAAGACTTTCCGGGTCCCTACTGCGCTCCAAAGACCCTTCCTGTTCCCCCAGAAGATTTTCAAAGGAGCCTCTGTGGGCGTACTCACCGGAGGTGATAACCGGGTAGCACAGAATCAGACCGTTGGGGCGAATCTTCTCCTTCTCACTTTCCGAAAGGCTGAGCTTCTCTGCCAGAAAATTTTCCGCCCAAAGTGTACCGAAGGATGCCGCGAGATGACCACCGGCGGAACATCCCAACAGGATGATCTTCCCGCTGTCCACCTTCCACTGCTCTGCGTTCTCACGGATGAGCAGCACCGCCTTTGCAACCTCCACGAGAGCCGTCGGAAATCTGGCAGGCGCACAGGAATAGCGAAGTACCGCCGCGTGATAACCCATAGCCAGAAACTGCAGGGCCAAAACCTCTGCCTCCCGGTCGGAGGTGTACGCATAGGCACCGCCCGGGCACACCAATATCAACGGTCTCGTGGATATTCCGATACTCTCGGAATCCTCCTGTATATAGGTAACCAGTTTCGTATCGGGCAGAGAACCCTCTGCCTGAATCGGGTACGTGTTATGGATCATAATAACCTCCTTAATATGCTCTGCCCCAGTAAACCATCTTGACGGCAGGTTTCCCGCAACATACACAGGTGTCGGCAATCTGCTCCTGTTCGAAGGGCATGCATCGGCTGGTGACGGAGAGCTCCTCTTTGATCTTGTCCTCACACTCACGGCATCCGCACCACATTGCCTTTACAAAGCCGGACTTCTCGGTAAAGAGCCGACGGAAGTCTTCCATATTCACAGCTGTGTAGGTATGCTCGTCCCGGTGCTTTCTTGCGCGCTCCAGCATATCCCTCTGGATGGTCTCCATCAATTCTGCTACTTTGCCCTCCAATTCGTCCAGGGCTACTTCGATCTTCTCTCTGGTATCTCTGCGACAGATCACACACTTGCCGGCTTCGATATCCTTGGGCCCGATCTCGACACGGATGGGGTAGCCGCGCATCTCCGCCTCGGCAAACTTGAAGCCGGGGGATTTGTCCGTATCATCCACTTTTACACGGAAGCCGGTCTTTAAGCGGTCTCTGAGCTCGTAGGCTTTGTCCAGAACGCCTTCCTTCTTCTGCTGAATGGGAACAATGCAGACCTGAACAGGTGCAACCCTGGGAGGCAGTACGAGTCCCTCGTTGTCGCCGTGGACCATAATGATGGCACCGATCAGACGGGTGGTCATACCCCAGGATGTCTGGTTTACATATTTCAAGGTATTGTCCTTGTCCGCAAACTGGATACCGAAGGCTTTTGCAAAACCGTCACCGAAGTTGTGACTGGTGCCGGACTGAAGAGCCTTGCCGTCGTGCATCAGCGCCTCGATGGTATAGGTTTCAACCGCGCCCGCAAACTTCTCTTTCTCGGTCTTGCGTCCCTTGATGACGGGAATTGCCAGAACCTCCTCACAGAATTGAGCATACAGATTCAACATCTGTATGGTTCTTGCCTCTGCCTCCTCTGCGGTGGCATGAGCGGTGTGTCCCTCCTGCCACAAAAACTCTCTGGAGCGCAGGAAAGGTCTGGTCTCCTTCTCCCAGCGTACCACCGAGCACCACTGGTTATACACCTTGGGCAGATCCCTGTAGGAGTGAATATCGTTCTTATAAAAATCACAGAACAGCGTCTCGGAAGTCGGACGCACACACAGGCGTTCCTGAAGAGGCTGCAATCCGCCATGGGTAACCCAGGCTACCTCGGGAGCAAAGCCTTCCACATGATCCTTTTCCTTCTCAAGCAGGGATTCGGGAATAAACATGGGAAGATACACGTTCTCTACACCGGTCTCCTTGAACATTGCATCCAGCTGCTTTTGGATCAGCTCCCAGATCGCATAGCCGGCGGGCTTGATTACCATACATCCCTTTACGGAGGTGTAGTCGATGAGTTCGGCTTTCTTCACCACGTCCGTATACCACTGCGCGAAATCCTCCTCCATGGAAGTGATCGCTTCCACCATTTTCTTGTCTGCCATAATCATTCTCCTCTCACAATTGTTCCGATAAAGTCAAAAAATCCGCCGGATTTTCCATCCCGCAAGGGACCGAAAATTCGGCGGTACCACCCTATTTGATGCTCTCGCATCCAACTTGAAACCGTTAACGCCGGCATACGCTGCAGTTCATGCAGTGCTCCAAGGCGGGTTCCGAATTTCTCACAGAAGCATCTCGCACCGTTCAATGCTCTCTCTGGGCTGCTTTCCATTCGTACTATTCCTCTTCCCAGCATGTATCCTATGTGTGTGATTGTAGTGCATAAATCATGGGTTTGTCAACCCCGTCCTGCGCAATTCTTCCATTCTTCCGATTTCGGCATTACTCCGCAAGGATAATGTTGCGGATCCGTCTGACATACCCGGTTGTGCCGGAATCCGTCCTCTGCTGCATCAGCAAAAACGTGATATTCTTCTCCGGAATATTTGCCATATAGGTACCAAGCCAGCCGTCCCAGCCATACTCCCCGATACAGCCCAAAGAGAGGGCACTTCCGGGATCCTTCATCACGCGGAGAAGATTTCCGTAGGTATAACCCGCCAGAGACTCCCACTCATTCACACCGGCCTGCTGACGCTCCGTCACATGACAGCTCGTCATAAAATCAACCACACCGGGCTTTAAAATCGTAACTCCGTCCAGCGTACCCCTGTTTAAGAGCATTCTGCTGAACCTGGAGTAATCATCCACGGTAGAACACAGTCCCGCGCCGCCGGATTCAAACGCAGGTGAAAACTCCATACGGTTCTGAATGCCCAGATGCGGTTCCGTATAGAGCGCAAGTCCCTGTTCGGTCCCCCGGTAAACCTTCGCAAGGCGATTTTGTTTCTCTGCGGGCACATAGAAATCCGTATCCTCCATACCCAGCGGGAGAAAAATGCGTTCCTTCAGAAATTCCCCGAAGCGCAACCCGGATACCTGTTCCACCACTGCCCCCAGAACATCCGCCGACATGCCGTAATTCCAGCGTTCCCCGGGCTCAAAGGCCAGGGGAATGCGTCCCAGGCGATTGGCAATCTCCACCGTGGAGAGCGCCTCTTTGGTGAGGAGTTTATCCTTGATCTCCTCCATCAGGATGCCCGTGCGCACTTCCGCAGGACCATTCTCTCCGGGATAGACCACCCCGGAGGTCATGTTGAGAAGTTCCTGAATGGTAACCGGCTTCTCCGTCTGCATCGGCATCCACCCTTTTAAAAGGATCGGTTTCTCGAAACCGGGCAGATACTTTCCGACGCTGTCTCCGAGATCGATTTTCCCCTCCTGCAAAAGAATCATGACAGCTGCTGCCGTGACAGGCTTTGACATGGAATACAATCGAAAGATGGTATCCCTCGTCATGGGCTCTGCGGTTTCGATATCACGCACGCCCTCCTGCCCGTAAAATACTTCCTCACCATCCTTGATGACAAGCGCGTTTACGCCGGATACAAACGCATCGCCTACCATATCCCGCATGACATCACGGATCTGTTCCTGTGCTCTCTCGTCCATATTTACCCTCTCCGTGCAGTCTGTTGACTGCGTATCGATTTTCGTTAGTCCCATTTCGAAAAAGTGTTCCCGAATGAATTTGCATATTTGAATCAGAACACGCTCCCGCTTCGTAAAAAGCGTAACGGTACTAAATTCGCAATT
>CAMAGI010000116.1 GCA_945833775.1 uncultured Lachnospiraceae bacterium
TCCGCAGGGTATATGCATACCGGCGAGAGCTTCCATACCCCGCTCGTTGTCCTCCCCGGGGTATCCGCATACTTGTGGGGGCTCCCATACCCCGCTCGCTGTCCTCCACGGGGTATATGCATTCCTGCGGGGGCTCCCATACCCCGCTCGCCGTCCTCCACGGGGTATATGCATTCCTGCGGGGGCTTCCATACCCCGCTCGCTGTCCTCCACGGGGTATATGCATTCCTGCGGGGGCTTCCATACCCCGCTCACTGTCCTCCACGGGGTATATGCATACTTGCGGAGGCTCCCATACCCCGCTCGCCGATTAGACTAGTCCTCCTCGGGGTATATGCATACTTGTGGGGGCTCCCATACCCCGCGCGCCGATTAGACTAGTCCTCCAGGAGTATGTACACGTAACTGATTATGATACATTATTATTCAGCGGGAACTAAATTCCGAAGTGGGGCGAAAAAATAAGCTTATATCGCATATTTTACGTTTATATTTACAAGCATAAAAAGAGCCGCAAAATCAAGGATTTTCATTGATATTCCCTTGCTTCTGCGGCATTTTCGTGCAATCGGGGTGACAGGATTCGAACCTGCGACCTCCTGGTCCCAAACCAGGCGCTCCACCAAGCTGAGCCACACCCCGCAAAACCTTATAGACTATTATATACTATTTATTTCAAATATGCGATAGTAAAATGCAATTCACCGAATCGGTCCAGCTCCATGATCACATAGGAGCGTTGCCGTCCCTCCTGCCGGGGGTAGGAAAGACTTCCGGGATTCACCACCACCACGCCGTCGGTGGTGTCAAGCAGGGGCCTGTGGGTATGCCCGAAGCAGACGATATCCACGCCTCTGGCAATCGCCTCCTGCTTGATGGTCTCAATTCCCAGGGACACATAATAATGATGCCCGTGGGTCACCCAGACCTTGTAGCCTGCCACCTCAAATTCCAGTTCTCTGGGAAGATCGGAGAAAAAGTCATTGTTTCCGAGTACAATCTTCACCGGACAGCCGGCCGCCTGTGCCAGATCCTCCTCATAGCCTTCCGCATCTCCGCAGTGGATCACCAGGTCCGGTTTATGCATTTCCACCACCCGGTAGAATCCCTCATTCCTCTTGTGTGTATCACTGACAATCAATACCTTCATATCGTCTCAGTTCCTCTTTCATTTGTTCCAGTGCCTTGCCGCGATGACTCACCCGGTTTTTCTCCTCCTCGGTCAGTTCTGCCGTGGTCTTTCCAAACTGTGGTACATAGAAAATCGGGTCATACCCGAAGCCATGGTCACCGCGCTCCTCATACCCGATACGGCCCTCGATGGTTGCGCGGGTGGAAAGCTCCCTTCCGTCGGGCAGCACCGCCGCGATCGCGCAGACGAAACGGGCAGTACGCTTTGCATCCTCCACACCGTTTAGACGCTCGATCAGATTGGCATTCTTGACGCTGTACGGGGTATCCTCTCCCAGATACCTGGCTGAGAGAACGCCGGGCTCCTTATTCAGGTAATCCACCTCCAACCCGGAATCGTCCGCCATGACAATACAGCCGGCAGCCTCCGCACAGGCGGCAACCGCCCTCGCTTTAATCAGAGCATTCTCCTCATAGGTCGCACCGTCCTCGACGATATCCAGTCGGATACCGGCTTCCTTCATGGACACGACCTCACAATTTAGATCGGCCAGAATCATTTGGATTTCTTTCACTTTTCCTGCATTTCCCGTAGCAAAAATAATTTTCTTCATTTTAATCTCCATTCCGCAGACGCTTTAGCGTCGGAGGAATCGCGAGCCGAATGTCAAAATCGGCTCTGCGATAAGGGCTACTTTGTGGCGCCTGCGACACAAAGTAGTGCTTATTCACGGACGGCAGAACCGATCCCGGACATCGCCTCCGCCAGCCCCGCCGCAATTGTATCTGTGTAGCTCTCCCGTGACAAAAGTTCGCATTCCTGTTCGTTGCTCAGGTACCCGACACAGATTTCGGCACCCGCCATATCCAGCTCATAGAGAATGCTTTCATCTGCCGCGGGAAGAATTCCGATGGCGCGGTTCACACTGGACCGGGCTACGGATTTTGTGACAATATCCGCCAACATTGCGCTGTCGAACCCAACCTGGTAAAACTGATCATTATAGTAGCTCTCGATACCGTACAGTTCAGGATGATCCGCGTCACAGCTGACACGAAGTCTTAAAAACGCGTCGGCTCCCACCTCATAGGCAAAGGAGATCCGCTCCTGCTCTGAGAGGGCAACATCCTCCAGTCTGGTAAAATATACCCGGATTCCGTCCTCCGAGGACAGCTTCTTCTGCAGCTGGTTACAAATCTGCAGCGTGATATCCTTCTCAGAAAGCTCATACCACACCAGTCCGGTATCGCTGCCGCCGCCGACGGGATCCACCACAATGACACAATCGTACAATTCGGAGGAAGCAAATCTTTCCACCGACATTTCACCGTTTGTGAGTGTGCTCTTATACTCCCACACCTGATCGGTTTCCAATTTCAGGATCACTCCGTCTTTTCGGATCTCGCAGATCGCCTCCGTCAGAAAATCCACATCCCCCACCACAGCATTGGTGCGGTAAAAATCAATATCCGCTCCCTGGATGTAAATCCAAAGCTGCCGATCAATATAGCGATTTTCAACCTGCACGCCCTCTGCCTTGATGCTGTCTTCGAGCGGAATCCGTAAAATTCCTTCGCCGTCCTTCTGTTGTACGGTGGTCAACCGGATTGCCTCCAAAGGCCCTTGTTCCCTTTTTTCGCCGAAAGCATATGCCCCGTCGGACACATTTTCGCCCCGCTCCTGTGCTGTCTGTGCAATCACAATGGTCTTGTGGGCAGCGGTAAACAGCATAACGCCCATGAGCAAAGCGGTCATCACACACCAGGAGACCAGTGTATAGATCATATTTTTCTGCAGATCCCGAATCATCTTTGCTCCTCCCTGCGTTTGGGCGGCCTGGGTCCGAGATACTGGTAATAATAGGTTTTCATCATACCGTTATAAAGTTTGCGGTTCTTATCCGCCTTTCGCCCGATATACTCCTGCGCTTGTTCATAGGAGGTAATCAGGTACATACTCCAGCTGTCCAGCTGACGGTAGCGCTCCCCGATGGTACGGTACAGCTGCGGCATTGCCTCTTTGTCCTGCAGGCGCTCTCCGTAGGGAGGATTGGTGATGATAAAGCCGTACTTTTTGGGATGGCTAAGCTCCGCAACACTCCTTCGCTGGAAATGAATCATCTTTTCCACACCGGCAAGACGTGCATTCTCCCTGGAAATACGCACCATCTCGTCATCGATATCATATCCCTGGATGTCGGTCTCAACCGTAAGATCCACAAGCTCCCTGGCCTCATCCACGGTGTCATACCAAAGCTTCCTGTCAATGATATGCCCCCAACTTTCTGCCGTGAAGCTGCGGTTCATACCGGGTGCCATATGGGCAGCCATCATCGCCGCCTCAATGGGAAAGGTCCCGCTTCCGCAAAAGGGATCCACCAGAATGCGGTCCCCTTTCCAGGGTGTGAGCATTATAAGTGCTGCCGCAAGATTCTCCGCAATGGGAGCCTTGGCCACCAGTTTTCGATAGCCGCGTTTATGTAGGGATTCACCGGTGGTGTCAAGCCCCACCGTCACCTCGTCCTTCATCAAAAAGACTCGGAACGGAAACTGCTCCCCACTCTCTTCAAAGCGACTGATGTGATAAATATCCTTCAATCGCTCCACCATCGCTTTTTTCATGACACTCTGAATATCCGAGGGGCTGAAAAGCCTGGATTTGATACTGGCTGCTTTCGTCACCCAGAAACGCCCGTCCACCGGGATGTACTCCTCCAACGGGAGCGCCTTAGTCCCCTGAAAAAGCTCCTCAAACGTCTCCGCATGAAAGCTTCCCACTTTGATCAGAATGCGCTCCGCCGTGCGCAGAAAAACATTTCCCCTGCAGACCGCCTCCTCATCACCGTAAAAAGTGACCCGTCCGTCACTCACCTCCGTGATATCGTATCCCAGGTCATCAATCTCTCTTTTTAGCACCGACTCCATGCCGAAATGACAGGGTGCGATCAGTTCAAATCTGCGCATTTTCGTCTCTCCTCATCTTTCTAAGCATACCTTATTTTCCGTATTCTGTAAAGACAGAAACAACGCCCGCAAATCACGCAAAATCCATGATTTTGCACAACACAAAGGGGGAATCTTACGATTCCCCCAATACCCTGCGGTACGTTTGTGCCAAACGGATCAGACTAGAAATTGCACTTGTTCTGATTGTTCTGGTTGTTCTGATTGTTCTGGTTCTTCTTCTGATTCTGCTGATTATTCTGATTCTGGCTGTTCTTGCAGTTCTGGCCATTATCGGAATAACTGTTGTTGAAGTTATCATTGTTCTGATTATTATTGGACATGATTGATTCCTCCTGTTGGTTTGTGGTTACACAGCTAGTATGTCCTGCGTTGTCCAATAATATCACTGTAAAAATATTCCAGATATTATCCCGCAAAATTCTCCCCGGAATTTTTCTTTTTCAAATCATCTAATTCAGCCAGTCCCGAAAAAGCTTGACAAGGAATACAATAAAAAGAAGCGGTATCAGGATCGGAGCAAGGAAGGAAAGTACCGAGATGACGAAATACATAATCAGGAGCAGTAAACTGATCGTGATCACGCGGATCGCCCAGCCCGGAAGGCGCAGATTATGCATACGCCCGGTAAAATCGGCACCGGAGGCATCCGAACCTGCATCACGGTATTCGCCGGACGAATAGCGGCCACTCTCGCTATAGGAACCGGATTCCCACTCGCCGGAGCTTCTTCCCGTCTCATCAGCAGTACCGCTGGTCTGGACAATCGTCCGCGCAATCAGTCTCGGATCGCCCAACTCCCGAAGCACCTCTTCCTCTGCTTTGCCGAGACGAATCTGGGTATTGATATAATCTTCGTAATAGTTGATGTTCTCGGACACCTGCGCGGATGAAATTTTTCCGCTCAGAGAAGTCCGCAATTTTTCGATAAATTCCCGCTTATTCATTTCCTGTCCCCATAGCAGAACTCCATTTTTACTCATTGTATCATGCCGCAGATAGCGAGTAAATATAAGGAAACATAAGAGTTTCTAAAACTTTTATAAACTGTCCTGCGTCCTCACCAGTGATTTTTGGGGCAAATATTTCCGGCGATGGCAGCGCGCAATTCCACATAGCAGCCGCAACTGCGGCACATCCCCTGAAGCAGCATATCGCACTCCTTACAGCGCGCAAGACGTGCCTCGTAGATTTCTTCCGACGCCTTGATATCCACATCCAGATTTTCAATGTAATCCCGAAGATTTTGAAAGATTTCTTCCTTGTCCGCCATTTCACGGGTCAGACATCGTTTGCATAAATGATCCACTTCCTATGCTCCGTTTCCTCCGAATTCTTTGTTTCCCCGGGAAATATCGGGATTCGGAAAAGTTTGGTTACCCGGGCAATCCTTGCTGTCCCCGAATACTATAGCAGATTTTTTGCACAAAAGAAACCGTAGAAGACATATTCCGAAGCAGTTCTGCATAAAATGATATGAACCTGTCCTACAAATGTTTACAAGCGTCTACGGAATGAGGATGCGATTCCTCGAACGAAAACGCTCTCAGAATGGAGGTTATTATGACAACTACTGTGGAACTGATCCTAAGTATCACCTGGCAGCAATTGGTCATGTATGTCATTGGAGGGCTATTGATTTTGATTGCCATCCGAAAGCAGTACGAACCGGCTCTGCTCCTTCCCATGGGCTTCGGTGCGATTCTGGTAAACCTGCCGCAAAACAACGCACTGACCCAGACAATGCCGGCGGTTGGAGAAGTGAAAGGGATTATCTCCTGGCTCTATGAGGTTGGAATCGAAGCATCGGAAGCACTGCCGCTTTTATTGTTCATCGGTATCGGTGCCATGCTGGATTTCGGACCCCTTTTGTCCCGACCGGTTCTGCTTTTGTTGGGGGCTGCTGCACAGTTTGGAATATTTGCAGCCACCTCTTTTGCCGCTCTGATCGGCTTTCCTCTGAATGATGCTGCCGCAGTCGGTATGATCGGTGCCGCAGACGGTCCCACCGCCATTTTGGTGTCTCAGGTTTTGAAGTCCAAATACATGGGGCCGATTGCTGTTGCGGCCTATTCCTATATGGCACTGGTTCCGATTTTGCAGCCGTTCTTCATCAAAATGGTTACGACCCGGTCCGAACGGCGGATCACCATGCATTATGAACCGATGTCCATTTCCAGACGTACCCGGATCCTGTTTCCGATCCTTGTCACCATCATTGTCGGTTTCACCGCACCATCCTCCGTGTCACTGATCGGCTTGTTGATGTTCGGAAATCTGATACGCGAATGCGGAATTCTGCGCTCGCTCTCCGAAACCGCCCAGACAACATTGACGAATCTGATCACGCTGCTTCTGGGGATCACGATTTCCTTTCGCATGCAGGCAGCTGATTTTGTGCGCCTGGACACCCTCCTCATCATGGGAATCGGCCTCGCCGCTTTCGCCTTTGATACCTTCGGGGGAATTCTGATCGTAAAATTCGCCAACCTCTTCCTTCCCAACAAGATAAATCCCCTGGTGGGAGCTGCGGGCATCTCCGCTTTTCCCATGGCTTCCAGGGTAGTCCAAAAGCTGGCACAGGAAGAACAGCCCGGCAACATTATTATCATGCAGGCAGCGGGAGCCAACGTCGCCGGTCAGATTGCATCCGCTGTCGCAGGCGGTCTGATGATTCAATTGGTCACGGCAGTTTTGTGACGGGTATTTCCCGGGAAGCTATGGTTGGAAGCTACGGGACAAGATCGCTGACAAGAACAGGAGGAATTATGACTGGAACAATAAACGAATCCATGATGGTGTTTTGGCAATCTCTTTCCATTATGGGGAGAGGAATGCTGGGGATCTTCACGGTGATGCTGATCACCATGATCTTTGTCCTTCTTCTCAAAAAAACGGACCGCAAACGCTAATCACGTCTGCGATCCGTGTGTCTTTTATTGACATTTGCCGCGTACCCTGCGGCTCCGCCCCCCAGAAGAGTTGCCGTCAAAGCAAGCCATGCCGACATGGCACTTCCGCCTGCCCCCAGCACCTCTGCGGCCTGTGGCGTCTCCTCATCTTCAATTACAACAACCGTATCGTTATCAATCGTCTCTGAACCGTCAACTGTTCCCTTGATAGGTAACGGTTTTTCATCCACTGACTCCATTTGAAGACCACTCTGTAATTCCGAAGCCGACACTTGAATCGTACTGACCGACAGGCTTACGGTAAAACACCCGATAAACACTGCGGTCCAAACCGCAAGTACCCCATTTTTCCTCATAACCATGCCCCGTTGCTTATTTTTTCTAAAGAGTCATATAATTTCCTTGTATGTACCATACCACTTTCATTTTGACAACACAACGGACATTCCCGAATTGTCGTTTTTTTTCCTGAATTGTACTACGTTGTTTCGAATTCACAATCGGACAGGAATGAGAGCCAAATAGTAGTCAAACCACAAAAAAAGCACCCTGGCATTCCAGAGTGCTTTTCTCAATTCCTTGCATTTACAAGGTTTTCAGAGCGTGCGTTAGAGGATTCGAACCCCCGACCTTTTGGTCCGTAGCCAAACGCTCTATCCAGCTGAGCTAAACGCACATCCATTACAGGTCTCCCCGCAACATTGAATATTTTAACTTCTTTATATCAGAAAGTC
>CAMAGI010000117.1 GCA_945833775.1 uncultured Lachnospiraceae bacterium
GGTACGCACGGTGGTGTGAGAGGACGGGAGCTAATCACTCCCTCCTACTCGATTGTGCAGATGGGACCGGGAGCAGTTTTCCCGGCAGGAAACCCAATGCAAAATATGGATAAAAAAAGAAAGCGAGGAAAAAATATGAGTACCATGACAAACGACGAAGTAAACGAGGCAGTGCGGCATCAGATGCGGGTGATCACACAGGGAGCAGTAACCCTCGTGGGGGAGGAACAGCTTCAGGAAAAGGTGCGGCGCTTTGTCACAGGTGGCAGACCGCTCACCGTTAAATTCGGTATGGATCCCAGTGCTCCCGATCTGCACTTAGGCCACGCAGTGGATCTGCGCAAATTGAAACAGCTTCAGGATCTGGGTCATACGATTGTGATTGTCATCGGCGATTTCACCGGTAAGATCGGCGATCCGACGGGAAGGAGCAAGGGACGAAAAGCCATGAGCGACCGGGAGGTCTTGATCAATGCACAGACCTATCAGGAACAGGTCTTCCACATCCTTGACCGTCACAAGACGCAGGTGCGCTACAACGGTGAATGGTTGGAAGAACTCGGCCTGAATGAGGTCATACGGCTGGCAAGCACTGTGACGGTGGCACGTATGCTGGAACGGGATGATTTTGAGAACAGGTTCCAAAAGAATGTCCCCATCGGGCTCCATGAATTCTTTTACCCCTTATTGCAGGCCTTTGATTCTGTGGAACTTCACGCTGATTTGGAGCTCGGCGGGACCGATCAGACATTTAATATCCTGATGGGAAGAAGCCTTCAGAAGGATTTCGGACAGGAGCCTCAGGCGGCGCTGTTTATGCCGATCCTGGAGGGAATTGACGGGGTGGAAAAGATGAGCAAAAGTCTGGGCAATACCATCGGCATTCACGAGGATGCCAGGGAAATCTTCCGAAAAGTGATGCAAATTCCGGATTCCTGTATTGTCAAATACTTTGCACTGACGACAGACATTGCTCCGGAGGAACTGGACTGGATCAGGGAACGTTTGGACGGCGGGGAGAATCCGAGAGATGTCAAGCTTCTGCTGGCGCGTACCGTGACCGGGTTATACAAGACAGCACAGGAAACGCAACAGGCGGAACGCTTCTTTCTGGAAGCCTTCTCGAGAAACGAACTTCCCTCGGATGTGGATGAATTGCAGGTGAATCTGGAGGGAGGAACACTTTTTGACTGTATCAGGCCGCTGATTCAGGCCGGAATGATCAAAAGCGGTGGGGAGTTTCGCAGAATGGCAGCTCAGGGTGGTGTATCCGTAAACGGGAAGAAGGTAACCGGTATGGATGCGGCTGTACAACCGGGCGATATTCTGAAAATCGGCAAGAGCAGATTTGTTAAGATTATGGAACGGTAGAATCCGATATCCCGGGAGAATGCCGGATGTAGTGCAGAAAACCACGTCCTATGTCTCAGATAACTTTTTAATGAAATGATTATACAATTTCATGTTGTGGAAAATGTCAACATGTGGTATATTGCCATATAGGGCGTAGTAAAACGTATACGAAAGGTGTTTGAAGGAAAAATGAGTGAAGCATACCATATCATTTCCGACGGATCCTGTGATCTGCCGACAGAGCTGGTAAAGGAGAAGAATGTGACGGTTGTCCCCTTTTATGTCTCCTTTGACGATGAGCATTATGAGAAGGAGATCGTGGAGATCGGTATTCGTGATTTCTATCAGAGAATGGTGGATAATCCCAAGGTATTTCCCAAGTCATCTATGCCCTCCACTCAGGATTACATCGATGTTTTCGAGCCTCTTGTGAAGGAGGGAATCCCCGTCCTGTGTCTCTGCATTACAAGCAAATTCAGCGGTTCCTATCAATCCGCCATGAATGCCAAAAACATGCTTTTAGAAGATTATCCGGATGCGAAGATCACGGTAATGGACACGATGATCAATACGGTATTGCAGGGAATCTTTGTTTTGGAGGCGGTGCGTGCGAGGGATGCGGGTATGAGCTACGAGGATACCATAGCAAGACTGGAGGAAATCAAGACCACCGGAAGAATCTTTTTCACCGTCGGTGATATGGAATATTTAAAGCACGGCGGGCGCATCGGAAAAGTGGCAAGCGTAGCGGGAAGTGTTCTGGGAATTCGACCTGTCATCACACTAAGGCAGGGAGAGATCTTTCCCTCCGGGATCGGACGAAGCCGCAAGGCAACGACCGGTAAAGCCATCGATCTTCTGATCAAATATCTCCAGGAGTTGCAGGCAGATCCCGAGCATTACAGCATTTGCATCGGTTTTGGTTATGACCGCGAGGAGGCGGAGGAATTTGAACAGCGTGCACTGAAGGCACTGCACAATGCAGGCTTTGCATTCGAGAAAATTCCGATTTACCAGATCGGTGCAACCATCAGTGTTCATACCGGACCGTATCCTTTGGGGTTCGGTGTCATTCAGAAGAGTTTGTAAGGCAAAACGCCTGTTGCGGTTAGCGACAGGCGTTTAATAATGCACAGACATTTTCGAACGCGTAAGTGGCAGGAAATGGTGTGTGGGACATATCCTCCGGACGGGCCTCCCCTGTAAAGAGGACACAGGTGTCCACCCCGGCGTTGATTCCGCAGGCGATGTCGGTGTAGAGCCGGTCGCCCACCACCAGTGTCTCCTCCGGACGGAAACCGGAGCGCTCAAGACACAGCGAGACGACTTCTGCGTTTGGTTTTCCCAGGTATGTGGGGACACGGTCCGTAGTGGCGGTGATCATGTCACAGATGGCACCGCAGTCGGGAATGAAACCGAAATCGATGGGACAGCGAAGATCCGGATTGGTTCCGTAGAAGGGGACATCCATGGTAAAGAGAACTTTGCTCACCTCGGTCAGTTTTCCATAGGTCAATTCGCTGTCGTAGGCAACCACGACACAGGCGATTCCATCCTCGCACCGCTCGGTGATGTTCAGACCGTTTTTGCGAAGCTCCGCGATGAAGGAGGCGGTACCGCAAACATAGATTTTCTGATTCCGGTAGTGCTCGGTCAGAAAACGAAGGGTCATATATCCGGATGTGATAAACTGATCCTCCGTCGTCTGCAAACCGAAGGATTTTTCAAATTTTCGGACGTAATCGAGACCGCTTTTGGTCGAATTGTTGGTGATGAAGTAGGATTTTCCTCCGATGGAATCAATGTGGGAAAGCAGCTGTTTGCTGCCGTCGTAGAGAGTGTCGCCGACGGCCAGAGTTCCGTCAATGTCGAAAAGAAACAGTTTCTTATGATGCAGATTCTCAAGATTCATGGGATTCCTCATTTCTGAGCAGGACATTTGTCCCTGCCCGGTATGGCTTACTGCGTGTTGCCGGATTTTGAACAAGTATAGCACGCTGCAACTTGAATGGCAAGGTGAAGCATGTTAAACTGTATTCAGAGTTATTCCCCATAAGTTTGAAATAATTACAGTTACCTAAGACAATAAAATGAAGAAAAAAACAATGCGGAGGATGATTATGAAACTGATTTCCTGGAATGTTAACGGACTGCGCGCATGTATGCAGAAGGGTTTTCTGGAGTTTTTGGAGCAGGCGGACGCGGATGTGTTCTGTCTGCAGGAGACCAAGCTTTCGGAGGGACAGCTTGAACTGGAGCTTCCCGGCTATCATCAGTATTGGAATTATGCGGAAAAAAAAGGATATTCCGGAACGGCGCTCTTTAGTAAGGAAGAACCCTTAAGTGTGACGTACGGAATCGGTGTGGAGGAGCATGATCATGAGGGGCGCGTGATCACGGCAGAGTTTGCCGACTTTTATGTGGTTACGGTTTATGTGCCCAATTCTCAGAGAGAGCTGACGCGGCTTGCGTACCGACAGCAGTGGGAGGAGGCTTTTTTATCTTACATTCAGTCCCTGGAAGAGAAAAAGCCGGTCATTTTCTGCGGAGATCTGAATGTTGCCCACCGGGAAATTGATCTGAAGAATCCCTCCTCCAACCGGCACAATGCGGGATTTACGGATGAGGAGAGAGCTTGTTTTACCAAAGTGTTGGAGAGCGGTTATGTGGATACATTCCGCTATTTTTACCCGGAGCTTACCGGTGTCTATTCCTGGTGGTCCTACATGTTTCAGGCCAGAGCCAAGAATGCGGGATGGCGCATTGACTATTTCGTGGCGTCCGAGCGCCTGAAGGAGAGGCTTAAGGATGCAAAGATCCATACGCAGATTCTGGGTTCGGATCACTGTCCCGTCGAACTGGAATTGACGGACTGAGGACACCGGATAACGGACGTTCATGGGAGGATGCAGGGTGAGCCTGAAATTTTATTTCGGCCCCTCGGGGGCCGGCAAAAGCAGACAATTGTATGAAGAGATTCTGAGGCGGGCTGCCGGGGAGGAAAAGCGCAATTTTTTTGTGATTGTTCCGGATCAGTTTACCATGCAGACCCAGAAAGAATTGGCGGCGCTTTCCCCCACGGGCGGCATCATGAACATTGATGTACTTTCTTTCGGAAGACTGGGTCACCGCATTCTGGAGGAAGTGGGAAACACCCATACGCCGGTTCTGGATGACACGGGCAAAAGTCTGGTGCTGCAGAAAGTTGCCGGAGGATGTAAGGACCGGCTCCCGGCTCTGGGTTCGCTTTTGCACAGACAGGGCTATATCCATGAGGTAAAGAGTGCGATTTCGGAGTTCATGCAATACGGAGTAAGCCCGGACGGGGTGCATGATTTGGTGGAATTTGCCCAAAGCCGCGGAGCACTTGTACAAAAGCTGACAGACTTGGAAACCCTGTATCGGGGGTTTTTGGAATATATCCGGGACCGTTTTATCACCACGGAGGAGACGCTGGACGTGCTGCGTAAAAGCTTGTGTAAATCCAAACTTTTGCCCGACAGCGTGGTTGTGTTCGACGGTTTTACGGGGTTCACCCCCATTCAGAACCGGGTGATTCAGGAGCTGATGCGGCTTACATCTGAGACCATTGTGGTTCTCGCCATGGGAGAGAATGAGGATCCTTATCTGCAGGACGGGGAACAGAAGCTGTTTTACCTAAGCAAGAAGACGGCGGCAGATCTTGAGAAGCTGGCTGTAGAGGCGGGTGTGTCCCGGGGGCAGGACGTTATCTTAAGGGAACAGGCGTACCGCTTTCGGGAAGCACCGGCGCTTCGGCATCTGGAGAGAAATCTCTTCCGTTACACCTCTAAGCCCTATCTTTGCAAGCAGGAGGAGATCCGGATTTTCTGTGCGGACACGCCTGCGGATGAGGTGGCCCAGGCAGGGATCATGATACACAGGCTGGTTCGGGAGCAGGGACTGGCGTATCGCGATATTGCCGTGATCAGTGGTGATCTGGAAGGGTATGCGCCCTATGTGGAGCGGACCTTCTCCCAGCTTTCGATTCCCTGCTATATTGACAGAACGCGGGGAATTCTGCTCAATCCGATGATTGAGTACATCAAGAGTGCGCTTCAGATGTACATTTATGATTTTTCCTATGAGACTGTGTTTCATTATCTGCGCAGCGGGCTTTCGGATCTTGCCAGAGAGGATATTGATCTTCTGGAAAATTATGTGCTTAAGACCGGCATGCGCGGTTATCGCAGGTGGAGTCGGCTTTTTACCCATAAAACCAGGGAAATGGGGGAGGGGGAAGAGACTCTCAATAAGCTCAACGAACTGCGCAGGCAACTGCTGGAACAGACTGAAATGCTGTATCTTCCCGAACGCGGACCCGCCCGGGAGTATGTGAGTGCTCTGTATGACTTTCTCGTACAGAACCGGGTTCAGGAGAAACTGGTCTGCCTGAAAAGACGGTTTGAAGCATCGGGGCAGGCGGTGCGTGCCAAGGAATATGACCAGATCTATCGTCTGGTTCTGGAACTTTTGGAGCAGATTCATTCCCTGCTGGGCGACGAGGAGATCTCCATGGGGGAATTTCTGGAGCTCCTGGAGGCAGGCTTTGGCGAGATCGAAGTGGGAACCATACCCCAGAACGTGGACCGGGTTCTCGTGGGGGATATGGAGAGAACACGTCTGAAACAGGTGAAGGTGCTGTTCTTTCTGGGAATCAACGATGGAAATATCCCCAAGAGGACAGCCAAGGGCGGAATTATCTCCGACATTGACCGGGAATATCTGAGGGGCTCGGACCACGAGCTGGCCCCCTCTCCCAGACAACAGATGTACATTCAGCGCCTGTATCTGTACCTGAATATGACCAAACCGTCCCGTCAGCTGATCCTGTCCTACGCCCATGTGGGCAGCGACGGAAAGAGTATTCGCCCGGCGTATCTCATCGACATGGTGCGGAAGATGTATCCGGGATTGGAGACCGAATATCCACAGGGAGAAAGTGTGGATAAACAAATGGTCAGCATTGCCCAGGGCAAACGCTACCTGGCGGAAGAGGCGAGGGAATATGCGGCGGGCAGGCTCGCTCCGGAGGAAGAAAAGGGATTCTTTACCCTCTATGAGGCTTTCTCAGAACGGGGGAAAGAGCGCAGGATGCTGACGGATGCCGCCTTTGCCCATTATCATGAGAGCGGCCTGTCACAGGCCGTGGCAAGAGCGCTCTACGGGATGACGTTGGAGAACAGCGTCAGTCGGCTGGAGACCTACGCCGCCTGCGCGTACCGGCATTTTCTGCAGTATGGTCTATCCCTGAAGGAGAGGGAGGAGTTTGGTTTTGAGGACGTGGACATGGGCAATATTTTCCATGCCGTTCTCGAAATATTTTCCAACAGATTGCGGGAAAAACGCCTCACCTGGTTTGATTTTTCACCGGAATTTGCGCAGGAGGAGGTGACCCGGGCACTGGAGGAGTGTGCCGCAACCTACGGGGATACGGTTTTGTACAGCAGCGCCCGAAGTACCTATGCGATCACCCGCATGAAGCGGATTTTGCTGCGCACGGTGAAGACGCTGCAGAGCCAGCTGAAGCAGGGTGTCTTTGTGCCCAGTGAATATGAACTGTCTTTCCACTCGGTGGACGATCTGGACAGTGTCCATGTGAAATTGTCCGAGCAGGAAAAGATGCATTTGCGCGGGCGCATCGACCGTGTTGACGTGGCCGAAGACGACACAAAGGTCTATGTGAAGGTGATTGATTACAAATCCGGGGAGCATCGTTTTGACCTTGCAGCGCTGTATTATGGTCTGCAGCTGCAACTGGTGGTCTATATGAACGCAGCCATGGAGCGGGAGCAGAAGCTTCATCCGGATAAGGAAGTGGTGCCGGCTGCACTTCTCTATTACCGTGTGGAGGATCCCACGGTGGAGATGGATCATGAGCCGACCGAGGAAGAGCTGGATCAGGAGATTCGCGGGAAGCTTCGCATGAGCGGAGTGGTGAACTCGGACAGCGCAATCTATGCGAAACTGGACAGTCATTTTACAACGAAGTCGGATGTGATCCCGGTGGAGTTAAAAAAGGACGGGGATTTCTCGTCGCGCTCCGACGTGCTTTCGGGAGAGCAGCTGTCGTTATTGTCCGATTTTGTAAATCGCAAGCTTCAGAAGGTAGGGCGCCAGATTCTGGACGGAACGATCGCGCTCAATCCCTATGAGCGGGGAGGAAAGGAAGCCTGTACCTACTGTCCTTACAGCAGGGTGTGCGGCTTTGATCCGAATCTGCCCGGGTGCGCGAAGCGAAAGCTGGAGGAGCTTTCGAAGGAAGAGGTGCTGACGCGGATACAGCAGGAAAAGGAGCAATA
>CAMAGI010000118.1 GCA_945833775.1 uncultured Lachnospiraceae bacterium
GCTTTCCAGCATAACGATTCCTACAATGAGAGTGTGTTCAGCTTTGTAAATAACATCAATACCCCCGAGGGTGGTATGCATTTACAGGGATTCCGTAACGCGATTACCAAAACCTTTAATGACTATGCCAGAAGCGCAAAACTATTAAAGGATAATGAACCCAATCTCTCCGGAGAGGATATCAGAGAAGGTCTTACTGCGATTATCAGTGTTAAGATTGAGGATCCCCAGTTTGAAGGACAGACTAAGCAAAAGCTTGGAAACAGTGAAGCGAGAGGAGCGGTTGACGGTATTGTAAGCGAACAGCTGACATATTTCCTTGAGCAAAATCCTTCGGTTGCAAAGACAATCTGTGAAAAATCCATTCTTGCACAGCGTGCACGCGAGGCAGCGAGAAAGGCAAGAGATCTTACCAGAAGAAAAACCGCATTGGATGGCATGGCTCTTCCCGGTAAACTTGCGGACTGTTCCGATAAGGATCCGAAAAACTGTGAGATTTACATCGTAGAGGGAGATTCCGCAGGAGGAAGTGCAAAAACCGCACGTTCCCGTGCGACCCAGGCAATTCTTCCCCTTCGCGGTAAAATTCTGAATGTCGAGAAGGCAAGGCTTGATAAGGTTTATGCAAATGCCGAGATTAAGGCAATGATTACTGCCTTCGGCACCGGTATTCATGAGGATTTTGATATTACCAAGCTTCGTTATCACAAGATTATTCTGATGACCGATGCCGATGTCGACGGCGCACATATCAGTACGCTTTTGTTGACATTTATCTATCGTTTCATGCCGGAACTTATCAAGCAGGGACATGTATTTTTGGCAAAGCCTCCTCTCTATAAGCTTGAGAAGAATAAAAAGGTGTGGTATGCCTACAGTGACGAAGAACTGGATCAAATTCTGAAAGAAGTTGGCCGCGATCAGAATAACAAAATTCAGCGTTACAAGGGTCTTGGAGAGATGGATGCAGAACAGCTCTGGGAGACAACCATGGATCCCGAGAGAAGAATTCTTCTTCGTGTTAATTACGATGAGGAAATGGATTCCGAATTGGATCTCACCTTTACGACACTTATGGGGGATAAGGTAGAGCCGAGACGTGAATTCATCGAAGAAAATGCAAGATTTGTAAAGAATCTGGATATATAAAGAGGTAACTATGAACGACGATATTTTTGACAACAACCCGCAGCAGGAAGTTGATAAAATTCAGGAAGTGGATCTGAAAGAGAGAATGGAGACATTCTATATCGACTATGCCATGAGCGTTATCGCATCCCGTGCACTTCCGGATGTTCGTGACGGTCTGAAGCCGGTGCAGAGAAGAGTACTCTTCTCTATGAGTGAGCTCCATAATGACCCGGACAAGCCGCATCGTAAGAGCGCCCGTATTGTCGGCGATACCATGGGTAAGTATCACCCTCACGGAGACAGTTCGATTTACGGTGCCCTGGTAAACATGGCACAGGATTGGTCTACCAGATATCCTCTCGTAGACGGTCATGGTAACTTTGGTTCCATGGACGGAGACGGTGCTGCCGCAATGCGTTATACCGAGGCAAGATTGTCAAAAATCTCTACGGAACTGCTTGCCGACATTGGTAAAGACACGGTTGATTTCGTACCGAATTTCGATGATACCGAGAAGGAACCCGTAGTTCTTCCCAGCCGTTATCCCAATCTGCTGGTAAACGGAACAACCGGTATTGCAGTCGGTATGGCAACCAATATTCCTCCTCATAATCTTCGTGAGGTTGTAAATGCAGTTGTAAAAATTATCGATAACAAGGTGAATGAAGGAAGAGAGACTACCATTGAAGAGATTCTTCCGATCATAAAAGCACCTGATTTTCCCACCGGAGGTCTGATTCTCGGAACCAGAGGATGTGAAGAGGCGTATCGTACCGGCCGCGGCAAGATTTATGTGCGCGCCGTTACCAATATTGAGACTCTGGCCAATGGGAAGAGTCAGATTGTTGCGACAGAACTTCCCTATATGGTAAATAAGGCAAATCTGATTATTAAGATTGCCGAACTTGTAAAGTTAAAGAAAATTGACGGAATCACGGATATCCGCGATGAATCCAACAGAGAGGGTGTTCGTGTTGTAATCGAGCTGCGCAGAGATGCAAATGCGAATGTCATTCTCAATCAGCTTTATAAGCATACTCAACTGCAGGACACCTTCGGTGTCATTATGCTTGCGCTCGTCAACAATGAGCCTAAGATCATGAATCTTCTTGACATGCTGACTTATTATTTGAAGCATCAGGAAGAGGTTGTAACAAGAAGAACTAAGTACGATCTGAATAAAGCCGAAGAGAGAGATCATATTCTGCAAGGTCTCTTGAAGGCACTGGACTTCATTGATGAAGTAATCTCGATTATTCGAAGCAGTCAGAATACGCAGATTGCGAAAGAGCGTTTGATGGAGCGATTTGAGCTTTCAGAAGCACAGGCAAACGCGATTGTAGAGATGCGTTTGAGGGCTTTGACCGGTTTGGAAAGAGAGAAGCTTGAGAACGAACACAAAGAGTTGGTGATTCGAATCGCCGAATTGAAAGCGATTTTAGCGGATGAAAAGCTTTTACTCGGAGTGATCAAAGAAGAGATTATGATCATTGCCCAGAAGTATGGTGATGACAGAAGAAGTACCATCGGAATCGATGAAAACGATATTTCCATGGAGGATATGATTCCCCGCGAGAATACAATCATCGCTATGACCAGTCTCGGTTACATAAAGAGAATGACGGTGGACAATTTCAAAGCGCAAAACAGGGGCGGAAGAGGTATCAAAGGAATGCAGACCATCGAAGATGATTACATTGAGGATCTGCTGATGACAAATACCCACCACTATCTGAATTTCTTTACGAACTTCGGACGTGTATACAGATTAAAGGCATATGAGATTCCGGAGGCCGGAAGGACCGCAAGAGGTACGGCAATCATTAATCTGTTGCAGCTGAATCCCGGTGAAAAAATTACCGCCATGATTCCGATTAAGGAGTACAATGATGCGAAAAATCTCTTCATGGTAACCAAAACCGGCATTGTGAAGAAAACTTCACTGATGGAATTTGCAAATGTTCGTAAGAATGGTCTTGCAGCAATCAATTTGAGGGATGATGATGAATTGATTGAGGTTAAGACAACCGATAAGGACAGCGAAATATTCCTTGTCACGAAACTTGGTATGTGTATTCGTTTTAAGGAAACAGACGTGCGTTCTACCGGAAGAACATCCATGGGTGTAATCGGCATGAATCTGACGCCCGGGGATGAAATCATCGGCATGCAGCTTCACATTCAGGGTGACTCCCTTCTGATCGTATCCGATAATGGTATGGGTAAGAGAACCGACATGGAGGAATTCACCGTTCAAAAGAGAGGCGGCAAGGGCGTAAAATGCTACAAGATCACGGAAAAAACAGGTGATGTTGTGGGCGTTAAGGCTGTGACGAATGAGAATGAAATCATGATGATCACAACGGAAGGTATCATTATTCAGCTGCGGGCACAGGATATTTCTTCTCTCGGCAGAATAACCTCCGGTGTAAAACTGATCAATCTTGATAAGGGAGTCAAGGTTGCCCGCATAGCTAAGGTACGTGAGAAGCTTTCCGACGGTGATAAAGAGATTGAAGAAGTGGATGAATTACCGGAAACGGATGAAACCACAGATACAGATAATTCGATCAATGCCGTAGAAAGTGCGGAGAACGAAGAATAGCACATCGAGAAATTTGCGTGAAATAATGAAAAATGCAAGAAAGTTTGTGTTCCGGCTGAATAGGTTTATGCGGTAACATGAACTTTTTTGCACGAGTATGGAAAAATTCAAGCATCTGCAGAATGGAGACTATTATGAATGCTTATACGATATTCAAAGATTTGGCAATTATTATTATATTTGCGAAATTATTTGGACTGTTAGCCAGAAAGCTGAGGGCGCCTCAGGTGGTTGGTGAGATCATTGCCGGTCTTTTGATCGGTCCCAGTGTTCTGGGGCTGGTTCAACAGACTGACTTTTTGACACAGATGGCTGAAATCGGTGTAATTCTTTTGATGTTTTCTGCCGGTTTGGAGACGGACCTTAAGGAGCTTCTAAAAACAGGACCGATTGCTTTTTTGATCGCATGTGCAGGTGTTTTTGTTCCTCTTGTGGGAGGAACATTGCTTTACATGGGCTTTTACGGAGTGGCACCCTGGGGAAGTGAAAACTTTTACAAGGCTGTTTTTATTGGTGTCATCATGACTGCGACCAGTGTGAGTATCACGGTACAGTCCCTAAAAGAACTTGGTAAATTAAAGGGTAAAGTGGGAACGACGATCTTAAGTGCAGCAATCATTGATGATGTCATCGGTATTGTCGTTTTGACATTTGTTGTAGGTTTTAAGAGTCCTGATTCAAATCCCGGAAAAGTCGTAATCAATACAGTTCTTTTCTTTGCGTTGGCCATCGTGGTTGGATTCTTACTCTTCAAGCTGTTTGACAGCTTTGATGAGAGATATCCCCACACCAGAAGAATTCCTATATTGGGTCTGGCTCTTTGTTTCTTCTTTGCTTATGTTGCCGAGACCTATTTTGGAATTGCAGATATTACCGGTGCATATGTAGCAGGCATTATTTTGTGCTCCATCCGCGACTCGGAATACATTGCTGAAAAAATGGACACGGAGTCTTATATGCTATTTGGGCCGGTTTTCTTTGCAAGTATCGGACTTAAAACTAATATTGAGAGTGTAGATGGTGGTATTCTACTGTTTTCGATTGGATTTGTGATTGTGGCACTGATCTGTAAGATCATCGGCTGCGGTCTGGTCGCAAAAATTTGTAAATTCAGTACTTCCGATTCCCTGAAAATCGGCGTCGGCATGATGACTCGTGGTGAGGTTGCATTGATTGTATCGCAAAAAGGTCTTTCGGTAGGATTATTGTCTCCTGTTTATTTCACCTCCGTTATTCTGCTGATCATTGTATCCAGTGTTTCAACTCCTGTCATGCTGAAACTTCTGTATTCCAGAGAAGGATTCAAGGAGGACAATTAACCAGACGCACAGAGGAAGAATATGCCCGTAAAAAAGGATTTACAGGAAGAAACCAAAAGTAATCCAAGGTTTGAAGAAGCCAGAAAAAAGATTATCGGTATCGACAGACAGCGTTTCGGAATCGGCACTTTGTCCGAGAAAACGGTTCATGCAATTTTGAAAAATTATTATGAACCGGATGAGGACAGACAAGAGATACCGATCGGCAATTTTGTGGCAGATATCTATTCCGACGGTGAGATTATCGAAATTCAGACCAGGCAGTTTAACAAGCTTCGAGACAAATTGGCTGCTTTTCTCCCTCTGTACCCGGTGACGATTGTATATCCCATACCGAGAGAAAAGTATCTGATATGGATTGATGAAGAGAGTGGTGAATGCAGTCCGAGAAGAAAATCACCGGCGAAAGGAAATCCTTATCTGACCTTTGAGGAGCTTTATAAAATTAAGATGTTTCTGAAGGATCCGAATCTTCGGCTGAGGATTGTTTTGCTGGATATGGAAGAGTATCGACTGCTCAACGGCTGGAGTAAGGATAAAAAGAAGGGATCCAGTCGTTTTGACCGGATTCCCAGCAGGCTCGTGGAAGAGATTTCTGTCGATTGTATTCAGGATTATATGCAGTTTGTTCCCTACGATCTTCCGGAAGAATTTTCTTCGAAACAATTTGCAAAGTCGGCACATATACCGGTAGCGCTGGCCCGTACGGTTTTAAATATTCTCACCTTCACAGAGACGGTAGAGAGAATCGGCAAGCAGGGTAACATGATATTATATCGTGTAAACGAAGGATGAAAGGAGATAATTCATTGATTAAGGCATATATTACAGCATTGATTTTGATGATTTTTCTGCTGTTAAGCTGCATCATCAGGATAAAGAAAAGAAAAGATGAATTATCCGTTCAGATGCGCAGATTGATTCGGGTGGCAATTGAAACAGTCATTGCTAATATTATTTATGTTGCGTCGCCATGTGTGGAAGGTGTATATTTTGGATTTTCTTTGTTTTCCGGGATGGTATATTGGCTTTTGTTCGCTCTGTATCATTTTATCGCGCTGTATTCATCCACATATAACAAAAAGAAACTGCTGCATAAGTTTTTCTTTTACGCAGGAATAATTGACAGTGTTTCTTTCGTTATCAATATTTTTGTTCATCATGTCTTCACATTGAGCAGTAAAGCGCTTCCCGACGGAAATTTGATTTACAATGCGGGTAACTTCGGATTGTTTTATTATCTGCACCTTGCCATTTCCTATATCATTGTCGCATATATCAGTATCCTTTTGATAGGAAAAGCGATTGCTTCGTCCGGTATCATTCGCAGAAAATACACGGTTGTCCTGGGTGTTTTTGCGTTTGTAATCGGATTGGACGGAATGAGCGTTGCACTTCATTCCCCCATCAATGTGTCGATTCTTTTTTACAGTTTATTGGCAATTTCTCTCTGTTATTATGCACTCTATTATCATCCCAGGCAGCTCATTTACTATATGCAGTCCATGGTGATGAAGAATATGACTAACGGTGTTGTATGCTTTGATGAAAACGGAAAATGTATCTATGCCAACGAAGGAGTATGGAAGTTAATTCCGGAGGAGCCGGATCTCACTCTTTTGGAGCGTTATGTTTACGAGGGGCAAAAGAAGAAAATTGATTTGGATGAGCCTTATCTGGTCTGGAACGAAGAGCGGATGATTGATGGAGAGATGCGCTATTTTGAATTCGAGAGACAGAGCATGTACGATGTCCGCGGAAAAGTGATTGGCAGTTATTTTACCATGACCGACCGGACCGAGCAGAAGCGTTTCTATGAAATGCAGGTAAATGCGGCAAACGAGTCGAATCGCGCGAAATCAGAGTTTTTGTCCCGCATTTCCCATGATATCCGTACACCCGTCAATTCCATCTATGGAATGAATGAGATGATTATCCGCGAGAGTAATCAGGATAATGTATCACAATACGCCGGACAGATCAAAGAAGCTGTGGAGGTTCTGATTGACCTGATCAATGAAGTGCTTGATTTCTCGAAGATCGAAGCCGGTAAAATGGAACTGGTTGAGAGAGAATACGATACCGGTAAATTACTGGAGGCACTTATCCATATGGTGGAGATTCGTGCTAAGAAGCAGAATCTTACCTTTTCCTATCATATCTCTCCGGAACTTCCTTCCGTTCTTTTTGGTGATGATGTCAGAATAGGGCAGATTATTAATAATCTCTTGTCGAATGCCACAAAATACACACCGGAGGGTAGTGTAAGTCTGGAGATTGACTGTGAGATCGACGGAAACGATGCTGTGATTACGGTTAAGGTAAAAGATACGGGAATCGGAATCAAAGAGGAAGATATTCCAAAACTCTTTGAGGCCTTCCAGAGAATTGAAGAAATCAAAAATCACAGTATTCAGGGATCGGGTCTTGGGCTTAATATTGTTTCTCATTTGCTTGAGATGATGAACAGCAC
>CAMAGI010000119.1 GCA_945833775.1 uncultured Lachnospiraceae bacterium
CGATGCGGTTGAACGCATAGGGTTCGGAGAAATCATAGGCCTGCTGCCGCTCCTGCGTCACATCCACGCCATTGACCATACAATCGTAGCGGCCTGCCTCCAGACCGGCCAACAGGCCGTCCCACTCGCCCTCGACAAAGGTTGCTTTCACACCCAGCTTGCTTGCGATATTCTCTGCAACCTCCACATCAAATCCGACCAGCTTATCATTCTCATCGTGATACGTCCATGGAGCCCAGGTTCCCTCCATCGCCACGACGATCTCGCCCTTCTCCTGAATGCGTGCAAGCAGGTCGCCTTCTGCACTCTCATTTTCCTTGCTGCCGCATCCCGCAAGGGCAATCATACTCATTGCGGCAATGCAAACAACTGTTTTTTTCCATAATGTACTCCTCATATTAACCTCCTATTGTGTCTACCTAAGCTGTAGACAGTTTGATCCTTTTTCTAAATAACGCGCAGCGTCAGCCCCGCATGCGATATACAGCGCTCCGAATACTCTAGGACTGTGCCCGTTCCTGCTCCAGTGTGCGCAGAAAGGACCGGGTACGCTCCTCTTTTGGATTTGCAAAAAAAACATCGCTGGATCCCGCCTCCAGCACCCTGCCGTCCTCCATGAAGACGACTTTTGTGGATACATCTCTGGCAAAACGGATCTCATGGGTTACCACCAGCATGGTACGTCCCTCAGCCGCCAGCTTTCGCATTACCGTAAGCACCTCTCCGGTCAGTTCGGGATCCAGAGCGGAAGTAGGTTCATCAAAATAGATGATCTCCGGGTCCGTCGCCAGTGCCCGGGCGATGGCAACGCGCTGTTGCTGACCACCGGATAACTGGGAGGGATAGTAGTCATAACGGTCGGACAAGCCCACCTTATCCAGTGCCTGTCTTCCAATCTCATTGGCTTTGTCCCTGGACATCCTGCGCGCGACAATCAGCCCCTCCGTGACATTCTGGAGTGCTGTTTTGTTGCGAAAAAGATTGTAATTCTGGAAAACAAACGCTGTTTTCCTGCGCAGCCGGGCAATGTCCTTCTTCGTCATTCTGTCCAACGGAAAGGTCTCTCCGTCGAAGATCATGGTACCCTCGTCCGCTTTTTCCAGAAAATTGATACAGCGCAGAAGTGTCGTCTTCCCGGAGCCGCTGGGGCCCAGAATGGCGACCACATCCCCTTTTTCCACCGTCAATCCGACACCCTTTAACACCTGCTGGGTACCGAAGGATTTTTTGATATCTCTAACCTCCAGCATATCTCTCACCTTTGCCCCCCGGAGCGTTCCTTTCTCTTCCAAAGTCCCCCGATACGCCTGTCTGCTGCATAGTCCTGTACCTTCTCGTACGTATCAAGCTTCCGCTCACAGATGCGCTGCAGCTTCGTCAGGATGGTGCAGAAGACCAGATAGATGAACCCTACTTCGATGTAGAGTACCAGTGGTTCATAGGTCCTGGCTACGATTCTCTGAGTCACCATAAACATCTCGGTAACCGTGATGTTGGCAGCCAGAGAGGTCTCCTTCAGCAGTCCGATCAGGGAGTTGGACAGGGGCGGGAAGGCCGTCCGCATCGCCTGGGGAAGCACAATTCTTCGCATAATCTGCAGATAGGAAAGTCCGCAGCAATAGCCTGCCTCCATCTGTCCCTTTGGAATGGATTCCAGTGCGGCTCGCACCGTCTCGGATGCATATGCGCCCTCATTTATGGAAAATACCAGTACCGCTGCGGGAAAGGGATTGATCATAATCCCCGCCCTCGGCAATCCGTAGAACACCACAAAGAGCTGTACCAGAACCGGAGTCCCCCGAATCACCCACACATAGAACCGGGCAATCTGACGAAGCACCCTCACATTGGCAAACTGAACCATCGCCGTGACAATCGCGATGATCAGAGCCAACAGGAAGGAGACAGCTGTCAGAGGAATCGTGACCGTCAGCCCGGGCAGTAGAATCTTCCAGAAGGAATCCGCTATAATATTCAATAATCTTTCGTCCATAAACATCTCCGATCCACAGATGTTTTCACGCCTGCGGATATGTTCCTATTTTCTTGCACCGGAAACTACTATATCACGAAATCGCTTCCCTGGCAAATGATGCGAATACCATCAATACTCTTCCGCAATGTCCAGTTCCTGCTGCTCCGACTGAATGGGCATTGCATAACCGGGTGTATGACGCAGGTACACAAGCCAATATCCGAAGCCCACAATTCCGGCGCCGCCGATGATATTTCCGATGGTCACCGGCAGAAGACAACGCAAAAGAAAACTCGCCATATGCAGTCCCTGCGCAGCGATTCCATATTCCTGTGCGGTGAGAATCCCGGCGATGCCAAAGTAGATATCAGCGATACTGTGCTCAAATCCGCAAAGCACGAAGATCATCACCGGCCAGAAGCTCATCAAAAGCTTTCCCGAAACCTTCTTGGCCGCAAAAGCTGCCCACACCGCGATGCAGACCAGAATGTTGCAGAGAATCCCCCGCACCACCGCATCCAAAAAGCTCATGTGAACGCGCGCGTTCGCCGACGCAACCATCTTTTCTGCCAGTACCCGGGAAAACAGATCCGGTATATGTCCGTACACCACCAAAACCGCCACAAATGCCGCGCCGATAAAATTACCTAAGAATACCATCAACCAGTTCTTCAGCATTTCCGCGACCTTCACTTTTTTCTCCAGAACTGAGATGATAATCAGATTATTGCCCGTAAACAGTTCACTTCCCGCTACCAGCACCATCGCCATCCCCGCAGGGAACACAATCGCGCCCAATAGTTTGGCCAGGGAAGGATTTTCCACCGTGGCGGAGGCTGTCGTGGCCGCCACACCGGCGAAACCGATAAACATTCCGGCAAAGAAGCCCAGGATTACCATTTTCCAGGCAGACAAACGTACCTTATGTATCCCGATCTCCACAAAATTTCTTGCAATTTCCAAAGGTGAGTGCATGCTATATTCCTCCTTTACTCCGGCACGATCTGCCGGAAACGCGTGATACGCTCATCAAATTGCTCATAAAAATCCCGCTCCCCGTCATACGGAGCCATATAAAAGGTATTCATCACAAACAGATTTAGATTCTTTTGAAACTCCGGATCCGTCTCCCCGGCAATCAGCTCCTCCACCTCCTTGCACAGGTAATGCCAGGTGGTCACAAAGGCACTGTAGCGCGTCACATTTGGGGTGTCGATCCACTTGCTCACCTTGACCTTGGCACGGGCATGATCACATTCTCCGGTCTGCAGGAAATACCGAAAGCTCCCGTTCTCGTAATATCTTCCCAGCGGAAAGAGACGGCAGATTCCGGGGCGATAGGCGTGTATTCTGCACCGTCCCTGATCACTTAAAAACGGGCACTTTTCGCCGGGGCCGTTCATGTTCAAATTCGGCAGAATCACACCGTCCACCACATTCCATTCCAGTTCCCCGCTCATGAGTTCCTGCATTGTGCGGTGGAGTCCCGTGGTCATACGATAGACATCGTAGGGGTCCAGAATCACAGAACTACCCATTCCCCGGCAGCACGACGAACAGCCGTTGCAGCCCAGGCAGTCCGCCTTCACCATATCGTTGGGGCCGTAAAGCCTTCCGTCCGAAATCTCCTCCAAACTAACATTCCGTCGCACGCCGATTACCAGACCTTTCTCTCTGCCACAGCTCTATACTCTTCTTCCGTGATCGGGAGCACACCGCCATGTCGTTTTCTCGTTTTTCCCATATCAAATTCTTCATCCGACAGGATCGTAAACTCTCCGCTCTCCAGATCGTCGGCGAGCATGGGAAGATAGCCCTTTCCGGTGGCAAACCGATCTACAATCAGGCAGTACTGATCCCGGTCATTGATCCGGTAAATCTCCGGCCCCTCCACTCCGAAAAGGGCACCCAGTGTCCCGGATTCCACCCTTTTAAAATGCTCCGGTCGCAAATCCTCGCTGAAATCAATGCAGATATTTTTGGTCGTCTCATCCTTGGTATAGCGAAAATATCCCCGCGGGGTGCGGATGATGGTACTGTCAATCACATGATTTTCTCTCTCCAGGAACAGAAACGGAGTGGAAAACCTACGAAAATCCTTTGTATAAGAGGCATAAATGCGCTGTTTTGCCTCATTATCCCCGGGCAGCTTTACCATGGATGCCCAGAACACCAGAATGGAATCCTCCTGTTCGTCATAGATTGCCTCCGGCGCCCAGACACAGCCTGCACCCTCCACGCCTACCGTATGTGCCACCGGTCCATCCCAATCCGTGAGATTGTCGGACTCCCACACCAGAATATCCCTGCTGCCCGCATACTGTGCCACCTGCCAGCCCTTGCCGGCTGCGATGCACAGATCCGTGGCAATCAGATAATACTTCGGGCGACCGTCCTTTCCTTCCCAGGGGGAACGGATGAGGAAGGGATCCCTGGCTCCCCCTTCGCCGATTCTGCTTTGCAATACGGGTTTTCCGTCATTGAGATCCTGCCAATGCAGTCCATCACGGCTCAGCGAAAAATAGATCTGCTCTCCGTCCTTCTGCTCCCCGATAAAATGTGCAAACAAATATCCTGTGTAATTCATTCTACTCTCCATTCCGCAGACGCTTTAGTTCGAGGAACCCCCGATCCGTATGATGTTCGCAAGGCTCTCCGTATAGGGAGCCCGCGCAACGCCGTATTCCGTGACAATTCCCGCAATCAGCTCATGGTCTGTGACATCGAACGCCGGATTGTACACCTTCACGCCCTCGGGCGCCATGCGTTCCCGATACCACATTTCGGTCACCTCTTCGGGAGCGCGCTGCTCAATCACAATGTCCGCTCCGGTGGGAGTGTTCAAGTCGATGGTTGAGGTGGGGGCACAGATATACACCGGTACGCCGTAAAGTTTTGCCACCGCAGCCACCACAGAGGTTCCGATCTTATTGGCGGTGTCCCCGTTGGCCGCCACTCTGTCGCAGCCTACGAACACAGCGTCGATCAGCCCCCCGGACATCACAGAGGCTGACATATTGTCACAGATCAGCGTCACATCCACCCCGGACGAGGCAAGCTCATAGGCGGTCAGTCTCGCTCCCTGCAAAAGGGGTCTGGTCTCATCCGCATAGACACGGAAATGATACCCCTTTTCCTGTCCCAGATAGATCGGAGCGGTGGCGGTTCCGTATTTAACCGTGGCCAGTTTTCCCGCGTTGCAGTGGGTCAAAATTCCGTCTCCCGGTTTCACCAGCTCCAGCCCGTATTCACCGATCCTGCGGCATACCTCGATGTCCTCCTCCCGGATTCGCAGGGCCTCCCGATGCAGAAGTTCCTTCACCTCAGAGACACTTTTTCCCTCCGCCCCCGCCTTGACAGCCACGGCTTCCATGCGCTTTAACGCCCAGGAGAGATTGACTGCCGTGGGCCTGGAGGAATCCAGGTAGTCCTTTTCCTTGCGCAGTTTTTCGAGAAACTCCGCAAAATCATCGGTTTCCAAATCCTTACAGAGGATGTAAAGTCCCAATGCCGCCGTCACTCCGATGGCGGGCGCTCCGCGCACCTTCAAAAGATAGATTGCGTCCCAGATCTCCTGTGCTGTTTTCAGCCGGATCAATTCCGTTCTGCCGGGCAGCCTGGTCTGATCGATGATCACAATCTCACCGCTCTCCTCATCCAGTGCCACGGTATCGTATTCCATTATATTCTTACCTGCTTCTCTCATATGTCCTCCTCTTATAACGATGTATGCAAATCCATGTAAAGCCTTGAAATCCTTGTGGCTCACCGCAAATTGTTACGCACCCCGGGAAGTCCCTGCAGAATCTCCGGGCTTTGTGTGCTATTCTTCTTATCGTTTGATACCATCATCGGGTGATATCATTATCGGATGATATCGGCAAATTCAGCCTTCGCTGCGCGAGCCAGGTCCGCCGGTTTCAACGCAATCTGAGAGCCGAGGCGTCCGCCGCTCACGATCATTTTCTCCAACGCCTGCGCGGAGCTGTCAATGCGTGTCACATACTGTTTCTTCATTCCCACTGCAGTGCAGCCGCCGCGAATATAACCGGTTATGGCGTTGATATCTTTCACATGAATCATTTCCACACTCTTCTCGCCAACAGACTTTGCCGCTTTTTTCAAATCCAGCTCCTCTGCAATGGGAATTACAAACACAAAATAATTCTTACTGTTTCCGATGGTCACCAGCGTCTTATATACTTTCTCATAGGGAATGCCAAGCTGATCCGCAATCTTGAGTGCATCGACAAACTCTTCGCACTCATACGTATACTGCTCAAACGGAATTTTCAGCGACTCCAGTATCCGCATGGCATTGGTTTTTACTTCTTTTTGCTTTGCCATTTTCTCTCCACCTTCGTACCGCGTTGTCACAAACCTGCGATCGGTTTTGCTTTCGGTCACACGCTTTAATAGTACCATAATTGCAAAACGGATTCAATAAAACTTACCGGTCTCTTTTATCCGGCTTGCAAACGGGTGCTCTCCCTTTTTACATGTGGAGTATAATTGCCATATACCATTTCGGAATTGTGTTCCCGCTGAATAGTACCGGATAGTTATCAGTAACATGAATAGTCATTTGTTTGCGACTGGCAGATGATGCAGCGGAAGAAAAACTGATTGACAAATCAATGTTTATCGAGTTGATCTATTGGATGAATTGGTTTTTCTCTTCTATACCCCGCCCCCGGATTTGCCCAGGGTATGGAACTCCATTATCTCTCCTACATACCCCGACCCTGTGTTTTCCGAAATTTTTACCGGCAGGGAACATTAGGTCTTTATGAAGGATTTGCGCTGAGATTGATTCCTATTGACGCTCAATTCTTATTTTTTACCTACCAGCATCTCACATTATAGCGTCAGTAGGTAATTTCTCCAATCTCCCTGGTCCATTTACCTTCTGACAGCCTGTTTTCTATTTTTCAGTAGGTAATTTTCCCAATCTCCCTGGTCCATTTACCTTCTGACAGCCTGTTTTCTATTTTTCAGTAGGTAATCTCCACAATTTCCATGGTTCATTTACCTACTGGCAGCCTGTTTTCCATTTTTCAGTAGGTAATTTCCACAATTTCTATTGTCCATTTACCTACTGGCAGTCTACATTATAGCTTCAGTAGGTATTTGGCTTATTCTCTTTACTCAATCTTTCCAAAATACGGTCACTTCGTGCCTGTCCTGCTTCGTAGTTTTGATTTTTGGTATCTCACGACAGCGTTTTCTTAAGGAAATTAATGGCATGATATTGTCTTAACATTCAGATTGCGGCTGTTTCATTGGAAATATGTGCATATTTGACGATTGCAAATATTTCAGGATCCTTTGTTTTCATTTCCGGCTGTTATTCCAATATGCTCCGTGCACAAGATCAATTCGGCTAAGCTGTAACGGGACAGTTTTTTGCAGGGACAACGATTGCAGCTGTTATTGGCAATGTGATAAAAGCAGCCCCGCCGCATCGGGGATATTAATAATGTGCGCATTGCA
>CAMAGI010000120.1 GCA_945833775.1 uncultured Lachnospiraceae bacterium
CTTGTGAAACGGTCAATAAGAGTAGTAAAAGTAAAATATTTGCTATATAGACTCTGAACCCAATACTGTTATCCATACCGATATATGTTCCGGTGGGGCCTTTGCCCGCATGGGTGAATCGACAGTAAATAACAGACAAGTGACGGTAAGCATCCGTTACTTGTCTGTTTTTGCGTGATACACGAAAGGAAGAGTATATGAGCGAAAAGATAACCCTCTACGGATTCAATAATCTTACCAAATCCTTGAGCTTCAATATCTACGATGTATGCTATGCCAAGACACAGCGGGAGCAGAAGGATTATATTGCCTACATTGACAAGCAGTATAACTCGGAGCGTCTGACCAAGATTCTGACCAATGTCACGGATATGATCGGTGCGACGGTACTCAATATTTCCAGTCAGGATTACGAACCCCAGGGTTCCTCCGTGACAATTCTCGTGGCGGAGAAAAGCATGGTGCCCGCCGGAGAGACCGAGAGTATGGTTGCTTCCGCCGACGCGGAAGCGGTCAATCTGCAGGGGGAGACCGTGTTGGCACACTTAAACAAGAGTCATATCACGGTGCATACCTACCCAGAATATCATCCCGAGACCTGTCTTGCGACCTTCCGTGTGGATATTGACGTGGCAACCTGCGGAGAGATTACACCGCTCTCCACGCTGGATTATCTGATCAGCTCCTTTGATTCCGATATTATCACCATGGATTACCGTGTGCGCGGTTTTACCCGCGATATGGGCGGACACAAGCTGTTTATGGATCACCATATGACATCCATCCAGGACTATATCAATGCGGAGACCCTGCGCCGTTATGACGCTGTGGATATCAATGTCTACGAGGCAAATATGTTCCACACCAAGATGCTGATCAAGGATATTGATCTGCAGAATTATCTGTTTAACAGCGATGTATACGAATTGCCGCCAAAGGTCCGCCTGGAGATCATGGACAATCTGCGGCGTGAAATGATCGAAATATTCAGTGGAAGGAATATTTTCTAAAAATGGGAAGATATAACCAGGCCCGCGCTCCCATTTATGAGGCGCTGGAGGAATTTCGTGAAAATCGAATCGTCCCCTTCGACGTACCGGGACACAAAAGAGGGAGAGGCAACCCGGAGCTGGTAAAGCTTTTGGGGCAGCAGTGTGTGGGGATCGATGTCAATTCGATGAAGCCGCTGGACAATCTGTGTCATCCCGTTTCCGTCATCCGCGAAGCGGAGGAGATGGCGGCGGAAGCCTTCGGCGCAGCCTATGCCTTTCTGATGGTGGGCGGCACCACCTCCTCCGTACAGAGTATGGTTCTCTCCGTGTGCAAGCGCGGTGAAAAGATCATCCTGCCGCGAAACGTGCACCGGAGCGTAATCAATGCGCTGGTTTTAAACGGTGCCATTCCGATCTATGTGAATCCGGATATGGACAGTCGTCTGGGCATTGCACTGGGGATGAAGGTCTCCCAGGTGGAGAAGGCAATCCGGGAGAATCCCGATGCGGTGGCGGTGCTGGTAAATAACCCCACCTATTACGGAATTTGTTCGGATCTGAAGAGTATTGTGAAGCTTGCCCATGCCAACGGCATGAAGGTGCTGGCGGACGAGGCTCACGGGACCCATTTTTACTTCGGGGATCATATGCCGGTATCTGCCATGGCGGCGGGTTCGGATATGGCCAGTGTGAGCATGCACAAATCGGGCGGAAGTCTCACCCAGAGTTCCTTCCTGTTGATCGGTCCGGACATGCATCCCGGATATGTCCGACAGATCATCAATCTGACGCAGACCACCAGTGCATCCTATCTTCTGTTGGCCAGTCTGGATATTTCCAGACGCAATCTGGCCCTGCGCGGCAGAGAGGAGTTTGCCAAGGTGACGGCGTTAGCCGAGTATGCCCGGGGAGAGATCAATAAGATCGGCGGGTACTACGCATACACTTCGGAGCTTATAAACGGCGACAGCATCTATGATTTTGATAAGACGAAGCTAACCGTCAACACCCTTGGAATCGGATTGGCGGGAATCGAGGTGTATGACCTTCTTCGCGACGAATACGATATCCAGGTGGAGCTGGGCGATATTGCCAATATTCTCGCCTATATTTCCATCGGGGACAGAGAGCGCGAGACGGAACGCCTGATCGGGGCGCTGGTGGAGATCAAGCGCAAATATCAAAAGGACCAAAACGGGATGTATACACAGGAGTATATCGATCCCAGGGTGGCAGTTTCTCCACAGAGCGCATTCTATGCGGAGAAGGAATCCCTTCCATTGAAGGAGACCAAAGGGCGTATCTGCAGCGAATTTGTGATGTGTTATCCGCCCGGAATTCCGATTCTGGCTCCGGGGGAGGAGATCACGGAAGAGATTCTCCAATATATTATTTATGCCAAAGAGAAGGGGTGTTCCATGACCGGTCCGGAGGACCCCGGAATTGAACGGCTGAATGTTTTGAAGGAGATTCGATTCGACGCGGGCTGACCGTGACGGATGGATTTGCAATCAGGATGAAAGAAGGAGGAGATCGCGTGGAACTGTGGTTTTCGGAACTGCATACGCCAAATGTGAAGCTGTCCGTTCGTGTGGACAGACAGCTTTATTCCGGACAGAGCAAATTTCAGCGGATCGATGTATTTGACTCCCCGGAATTCGGAAGATTTCTGACGCTGGACGGCTACATGATGCTGACAGAGAAGGATGAGTTTATCTATCACGAGATGATCACCCATGTTCCCATGGCAGTTCACCCGAATGTGAAAAAAGTATTGGTCATCGGTGCGGGAGACGGTGGAGTTGTCCGTGAATTGACCCGGTATGACAGTATCGAGCAGATTGATATGGTGGAAATTGATGAGCAGGTGGTAGAGGTCTGCAAGAAATATTTGCCGAAGACAGCCTGCAAATTTGATGATCCCCGCGTGCATCTGTATTTTGAGGATGGGCTTCGGTTTATCCGGTTTCAGGAAAATGAATACGATCTGATCATTGTGGACTCTACCGACCCCTTTGGTCCCGGGGAAGGACTTTTTACCAAGGAGTTCTACGGCAATTGCTTCAAGGCATTGAAAGAGGACGGCATCATGGTGAACCAGCACGAAAGTCCGTATTACGATGCAGATGCCACTGCCTGTAAGCGGGCGCATAAAAGAATTGTGGAGAGCTTCCCCATCAGCAGAGTGTATCAGGTACACATCCCCACCTATCCTTCGGGGCACTGGTTGTTCGGATTTGCATCCAAGAAATACCACCCGGTGGACGATCTCGACGCTGAGAGGTGGAATGCGCTGGGGTTGAAGACCGGGTATTACACGACCAACCTGCACCGGGGGGCGTTCTGTCTGCCCGCCTATGTGGAGGAACTGCTGGAGAGTGTGGAGTCCTGAGAAGATAGGGTGAAAATCCACCCATACGATTTTTTACACGCGGGATTTGTGTCTGCGCGCACTTGACACAAACTCGTTATACGATGAATGTGCGCAGAAATGAGGAGATTATGGCGAAAATATTAATTATCGGCTGCGGTGGCGTTGCACAGGTTGCCATTCAGAAATGTGCGGCATGTGCGGAGACCTTTACGGAGATCTGTATTGCGAGCCGTACCAAGTCCAAGTGTGACGCATTGAAGGAAAAGATTGAGAAGAATTGTGCCGGGACAGGGGCAAAGGCTCCCGTGATCACAACGGCATGTGTCAATGCGGATGATGTACAGGATCTGATTGCGCTGATCGGGCGTGAGAAACCCGCGGCTGTTTTGAACCTGGCACTTCCCTATCAGGATCTCACCATCATGGATGCCTGTCTGGCGTGCAAAGTGGATTACATTGACACGGCTAATTATGAGGCAGAGGACACGGAGGACCCTGCATGGCGCGCAATCTATGAGAAGCGCTGCAGGGAGGAGGGCTTTACGGCGTATTTTGATTACTCCTGGCAGTGGGCCTACCGGGAGCGTTTCGAGCAGGCGGGTATTACCGCGCTCCTCGGCACCGGTTTTGATCCCGGGGTTACCAGCGTGTTCTCCGCATATGCCCTGAAGCATTATTTTGATGAGATCCACTATATCGATATTATGGATTGCAACGGCGGTGACCATGGTTATCCTTTTGCAACCAATTTTAACCCGGAGATTAATCTGCGCGAAGTATCTGCCAACGGCTCTTATTGGGAAAACGGGCACTGGGTGGAGACGAAGCCTATGGAGATCAAACGTGTCTACAACTTTGATCAGGTCGGCGAGAAGGATATGTACCTTCTTCACCATGAGGAGATTGAATCCCTTGCCAAGAACATTCCCGGGGTCAAGCGGATCCGTTTCTTCATGACCTTCGGACAGAGCTATCTGACGCATATGAAGTGTCTGGAGAACGTGGGCATGTTGCGCACCGATCCCGTAATGTTTGAGGGCAGGGAGATCGTTCCCATCCAGTTCCTCAAAGCGTTGCTTCCCGATCCGGCATCTCTGGGCCCCCGCACCGTGGGCAAGACCAACATCGGGTGTATCTTTACCGGTGTGAAGGACGGCAAGGAGAAATCCATCTACATTTACAATGTATGTGACCATCAGGAGTGCTATAAAGAGCTTGGAAGCCAGGCGATCTCTTACACGACCGGCGTTCCGGCCATGATCGGTGCGAAACTGGTGCTGGAGGGCAAGTGGAAGAAGCCCGGAGTATTCAATGTGGAAGAGTTTGATCCCGATCCCTTCATGGAAGCACTGAACCGGTATGGTCTTCCCTGGGTAGTGGACGAGAATCCTGTGTTAATCGATTAACTTTATTTTGATTGTATAAAAAGGAGTACAAAGCTGGTCAGCCAGGGAGTAAAATGATACGATAGATCATAGAATTACTTAAGAGGAATGAGAGCAATGTCAGATTACTTGAAAAAAGCGATTTCATTCATATCGGGCAAAGCGAGACTGATACCGTCCCAACGCCAGATCACTCTGGTGACCATCGCGAGCATTGGTCTTTTTCATGCCATGCTTTTGTGTCTGTTTGCCTATTTCAAAGTTGATCTGATGATGTACGTCAACATTATCAGTGTAATGATTTATCTGGTTTCCTTCGTGATTGTAAAAAAGGGAGGAAGCGTGTTGGCCTGCACACGCCTCTGTTATGCGGAGGTGCTTACCCATGTGTTGCTTGCCTGCATAGCGGTGAATTTTGAGTGCGGATTTCAGTTTTATCTGATGGTACTCAGTACCCATTCGTTCTATTCGGCTTATGTTTTTCGCAAGGAGAAGAAGGTGCACCCGTTTTGCTACGTCTTGGCAAGCGTCGTTTTATTTGTGATTATTTGGCTTTGGACATCGGTGTTTGATCCGTTGTATCGTTTTGAGCAGCCGTGGGCAGTGGACTTTTTCTATATTCTCAATTTTTTCACGGCTGTGACCGCATGTATTCTCTTCATGAGTACTTTTGTGTTGATTATCATCAACATGGAGAGTCTGTTGACGGAGAAGAATGAGAAACTGGAGGAATTGTCCGTCAAGGATCCGCTGACCGGTCTTGTAAATCGCAGAAGTGTTGAAGAAAGACACCGGCTCGCCACCTTGAACATGGAGCATTATGCAGTGATTATCAGTGACATTGATGATTTTAAGATGGTGAATGACACCTACGGGCACGATGTAGGGGACCTGGTGTTGAAGGCGGTTGCGGATGTATTTCAGGAATCGGTCCGCGAGAAAGATATGGTCTGCCGCTGGGGCGGGGAGGAGATCCTTGTCTTCCTGCCCAAATGTGATGCAGCCATGGCTACGGTGGTTGCCAATCGCGTTCTGAACAATGTGAGGTTGATACATGAGCATCCCGTGTACGGGGAGATTCCGCCCATCACCATGACGTTCGGTGTTGCGGATTCCTTTGAATCCAAATCCTTCCGGGAAGTTGTCAAGAAGGCTGATGCACGACTGTACGAGGGCAAATCCGGAGGAAAAAACTGCGTAATCGCGAAACCCGGCTACAGCGGAAGTGTTATGTAAACGGATGAATGAAAGCCGGCGTATTCGTCGGCTTTTGCTGTATGCGGCGTCTATCTGTGGCATCTGCGGAATGGGGGACCAAAATGAGAAAGATTATGAACGGACAAAGTATCGACCTGGGTGTTTGCTATTACCCCGAGCATTGGGATCGCAGTCTGTGGGAATCGGATCTGGACAGAATGCTGGAGGCCGGTCTTGAAACAGTGCGGGTTGCGGAATTTGCGTGGAACAAGATTGAGCCGGAGGAAGGCAGATTTACCTATGAATTCTTTGACGATTTTCTGAATCTTGCCCGGCGAAAGGGCATGAAGGTGATCTTTTGTACTCCCACAGCCACACCTCCCGCGTGGCTTTCCGAAAAATATCCTGAGATTCTGAATGCGGATATCGAGGGACATCTGATCCGACACGGATCCAGGCGACATTACAATTACAATTCTCCCATTTATCGGGAGTATTCCCGCAGAATCGTAGAGGCAAGCGCGTCCCACTACGGACAGCATCCTGCGATCGTAGGTTGGCAGTTGGACAACGAGTTTAACTGCGAAAACAGTGAATTCTATTCGGAGAGTGATACGCTTGCGTTCCGCCGCTTTCTACAGGATAAATATAAGACGGTGGAAGCGCTGAACGATGCCTGGGGAACCGTGTTCTGGAATCAGACTTATAATTCTTTTGAACAGATTTATGTGCCCCGCAAGACGAACAATAACTCTGTGAACCCCCATCAGGTGATGGATTATTACCGTTTTATCTCGGATAGTGTATGCACCTATGCAAAAATGCAGTCTGATATCGTGCGCAGGTATTGCAAAGCCGATGATTTTATCACGACGAACGGAATCTTCGGAAACATCGATTACCAGCGATTCTGCAGAGAGAGTCTGGATATGATTACTTACGACTCTTATCCGAATTTTGCATATTGTCTGGAGGACTACAATCCGGATGACAGGATGAAGGACAGGCATTGGAGCCGCAATCTAACGGAAATTCGTGCGATTTCCCCGCTCTTTGGTATCATGGAGCAGCAAAGCGGTGCCAATGGCTGGAATACATGTATGGAGGCACCTACGCCCAGACCCGGTCAGATGACGCTCTGGACGATGCAGAGCATGGCGCATGGTGCGGACTATGTGAGTTTTTTCCGCTGGAGGACCTGCACAGTCGGCACAGAGATCTACTGGCATGGGATTCTGGACTACTCCGGGCGGGAGAACAGAAGACTTCGGGAAGTGCGCACTATTCACGAGAAAGTACGGAAACTGCAGGAGCTGGCAGGAGCGAAGTATGTTGCCCGCGTGGGTGTTCTGAAAGATTATGATAATATCTGGGATGTGCAGCTGGACAGATGGCACATGCGTACGGACAGGGTCAGTCAAAATGCGCTGTTTGAAGGACTTCAGCTGACCCACACCCCTTTTGATTATATTTACTGGGAG
>CAMAGI010000121.1 GCA_945833775.1 uncultured Lachnospiraceae bacterium
TGATTGTCAGCGCCATTCTTTTGATCGTGGGCATTGCCCTGGCAGTCTACACCTACAACACCACCTTCCGTGAATCCACCGTTGTGGGGGCAACTCTCACCGAAGTGAAAGCTCAGATCAAGGCGATTGAGGGCGGAACCGCAACCGGTGATATCGACGCACTAAATACACAAAAAGCAGCACTCACCGATGAAAAGCTCCGACTTGAGCGCCCTTACTCCTACAGTCTCACCCTTCTTTTTGCGGCGATTGTCCTTTTGATCAAGGGGATTTTCAATGCCGTTGTGGGCGTCGTTCCAGTAAAGAAGACAGACGTAAAGCGCCTTGCCCAGGCAGGACTCCTGGCGGCGCTTTGCTATATCGGCTTTGCCGTGTTTAAAATTGATATTCCGGTGGGCACGGAGAAAACCGCGTTCCACTTCGGTAATGTTTTCTGTGTGCTTGCCGCTCTCCTGATCGGCGGATATTGGGGCGGAATGGCCGGTGCGATCGGAATGACCATCGGCGATCTGACCACCTCCTATGTGACCAGTGCTCCCAAAACCTTCCTGTTAAAGCTCTGTATCGGTTTGATTGTGGGTCTGGTTGCACACAAGATCTTCAAGCTCAGCCGCCAGCATTCCGCAAAATACGTGACCGGTGTCACGATTCTTGCCTCCGTGTGCGGCATGGCTTTCAATCTCTTTGCAGATCCTGTGGTAGGTTATTTCTACAAGACATACCTTTTGGGTGTGCCCCAGGAAATCACATCCATCCTGGTAAAGTGGAGCGCAGTCACCACCGCAGTTAACGCATGCATCGCGGTTGTCGCAGCAACGATTTTCTATCTGGCTCTGCGCCCCGCTCTAAAGAAAGCCGGTCTGCTTAACGAACTGTAATGCTCTCCTCACCGGGAAATGTTACCCCCACTTTCGTATCGCTTATTTTTCAAATTGTACGGACAGATTTCCCATCGAGCATTCCACGGTAATCGTGCGGGACGCCCCGTTGTCAATGGTGCGCTCCTGCGCGATTCCTTTGTATCCGGTATCCCCGATATCCACGTTTCCGACAGCACCCTCAATACGATAATTGTAGTCACTCTCACTGCCGTTTAAGCGAATATCCACATTTCCCATGGCACATACCACATCCAGGTCCTTCGAGACATCGCCGTTTAGTTCCAGATTGCCCATTCCGACTTCCGCCTCCACGCTGCCAAAATCCATCTCCTCAATCCGGATTCCTCCTGCTCCGATCTCGATTTGAGCCGAATCCGCAGTCAACTTCTCGCCGGTCAGTTGTCCGGCTCCGACTTCGATTGCCAGCTTTTTTGCCGTAATCCGGCACAGTTCAAGCTTCCCGGCTCCCAGATCAATCTCTGCCATATCAAATGCAAGGTCACGGGGAACGGACAGAACAATCTCACAGCGGTTGCTCTCGGAGGCATTGAAGTTGCCGCTTCGAACCGCCCTCACATAGAGGCAGCCGTCCTCCACATAACTCTGAAATTTCTTGGTATTCTCCGCTTTGATACGGACGACATTGTCCGAGGAATCTTCGATCTTCATCTCACAGCCGCCCACCTCTATTTTTAACTCGTCAATGTCTGCTCCGGCGAATTCCTTTTGCACATCACCGCTCTCGACCGAATGGTGACTGTCAAAAACCGAATTGTCTGAAATATCAAAATGGATCTCTGTGTTTTCCTCCAGGATTTCACCCAGAGAAGTGTCATCCCAGGTCAGTCCCCAGCCGTCCTCATTTCCCAGATTCAGATTCAATCTGCCATCCGACATCTCGGATACCGCCTCGGACATAGCCTCCGTACCCTTGATGGCACATGCCGAAAGTGAAAGAACAAGCCCGGCTACAATCATAATCAGTGCACTGATTGCACAATTTCGCATAAACTTTGTCATATTAATCTCCATTCCGCAGACGCTTACGCGTCGGAGGAATCGCGAGCCGAATGTCAAATTCGGCTCTGCGATAAGGGCTACTTTGTGGCGCCTGCGACACAAATAGCCGTGTGAAAAATAAGCTATCGAGCTTATTTTTCACACTAGCCTCCTACTACTGCATCTTCTTTTTCCCGAAAATCTGTCTCCATAGTGCTGCAATCCCCCGACATATGGCGGGTGTCGCAATGCCTGCCAGGGCAACCGTCGCCATCAGCGCCAGAATTGCGAGCCCCCCGCAGAGCAAGCCGATTCCGAAGACTCCCAGGCCCGCAACGGGTGAGACGAAGGCCCCTGCAATTCCCGCAACCACGAGGACACCCATGACACAAAACAGTACCAGCGCCAAAACTCCGCAGACCAATATCAGGGAGAACCATACCGAAATCACACCCACCAGCACACCAACAATTCCGGTGAGGACGCCGAATATCGCCGGTGACGCGATCACGCAGGCGATCACAATCAGCACAATCATCCACGTCTCCAAGGACTTCCTCTGCGTCTTTTCCGGCTTCTGATAGACGGTCGTCCGATAGGTAACCTCGTCATATGCCGGACCGTACAAATCCTTCTTTATATTCTCTGCAACCTTCTGCGGGCTTCCCAGAGACTCGATAACACTCTGTTCGTTATCCTCACCGGCGTCGGCAAAATAATCCCGGTAATACTGCAGTGCCTCCTCCCGCTCGGACGGTGATATATCCTGCAGCAGCCACTCCAGCTGCCGCAAAAACTCATCTCTGTTCATACTGATTCCCTCCTCTGTTAAAAAGCCCGGTTACTTTCTCCGAATAAATCTTCCATTCATTCTCATAGAGATTCAGCTGTGCAGAACCTCTCTCGGTCACTTTATAGTACCGCCTGTTGCGCCCGGCGCATTCTCTGTCATAGACTTCCAGACATTCATCCTTCTGAAGTCTGCGCAGCACCGGATACAGGGTGGATTCCGACAACTCGATCACCTGCCGCACATCCTGCGTGATCTTATAGCCGTAGGTTCCCTCCGGTTCCTTCGACACGACTGCCAGCACAATAGCATCCAGAAGCGCCGCTCCAGTATTAAAAACCATAAGCTTCTCCTTTCATAGATGTATAATATTATATCGCGTATAATATTGTGTCATGCGCATACTATACACCATATAATATTATTTGTCAACACCTATGTTTATTCCGGTGTATTCCCTTATCGTCCGGGACCGAATCAGGCCTCCATCTTCCAGAAAAAGGCACTGTACCCGGGCAGGAGAGAGCCTCCGCCGAAGTCATGTTCTTCACCGCTCAATAAATCCTTCGCTCTTCCGCATCCGGCATCAAAATGTGCCATGAAGTCTTCTCCGTCCGCATTGATCGCAATGAGTACGCGCTCGTGTTCGGAGCGTCTCTCAAAGATGCATTGTTTATTGGTCAGAAGCACTGAGCGGAAGGACCCGTAATTCAATGCTTCGGAATTCTTCTTCACCTCTGCCAGTGCTGCGATAAAGTCACACAGTTCATTCCACACGGGAGCATCAAACAGGGGCCTTAATGCGGGATCTCCCTGCCCTTTCTCTCCCTTCGCTCCCCACTCACTTCCATAATAGACACAGGGAATGCCCGGCATACCAAACATCAGCGCATAGATCAGGGGAAGATGACGCTCATTGGTCAGAATGCTGGCAACTCTTGTGACATCATGGTTATCCACGAATGATAACAGGTGTTTTCCTTTGTAAAGTGTCCAGTTCTCCGGTCCGAACTGTCGCAGAAGAGAGTGGTTAATCTCAAACATATTCATGCTGTTGAAGCTGCTGTAAAGCCCCTTATAACACTCGTAGTTCGTGGCGGAATGCAACATTCTGTCATTCATAAGGCGGTTGTAATCGCCGTGGAGCATCTCACCCAAAAGATAAAAATCCGGTTTCAAATCCCGGGTGAATGCACGCAGCCTGCACAAAAACTCCTCCGGCAGGCAATAAGCCACATCCAGCCGAAGTCCGTCGATATCGAATTCCTCCACCCAGCCTTTGATGCTGTCGAACAGATAGCGCACCACATCCTCATGGTACAGGTTCAGCTTTACAAGATCGTAATTGCCCTCCCAGCCCTCATACCACAGGCCGTCGTTGTAACAGGAATTCCCGCCGAAGTCAATTCTGTGAAACCAATTGACATAGGGGGAATTCTCACGGTTTTTGCACACATCCAGGAAAGGTCCAAATCCCCGTCCCGCGTGATTGAACACTCCGTCCAGAATGACACGGATACCGTGTGCGTGAAGTGCGCTCACCACTTCTTTGAAATCCTCGTTACTTCCCAGCCGGACATCAATTTTCCGATAGTCCCGTGTATTATAGCCATGGGTATCGGATTCAAATACCGGAGAAAAGTAGATGGCGTTGATTCCCAGTCTCTCCATATGGGGGATCCAGTCCTTCACCTTTAAAATGCGATGCTCCAGCCTTCCATCGTTCTCAAACGGCGCTCCACAGAAGCCCAACGGATAAATCTGATAAAATACGCTTTCATATGCCCACATAAATATGATGCCTCCTCTTGCAAAATTAAAATTGAATCAAATGTCGCTTTTTTCGTGTCATGTGGAAAGAAATCCACAAAATCCACAGAGTTATCCACATATACACAAATGTCATTTTAACATTTTTTACCTGTCATTTCATTGTTTTTTGACGTCGTTCTTGCGTCATTTACAGCCATTCGTTCCAAAAACGTTCCACCCGGCCCGATACGGAGGCCAGATCGACCTTTTCAAAAGACTCCCATTCCCGCGGGAACAGGCGGCGATTCGTCGTCTGCAAAAAACGCTCATCCAAAAGAGCCACAATTCCCACATCGGAGGCTGTGCGGATCACTCTCCCCGCAGCCTGCAATACCTTGTTCATTCCGGGATAACGATAGGCGTAATCAAACCCGTTTCCTCCGTCCCGATCAAAATACTCCTTCAGAAGTTCCCGCTCACCGCACACCTGGGGGAGTCCCGTTCCCACAATGATCGCACCGATCAGACTGTCGTTCTTTAAGTCGATTCCCTCGCCAAAGATCCCTCCCAGGACGCAAAAGCCGATCAGAGTCTCCTCCTCCCACTCAATTTCCATGGAGATGCCGGCTGTCAGCTCTGCCTTATCATTGCGGCGAAACCGGTCCAGAAATTCTTCCCTGTCACTCTCCGACATAAACTCCTGCTGCAGGATGCACTCCTCCTCATCCGTCGCATATTTCTGCGTATATCGGTCGTAAATCGTCTGCAGGAAGGCATAGGACGGACAGAATACCATATAATTGCCATGTCTGTTTTTGACAATCTCCCGAATATAGCAGGCGATACGGTCAAACTCCTGCTCCGAGCGCCTGGTGTACTTGCTGGTCACATCGTCCGCAATAAATAACGCCCGTTTTTGTGGGTTAAAAACGGATTTTGCATAGACCTCGTAGTCCTTTTCCTCACCGCCCAAAAGGGATTTGTAGTATTGGATCGGAAGAAACGTGGCGGAGAACAGCACCGTACTTCTCCCCCGTGCCATACACTCCTTCAAATTCACCGAAGGGTCCACGCAGAACAGCTTGATAAAGAATTCACCGTTTTCCAGCGTTTGGGCGTATTTCACGTAATGCTCATCCAGACCTTCGTAAATCGTAAGATAATGGGACATCTCAAAATAGAAATCCAAAAGATCGTCCCGCACATCGAGAGATACCTCCTCCTGCTCTTCCAGATAGTCGCTGAATGTGGCATGCAGACGGGTCAGGACTTTGGTAAAGGATTCCACACTCTCCAGCACACAGCACCCCTCGCACCGGCGTTTCAGCGTCAAAAGCTCGCGATTGCATTTCTCCAGCTGCGACACCATTTTTTCCGCGTAGCCCCTGCGGACGAAAAGACTCCTGCCGTAGCGTCGTTTTCCCAATGGTTGAGGATCCGGTTCTTCCGTCGATACCTCTTCTCCCGCAAAATCACTTTCTGTTTTCTCTGACACCTGAGACGACAAATCCATCACTTCAAGTGTCAACTGCCCGGAAATACTGGATCTTTCGACAGATTCCGCCATTTCTGACACAAGTGTCTGCTTGATTTTTCTGCGGAGTTCCTGAAAGTCCTCCTTCTGTAAAACAGCACTGTACATCTCCCGTCCCCGCTCCAGTAGATTGTGTGCCTCATCAATCAGGAACAGGTACTCGTCTCCTCCGCCCTCCGCAAAAAAGCGCTTCAGATACACGTGGGGATCAAAGAGGTAGTTATAGTCACAGATAATGCCATCTGCGAAAAGGCTCATATCCAGGCAAAATTCAAAGGGACAAACCTGATAACGGATGGCATACTCTTCGATCTTCTCCCGCGTGAAACTCTCTTCCTGTGTAAGCAGGGCATACATTGCCTCGTTAACACGGTCGAAATGCCCCTTTGCATAGGGACAGCTCTCCGGATTGCATTCCGGTTTGTCCAGAAAACAGATTTTCTCCTTTGCCGTCAGTATCACACTCTTAAATCGAAGCCCCCCGGAACGCAAAAGTTCCATTGTTTCCTCCGCAACTGTTCTGGTTATGGTCTTGGCTGTCAGATAAAACAGCTTCTCCCCCATTCCCTGACCGATCGCCTTCACTGCGGGGAACACGCAGGACAACGTTTTGCCGACACCGGTCGGTGCCTCAATGAAGAGCTTGCGCTTGTGGTAAATGGTACGGTATACCGCACTCGCCAGCTCCTTCTGCCCTTCCCGATATGCGTAGGGAAATTCCAACTGCTGTATGGACTGTGTGCGCTCCTTGCGCCATTTCCAGGAGTAGTCCGCCCATTTGCGATACTCTCCGATCAAATGTCCGAACCAGCTGCTTAATGTTTCGAAGTCATAGTCCTGCACAAAATACCGGATGTCTTCCGTATCCATATTGCAGTACGTCATACGCACACGAATGGACGCCAGATTCTGTTGGAGTGCATAAATGTACGCATAACATTTTGCCTGCGCAACATGAACTGCTATCGGTTCTCTCATGTGGGCAAGATCGCGATACGTCCCCTTAATCTCATCAATGGTCACCCCGTCGGAATCGTCGATTACCCCGTCGGCACGCCCCTCCACCGTGAGGAGGTAATGATCGGTCGGTATCGACAGCTTCAGGGAGACCTCCGCACGATATTCCGTTCCCATCCGTTTCTGGATCATACGGTGAATCCTGCTGCCCTCCTGCATGGCATTCTCTGCTCCGCCCTGATGTCGGTTGTCGATATCGCCTTCCCGCAAAACAAATTCCACAAGATTGCGCACAGAGATCCGAACTTCTTCCGGCTTTCCATCCATCATTTGTCTTTCCGCGTTCCTGGTCTGCACCTGTATTTCTCCCTTGTCCCATCCCGGAATTGAATCCGTATCCGGGATGGTCTGTTTCCAAAATAAAAACTCCCTATAAAAGATAGTAACCTATCTTTCAGAGGGAGTCAATCGAACATACATTACATCTGTTATTATCACATAGCACGC
>CAMAGI010000122.1 GCA_945833775.1 uncultured Lachnospiraceae bacterium
CAGAAGCGGATTTACATGAATGCGCTTTTCTATGAATTGCTTTTGGACATCTACAGCGAGGGCGAAGCCAGGAAACCTGCTGCTTTGCAGGAGGAGCGCAGCAGAGAGCTGTTTCGCCTTCTGGAGCATCACAGTCATGAGCCCTTCTCCTCCTCCGTGATTGAAGCCGAAATGGGATTGTCCTACAAACATCTGAATGAGATATTCAAAAAAACCACAGGCACCACACTGCAGCAATATCACAGCCGGCTTCGCATGGAGGCTGCCGCGCGACTGCTGCGCGAGACCGGTTTGAGCATTGCCGCAGTCAGTGAGGCGCTGGGTTTCGAAGAGCCTTTCTACTTCAGCAATGTCTTCAAAAAACAGTTTGGCGTTTCTCCCTTAGGCTACCGCAAACAAAATATCCGGATTTAGGGATAGTCCCGGACAATCTTTCGAATCGGCAATATTTTGCCGGAGGAAACGGAAAGCTCGTCCACTCCCATTTCCAGAAAGGTTCTCGTAAGCGTCGTATCCGCGCCCAATTCCCCGCAGATTCCGACCCAGATTCCCGCCTTGTGACCGTTCTCCACCACCATCCGTATCATGCGAAGTACCGCCGGATGGTGCGCGTCGTAGAAGTCGTCCAGCGCCTCGTTCTGCCGGTCAATTGCCAATGTGTACTGGGTCAGGTCATTCGTTCCGATGCTGAAAAAATCCACCTCTTTTGCCAGTTCCTCACTCATCATAACGGCTGCAGGCGTTTCGATCATCACCCCCTGCTCGGGAAGGCGGTATGCAATTCCCTGGGCATCCAGCTCATCACACACCTCTCTCACGATCGCCTTGATCCGCTGCAGTTCGTTAAGACCCGTAATCATGGGATACATCACTGCAATTTTGCCAAAAGCCGCCGCGCGAAACAATGCCCGCAGCTGCGTTTTAAAGATCTCGGGTCTGGACAGACAAATGCGGATTGCACGCATCCCCATCGCCGGATTTTCCTCCTTTGCCAGACCAAAATAATCGCATTTCTTATCCGCACCGATATCCAGAGTCCGTATGATGACTCGTTTTCCGGCCATAATTTCCGCTGCCGTCTTATAGGTCTTAAACTGTTCTTCTTCCGTCGGGAAATCCTGTCTTTCCAGATACAGAAATTCACTTCGAAAAAGTCCGATTCCTGCAGCGTCATTCTCCAGAACGCCCCCAAGCTCCTTCAGGCTGCCGATGTTGGCATAGAGCAGCAATTCCCTGCCGTCCCGGGTGACGGTTTCTTTCCCCCGGAGTGTTTTCAGCAGTTCCTTTTTCTGAGCCAGCCTTTCCTGCTTGTCCAGGGCTTCTCTCAACCGGTCCTCTTCCGGCTCCACAATGAGGGTTCCCTCCTCTGCATCCACAATGGCACATTTCCCGTCGATCGCTTCCAGGTCGTCGATTGCGGCATTGACAAGTGCCGGAATATCCATGGTTCTGGCGAGAATTGCCGTATGAGAATTGGCGGAGCCGCGAACGGTCACAAAGGAAAGCACTTTATCCCTGTCCATCTGAATGGTCTCGGAGGGAGCCAGATCCTCAGCCACAACAATCACCGGTTCCCGGAAGCTCGAGATTTCCCGATCCTGCCCGGACAAAACCCGGATTACCCGCTCCGAAATATCCTTCACGTCCGCGGATCTGGCCTTCATATACTCATCCTCCATATCCGCAAACACCTTCGCAAAATGATCCCCGGCCCGGGCTACCGCAAATTCCGCATTGACCAGCTGTGTTTCGATGATCCCGCGAATCGCCTCGTTGAAGCCTTCATCCTCCAACATCATACGATGGGTCTCGAAAATACCGGCATTGACTTCTCCCACATCCTTCAGGGCCTTTTCATAGAGCTGGTCCAGTTGGGCAATGGCTTGTCGTTTTGCATCCTCGAAGCGTTTCAGTTCCGCATCCGCATTCGTTACCTTTTCCCGTTTGATCGTATTCTGTCCCTTTTTGTAGACATAAATTGTGCCGACTGCTACTCCCTGACATACACTTTTCGCCGAATACCGTCTCATGGATATACCCTTCCTGTCTATAAGTTCTCCTTTACAAATCCGCCGACTGCCCGAAAGGCTTCCTCCTCATCCTCGCCGTCAAAGGTAAACGTTACCGGGTTTCCTTTCTTTACCGCCAATGCCATGATTCCGAAAATACTTTTGCAATCGGCGCATCTTCCGTCCTTTTCCAGCGTGATTGTACACCGAAAATCTTTTGCGGCTTTTACAAGTTCGCCCGCCGGACGGGCATGAATCCCCAGCGGATCCGTAATGACATATTCCAATGTTTTCATTCTGTCTTCCTCTCTATTCTACCCTATTTTCTTCTTGAATGCACCTACTAAAATGTTGTTACCCGGACACATTTAAGCACTCACCTATAGCATTTACCGCAATTTCTTTTTTATGTCCCTTTTGTGACGATTCGATGTTTAATTTAAAAAGTGGCAGTGTGCATTTGCTGCACGCTGCCACTCTCTTCTTGTTTGTATTCGATCCGGGCTGCTTAAGAGGAACTCTTGACAACCTTCTCAAAATCACTTGCCGGGTGTTTGCACAAAGGACAGATATAATCCTCCGGCAATTCCTCACCCACATATTCGTATCCGCAGATCTTACATCTCCAGACAGTCTGTCCGTCCGGCGTTGTTGCAACCTTCTCCGGCTTGGGTTTGATATTGTCAAAATAATATGCGTAAGTTGCGGAGGGAACCTTGTTAAATACCTCGCCATCGGTAATTTTTCCGACAAACAGGATGTGACTTCCCAGATCCAGCCAGGAATACACTTCCGCGGAAAGATATGCGTTGGTCCCCGTTGTGATTGCCATCGTACCGTTCGCTACACGCTTGCAATCGGTAAAATCCCGGAATTTATCCACTTCTCTGCCGGATTGAAAACCAAAATGCTTGAATAAGTCAAAGGTTGCATCTTCACTCAGCACCGAAATGGTGAACTTTTTGGATGCCTGAATCATCTCACAGGTAAAATTTGCCTTATTGACCGAAACACTGATCATCAGCGGATCGGAAGCAGTCTGTGTTGCCGTGTTAATGATGCATCCGTAATCCTTTCCACCATTCTGAGTCGTAAGTACAAACAGTCCATAGCTTAAATTGCGTAATGCTTTCTGATCCATTTTCCGTTTTCCTTTCTTATAAAGCGGCGGTTTTGCGCAAACCGTCTTCCAGTTTTGTATAGCTTCCGATCAGTTGCAGAGCCTTTCTTCCGTCGTACCGGTTGGATTCCCCCATCGTCAGGGGAAAAGGAAGCGGAATCTGCTTCTCCGTTACCATCTGTACCGTTACAGGAACTCTCTCAAAGGGAACCTCAACGCTGTCTGCCAGAGCATCGGCAAAGCTTTCATATGTGGTCATGGGAAACGGTGCCAGATTAAATGCCTGATCGTAGGCTGCTTCATTTCCCAGTGCTCCCAGTATGGCACGCGCCACATCCTCCACATACACCATCTGAAATTCTCCCGTGGCATCTGTGGGATGAAGAATCTGTCCGGCCTTCTCAATCCAGTGGAAATACATCGTCTCCCGCGGCGCGTAATTGTCCGGGCCGTAAATAAAAGCCGGCCGTAAGGATGTGTAAAATACGCCGTTTTTGGCGGCACAGGCTACCAGTTCCTCCTCCAAAGCGACCTTTCCGGTGATATACTGACCGGCTTCTCCGTCAAAGGAGCGCCTCTCGAAGGGAGCCTTCTCATCCAGCATAACGCCGAGACCATGCCCATAGACATCGCAGGTACTGATGAAAAGATACTGTTTACATCCTGCCCTTAAATGACGGAAGATAGCCACAATATCATCCTTATCGTAAGCACAGCAATCAACAACCGCATCATAGGTACGATCACCCAGCTGTTTCAGATCATCGATATTGTGTCTATCTCCAACCAGCTCTTTCACCTGCGGAAGCAAAAGGGGGCTTCTGCCACGATTGAACACCGTGACATTGTGTTCCCCCATTGCCATTTTCACAAATTGTTTTCCCAGAAAATAACTTCCGCCAAGTACAAGAATGTTCATAGATTTTATCCGAAATAGCGCTCCAGCAGACCCTTCAGAGCCTTACCGTGTCTTGCCTCGTCACGAGCCATCTCGTGCACGGTATCGTGGATTGCATCCAGATTATTCTTCTTCGCACACTTAGCCAGATCAACCTTGCCGGCGGTTGCACCGAATTCACAATCCACTCTCCATGCAAGATTCTTCTGAGTGGAATCGGTCATCTTGCCCTCCAGCTCGGACCCCAGCATCTCTGCAAACTTCGCTGCATGTTCTGCTTCCTCGTATGCAGCCTTCTCCCAGTACAGTCCGATCTCCGGATAGCCTTCGCGATGAGCAACCCTTGCCATGCAAAGATACATGCCGACCTCGGAACACTCACCCTCAAAATTTGCCTTCAGCTGTTCAAAAATGAACTTCTTATCCTCTTCGCTGATCTCGCTGTTGTTCTTTACGGTTTTCGCATACACACCGAATTCGTGCTCTGCCGCAAGGGTAAGTTCTCCCTCTACCTTCTTGAACTTATCCGAGCCTACATGACATACCGGACATTCTGCCGGAGCCTCGTCTCCCTCATGAACATAGCCACATACTGAGCATACCCATTTTGCCATCTTAAAAATCCTCCTTCATTGTGTTTGGTTGTATCTATTCAGAGTCTGTCCGAAAAGCTTCTCTGTGAGACTCTGAATCGTTACGCTTATTTATTGAAAGGCACTCTCCGCATTTTCCGAAGAGCTGCAATTCATACCCTTCTATAATACCGTCGAATTGCGCAGACGCCCTCTCAACCAATCGTCTCTGCGGGATATCCTCCATATCGATCACGTTGCCGCAAGTCCTGCAAATAAAATGAATGTGCGGGGCTGTGCATCCGTCAAAACGATCCGGGCCGATTCCCGTTGTCAGTTTCAGAATCTGCCCGTTTTGTGCCAAAAACGATAGATTCCTGTAAACAGTACCTAAACTAATATTGGGTTGTTCCACCCGGACGCTCTCATAGACCATGTCTGCCGTCGGATGATCCCGACGTTCCTGCAGGTTTTTTAGAATGCATTCTCGTTGACGCGAATACTTAACCATGAGATATCCTTTCAATAATAGTAATAGTTACTAATATCAATATACATAAAGATTGCACATTTGTCAAGCAAAATTTTATTTACGCATCAGATCCTGTGCCAACTTTTCGATGCTTGTCTTAGCATCCTCCTTCACTGCACAGCGCACAGTGACATGATTCTCAAGGAACATGAGATTTTTGCTCTTCTCAAGCATCTGCATCATCACCTTCGCAGCGGTAGGTGCCCAGGCTCCGTTTTCGATAAACCCTACCGTTCTGTTCTGGTAGTTTCGCTCCGTCAACGCCTGAAGAAATGCTTTCATGCAGGGAAAAACATCGCCGTTGTAGGTCACGGAGGCGAGCACCAGTCTGTCGTACCGGAATGCGTCCTCCACACATTCCGCCATATCCTCTCTGGCCAGATCCGCCAGAACAACCTTCGGACATCCCTGCTTTGTAAGCTGCTCCCCAAGCATTTCCGCCGCCTTTTTGGTATTGCCATATACCGAAGCATAGGCGATCAACACCCCTTCCTCCTCGGGGCAGTAGGAGGACCAGGTTTTGTATTTATCCAGATAATAGGACAGGTTGTCGGACAGCACCGGTCCGTGCAGCGGGCAAATGAACGCAATCTCCAGAGACTGTGCTGTCTGGAGAAGTCTTTGCACCTGCGCTCCGTACTTGCCGACGATCCCGATATAGTATCTTCTTGCCTCGCAGGCCCAATCCTCATCCACATCCAAGGCGCCGAATTTACCGAAGGCATCTGCCGAAAACAGCACCTTGTCCTTACTGTCATAGGTCACCATAACCTCGGGCCAGTGAACCATGGGGGCAAATACGAAGGTCAGCGTATGACTGCCGAGAGATAAGGTCTCTCTGTCCTGCACGGTCCGGCGCGTGATCCGATCCTCAACGGCGTAGAACTGATTCAGCATCGCAAAGGTCTTGTCATTCCCGACCAGCGTGGTATTCGGGTATTTTTCGAGGAAGCTGCCGATGCCGGCCGAGTGGTCGGGCTCCATATGCTGCACAATCAGATAATCCGGCTGTCTGCCGTCCAGAATCCGGTCAATGTTATCCAGCCACTCCCGGGTAAAATTCACATCAACCGTATCCAGAACGGCAATTTTCTCGTCCAGAATGACATAGGAATTGTATGCCATTCCGTTGGGCACGATGTACTGTCCCTCAAACAGATCCACCTTGTGATCGTTGACACCTGCATACTTGATATCTTCTGTGATTTTCATGTCTTCTCCATATGATCACCCAAAACGGGATTCTCATACACTTCTCCTTCTTTTTTTATAGATTTCAATGCGTATGGACGGATTGGTTATGAATCCGTCCCCGCCGGATTCACATGAACCATGATATGCTTCACCTTCGGGAAATTGCGTTCAATCTCATCGTGTACGGTTTCCGCAATATGATGCGCTGCCTGCAGGGTATAGGAGCCGTCCACCCGGATTTCCACATCCACGTAGATCTTGTTGCCGAATATACGTGTCTGTAAAAGATCGATTCCCATCACATTTTCATTTTTCATAACACAGTCCCGAATCTCCTCCTCGGTTGTGTCATCACAGGAATGATCCACCATCTTATTCATGGCATCTTTGAAAATGTCAAAAGCAGCTTTTACGATAAAAACAAAAATGACCAGACTGGCGATGGAATCCATCACCGGGAAGCCAAGCCTCGCACCTGCGATTCCGACCAGCGCTCCCACAGAAGAAAATGCATCCGAACGGTGATGCCAGGCATCCGCCATCAGTGCACCGGAGTCAATTCTCCTGGCATAATATCTTGTATACCAGTACATTGCCTCCTTACCGGCAATGGATACCATTGCCGCGATCAGCGCCAAAAGTCCCGGTATCTGCAAATCCATGTAATTCCCCTGAAGAATATTTTCCAGTGCCTGTACCCCGATTCCAAGACCCGTGATAAACAGAATGATTGCCAGTACAATCGCCGCCACACATTCCAGACGTTCATGTCCGTACGGATGATCCTTGTCCGGCTCCTTGGATGCCAGGTGAATCCCCAGAATCACCACAAAGGTGCTGAATACATCCGATGCCGAGTGAATGGCATCACTGATCATTGCACTGGAGTGCGCGATGATACCCGCCGCAAGCTTCAGCAAAGACAGCAATACATTGCCGATAATTGTAACAAACGATACCCGGTTTGCCACCTTCTGAAAATCATCCCCCGCGACATCGTTTACCCGCATTGTACTTTCGATTTTACCCATATCAGTTACCTCCATAAAATAAGATAGCTCTATGGCACTTAACATATGTGGGAATG
>CAMAGI010000123.1 GCA_945833775.1 uncultured Lachnospiraceae bacterium
GGTACGCACGGTGGTGTGAGAGGACGGGAGCTAATCACTCCCTCCTACTCGATTTGCTGTATTAATTATTGTCCTCTTCTCTGTCGGCAGTGAAGACGGTTCTTTTTCTTGCCATCTCGTCGCTTGCCAGATACTCGTCGTAGGTGGTGATCTTGTCGATCAGAGTACCGTTCGGCAGAATCTCCATGATGCGGTTGGCGGTGGTCTGTACAAACTGATGATCGTGGCAGGAGAACAGTGCCACGCCCGGGAACTTGATCAGACCGTTGTTGAGTGCGGTGATGGATTCCATATCCAGATGGTTGGTAGGCTCATCAAAGACGAGGCAGTTCGCTCCGCTGATCATCATCTTGGAGAGCAGACAGCGAACTTTTTCTCCTCCGGAGAGCACCTTCACCTTCTTGACGCCATCCTCGCCGGCAAAGAGCATACGGCCCAGAAATCCGCGGACATACGTCACATCCTTCACGGGAGAGTAGCCGGTAAGCCAGTCGGTGATGGTCAGATCATTGTCAAATTCCTCCGTGTTGTCCTTGGGAAAATAGGCCTGGGAGGTGGTAACACCCCATTTGTAGGTTCCCTCATCGGGTTCCAGCTCGCCGACCAGGATTTGAAAGAGTGTCGTCTTGGCGATTTCATTACTGCCCACGAAGGCAACCTTGTCATCGTGGCCCAGTACAAAGGAGATGTCATCCAATACCTTTTCTCCGTTGATGGTCTTGGAGAGATGTTCAACCGTAAGAACCTCGTTGCCGATCTCACGGTCCGGGCGGAAATCAATGTAGGGGTATTTGCGGCTGGAAGGGCGAATCTCATCCAGCTCAATCTTCTCCAGTGCGCGCTTTCTGGAAGTAGCCTGCTTGGACTTGGAAGCGTTTGCGGAGAAACGGGAGATGAACTCCTGCAGCTCCTTGATCTTTTCTTCCTTTTTCTTGTTGGCTTCCTTCATCTGCTTGATGAGCAGCTGGCTGGATTCGTACCAGAAGTCATAGTTGCCCGCATAGAGCTGGATCTTGCCATAGTCGATGTCGGCAGTGTGGGTACAAACCTTGTTCAGGAAGTAGCGGTCATGGCTGACCACAATGACAGTGTTCTCAAAATCGATGAGAAAGTCCTCAAGCCATGCGATCGCGTCCAGATCCAGATGGTTGGTAGGCTCGTCGAGCAGGAGAATATCGGGATTGCCGAAGAGCGCCTTTGCAAGCAGCACCTTGACCTTGATCGGGCTCTCCAGATCGCGCATTGTGGCGTAATGATATTCGGTGTCGATGCCGAGACCGTTAAGCAGCATGGCGGCGTTGGATTCCGCTTCCCAACCGTCCAGCTCCGCAAACTCCGCCTCCAGCTCGCTGGCCCGGATTCCGTCTTCGTCGGTGAAATCCTCTTTGGCATAGATTGCATCCTTCTCCTTCATGATCTGGTAGAGCCGCTCGTTGCCCATGATGACGGTATCCATTACAACACAGTCATCGTATTTGAAATGGTCCTGTTCCAGAACGGAGAGACGCTGTCCGGGAGTGATGGTTACATCTCCCTTGGTGGTCTCCAGTTGACCGGCGAGAATCTTTAAGAAAGTGGATTTGCCGGCACCGTTTGCTCCGATGAGTCCGTAGCAGTTGCCCTCGGTGAATTTGATGTTGACATCCTCAAAGAGGGCTTTTTTGCCGATTCGCAGGGTTACATTATTTGCACTGATCATAGAAAAAACCTCTGTTTTTGTATTTGTTCGGGCACGCAGATCGTGCTCACGCCGTTACAGTTACCTAATCTATTATACATAAAACCATTGTGTTTTCAAGAAAAATCGTTGCCATCAGGCAAGTTTTCGAGTATACTTTTACTAATAATGCCATAGTGGGGGTATTTTGTGATGAAAATCATGCCGAACCGCCTAGACCGCGGTTTTGAAATCTATCAGGAGGAGTTTGAGAAGAAAGCGCTCGAGGTGCTTCGCTCCGGCTGGTATGTGCTGGGGAAAGAGGTGGACGCTTTTGAAAAAGAATTCGCTGCGTACACCGGTTCTGCCCATTGCGTCGGTCTGGGAAACGGATTGGATGCGCTGTGGCTTGCTTTTCGGGTGCTCGGCATCGGTGCCGGCGATGAGGTTCTGGTGCAGGCCAACACCTATATTGCCAGTGTGATGGGAATCACCATCAACGGAGCCACCCCTGTTTTTGTGGAGCCGGATGCGTTTTACAATATGGATCCCTGTGCCATTGAGGAAAAGATTACGGAGCGGACAAAGGCGATCCTTGTGGTTCATCTGTACGGACAGGCCTCCGATATGAAAACAATCACGGCAATCTGCAAAAAGCACAATCTGCGGCTTGTGGAGGATTGCGCACAGTCCCATGGCGCCTGCGTCGACGGAAAGATGACGGGGACTTTCGGCGATATCGGATGCTTTTCCTTTTACCCTTCCAAGAATCTGGGCGGCTTTGGAGACGGCGGTGCCATTGTCACCGACGATCCCGGGATTGCCTCCGACATGCGGATGTACCGCAATTACGGCAGCGAGAAACGTTATTACAATAAGGTGGTGGGAGCCAACTCCCGCCTGGACGAGCTGCAGGCAGGACTTCTGCGTGTCCGTCTCTCCCACATGGAGGAACTGACTGCAGAGAGACATAAGCTTGCCGCCAAATACACCGCGGGAATCAAAAACCCTGAGATTCGGCTTCCGGCTGTGAGGGAGGGGTGCGACTGCGTGTGGCACCAGTATGTGATCCGCTGTGAAAAGCGACAGGAGTTGATCGATTATTTGAATGAACGGGAGATCGGAACGATCATTCACTATCCGATTCCGCCTCATCTGTCCGAGGCATACAGCAGTCTCGGATACCATAGGGGAAGCTTTCCCATCACGGAACACTATGCGGATACGGTCCTGTCCATCCCGATGTACAATGGAATGACGGATGAGGAACAACAGTATGTGATCGATGCTCTGAACGCATTCTGACGGTTGAGCACAACAGAAAGTGAAATAGAAAGGCTCTGTACGATATGAAATTGGAAGAACAGTATAAAATTCTGTATTTTAAGGACTTGGGAGACGAGCGCGGCAACCTGGTGGTGATTGAGGGCGAGGGAATGGACATTCCCTTTGACATCAAACGCGTTTTCTACATATACGGGTCGGACAGCACTGTGGTACGCGGCCAGCATGCCAACCGGGAGACGGAGTTTTTGCTGGTGAATGTGGGAGGCAGCAGCAAGGTGAGGGTGGACAACGGAACGGAATCGACCGTGATCACCTTAGACAAACCCGGTATGGGGCTTTACCTTCCGCCCATGCTCTGGAAGGACATGTATGATTTTTCCGAGGATTCCATCCTCCTGGTGCTTGCCAGCAGGCACTACGACGGAGAGGAATACATCCGTAATTATGAGGATTATTTGAAGGAGATGCGCAATGAGTAAGATTTCGATCGTTATCCCGGTCTACTACAACGAGGACACGCTCATGGATCTGTACCGGGACATGCAGGCAAAAATATTGGATAAGCTCGGAGATTATGAACTGGTTTTCGTGGACGACGGCTCCGGAGACGACTCTTTCAAGATTATGTGTGAGATTCGTGATATGGATCCCAATGTACGGCTTGTCAAGCTCTCCCGCAATTTCGGCGAGCATGCGGCATTGCTCGCAGGCTTAAGCGTTTGCACAGGGGATTGCGCGGTGACAAAACAGGCGGATCTTCAGGAGGATTCCACACTGATACTGGAGATGTACGAGAGCTGGAAAAAGGGAAATAAAGTCGTTTTGGCAGTTCGAAAAAGCCGTGACGAAAACAAAGTTAAGGTATTTTTTGCAAATCTCTACTATATCATGGTGCGGAAGTTCGTCAATAAGAATATGCCGGCCGGCGGTTGTGACTGTTATCTGATTGATCGAAAAGTAATCGAGGTGCTGGAGAGACTGGATGAAAAGAATTCCAGCCTGACACTTCAGGTTCTCTGGGCCGGTTTTCAGACGGATATGGTCTACTTTGACCGCAAGGACAGGGAGAAGGGGAAATCCCGCTGGACATTAGCCAAGAAGGTCAAGCTGGTGATGGATTCCATGATGAGCTTTTCCTATGTGCCCATCCGTCTCATGACCTACATCGGAATCGTTTTTGACGTTGGGGCGCTGATTATGATGATCAGTGTGATGGTTGAGTTTTTCACCAAAGGGGTGCCAATCTCCGGATGGGCATCTCTGATGTGTGTCCTGTTATTATCTTCGGGACTGATCCTGTCCATGATGGGCATTCTGGGAGAGTATTTGTGGAGAACGCTGGACGCATCCCGCACCAGACCTCCGTTCATCATCGATGAACAGTGGAAACCAACCGGTGAGGATAAGGATTGACATGAAGAAAAATCTGTGGAGTACGATCTGGCAGTTTATCAAGTTCTCCATCGTAGGTGTTTCGAATACATTGATCAGTGAAGGAGTGTACGCCATAGCGGTATTCTTTCGAATGCACTACCTTCCCGCAAGCTTTCTGGGATTCTCCCTGAGCGTGGTAAATGCGTATTATTGGAATAACAAATACGTGTTCCGACAGGAGAGCGGGGAGAGACGAATCTGGTGGAAGGTGTTCGCCAAAACCTATCTGGCGTACTTCTGGGGATATCTTGTGACCGCAGCTCTTTTGGTGTTCTGGATCGATATCCTTCGGATCGCAAAATGGATGGAGCCCTTTGCCGCATGGTTTTTGGTACATGGGTTGGAACGGCTGGATGCGGATTTTCTGGGAAGTATTCTGGCGGCGTTTCTCAATCTTCTGATCACCGTGCCGATGAATTTTGTGATCAATAAATATTGGGCCTTTCGAAAGAAAGAAGACAGGAATGGAGTGTAAAATGAACGGAAAATCGAACGGGAAACTGAATTATGGGCGGACCTTTTGTATCGGCCTGGCATTCTTAAGCATCTGCTCCTTCTGGCAGATGTACGACAATATCATTCCCCTGATTTTGAAAAACACATTCCATCTCGGAGAGACGGTGACCGGTGTGGTTATGGCCATGGACAATGTATTGGCACTGGTTCTTCTCCCGGTGTTCGGAACACTCTCCGACAAGGTGGATACCCCGCTGGGACGGAGAACCCCTTTCATTGTGGTGGGAACCGTCAGCGCGGTGGTGTTTATGATGATCTTGCCGACGGCAGACAATAAGGCCAATCTGGTTCTCTTTGTGGCAGCGCTCTTTTTTACGCTGCTCTCCATGGGCCTGTATCGTTCGCCGGCGGTTGCACTCATGCCGGATTTAACGCCGGAACCTCTCCGCAGCAAGGCGAACGCAGTGATCAATCTGATGGGAGCCGTCGGCGGCGTGTATGCGCTGATCATGATTAAGCTTCTCGTGGGAAAGGGAGATACACCCGACTACCTGCCCCTGTTTGTCAGCATTGCGGCACTGATGGTGTTGGCGGTGGGAATCCTCTTAATCACGATCCGTGAAAAGAAGCTTCGTGCTCAGATTGAGGAGTTGGAGGCACAGGAGGGTGAGAGAGCATGTGCGCAGGAGACGGGAGCGGAGAGCACCGCAGTGTCCGATGCCACAGAGGCCGATCGGAAAATGACGAAGCTTTCCCCGGAGGTTAAGCGCAGCATGTACTTCATGCTGGCCTCGATTTTTCTCTGGTTTACCGCTTACAATGCAGTGACAACAGCTTTCTCCCGCTATACCAAGGTGGTTTGGAAGATGGAGGGAGGAAGCTTTGCGGACTGCCTGATGGTGGCGACTGTCGCTGCGATACTGAGTTATATTCCCATCGGCAGTATTTCCTCCAAAATCGGTCGAAAAAAGACAATTCTGGGAGGCGTGCTTCTGATGTCCGTCTGCTATGGGGCAGCGATCTTTGCGGGTACCTACACCCCGCTTATGAATGTGGCGTTTGCCCTGATCGGTGTGGGCTGGGCAGCCATCAATGTCAATTCCTATCCGATGATCGTAGCGATGAGCGCAGGCGGTGATATCGGTAAGTTTACCGGAACCTATTACACCTTCTCCATGGCGGCGCAGATCCTGACGCCGATTCTGTCCGGATTCTTGTTGGAGAATGTATCCTACCGGACGCTGTTCCCCTATGCGCTGGTATTCTCTCTGCTGGCTTTCCTGACCATGACGCAGGTAAAGCATGGCGACAGCAGACCGGAGCGAAAGAAAAGTCGGCTGGAGAACTTTGACGTAGAGGACTGAGAATGGGAGTGACTAAATTCTAAAGATTTTATAAATATTATTGAGTTTTTGTCGGAAAGAGAGTAGATTTGTCATGGTGCCGGTGGTCAACACCGGCACTTTTTCATGGAGAAAGGAAGAGAGCGATGAAATTGGTTGTGACGTTAATCGAAATCGGAATCATTGTGCTGTTGATTTTGGCTGCCTTGTATTTACTCTTGATTCTGCCCGGCATGCGGAAAAAACCGGATATGACACTTTTTAAGGAATGGCTGTATGCGCACAGAGGCTTGCATGACAATTCCTCGGATGCACCTGAGAACACTATGCCGGCTTTTGAGAAAGCGATGGAAGCAGGGTTTGGAATTGAGCTGGACATTCAGCTGACCGAGGATAAGATCCCGGTTGTGTTTCACGATTTTACACTTCAACGCATGTGCGGAGTCAACGGAAAGGTAGGAGACTATACCTTTGAGCAGCTGCAGGAGTTTGTCATTGCGGGAACAAGCCAGCGGATTCCCAAGTTTACGGATGTGCTGGAACTGGTAAACGGGAGGGTTCCTCTGATTGTGGAATTCAAGATTGAAGGGACGGATCTGTCCCTTTGCCCGATTGCAGACGAAATCCTGCGGAACTATAACGGTATGTATTGTATGGAATCCTTCAATCCGCTGGGGGTGTACTGGTACCGTAAAAATCATCCCGAGGTGGTGCGGGGGCAGCTTGCCGACGCATTCATGCGCGGAACGGAATACCACGGCGTACTCTATTTTGCGTTGCAGCATCTGCTCTTCAACGCCCTGACCAAGCCGGATTTCATTGCTTACAACCATAAGCATGCGGATGTCCTCTCCAGAAGAATCTGTTACCGGCTGTTCCACAATACGGCTGTGTGCTGGACGATCAAAAGCGAGGAGGAACTGGCGGCAGCAAGGGAACAGTTCGAGATCTTTATCTTTGACAGCTTTGTACCCGCACAGGGAGGAAGAGAGAAACTGCATCAGGAAATGGGTTGAAATGCCCATCCGGATTCGTTTGAGTGGAAATGCATGAGAGAATATCGGGAATAGGAATAAAGAGCCGCGGAATGTAAATGCTTACATGTGTGCAATATAACAAGTGCCCGGAGTAGGATAGGAAAAAAGAACTAAACAAAATAGAAAAAGACAAAAAATAAAATATATGCAAATTGTACAAAAATCATG
>CAMAGI010000124.1 GCA_945833775.1 uncultured Lachnospiraceae bacterium
GGAATCAAGGTGACCAATGTTGTGGACTACTGTACCGGAATGGTTGCCCAGCACACCTTTGCGCTGGCACTGGCGCTCAGTGAGAAACTTCCCTATTATGACAGATATGTCAAATCCGGGGAATATAGCGCCCAGGATCGTTTTTCCAATTTTGACATTCCTTTTCTGGAGCTGGAAGGCAAGACATGGGGAATCGTCGGGATGGGAAATATCGGCAGACGTGTGGCGAAAATGGCAGAGGCATTCGGCTGCAGGGTGATTTTTCATTCCGTGACCGGAAAGAGCAGTGTTACGGATTATACCCGGGTGGACAAGGATACACTGCTTGCAGAGAGCGATTTTTTGTCGCTGCATTGTCCCCTCAGTGACCTGAGTCGCAATTTTATTGATAAGGGAGCTCTGCGCAAGATGAAAAAGACGGCTATCCTGATCAATGTGGCACGGGGGCCGGTGGTGAACAACCGGGATCTTTATGAAGCTTTGATGTCGGGAGAGATTCAGGCAGCAGGACTGGACGTGCTGGAGAGAGAGCCGCTTGAGCGCGAGAATCCGCTGAGCTTGCTGCAGGACAGCAATCGCCTGATTATTACCCCCCATCTGGCATGGGCCAGCGTGGAAGCCCGTACCCGCTGCGTGGAGGGTGTGTATCGAAATATTGAAGCATTTTTACGCGGAGAAGACCGGAATGTGGTGAATCCGTAAATTATATGACATGAACGTCACAAACGGGCATGATGGAGAGGAGTACAGCAAATGATTGAAAAAGGGAAAGAATTGTGGATCAAATATGAGGAGTTGATTGTCTATCTGATTGTGGGTGTTTTGACCACGCTGGTATCCTGGGCTGCTGCGTTTCTGGGAAAACTGGTGCTGGATATGGACATCTCCTGGCAGAACTCCTTAAACAATGCATTCAGCTGGGTGGTCGGTGTGTTGTTTGCTTACCCCACAAACCGCAGATGGGTGTTTAAGAGCACGAATCCGCACATCTTCAAGGAGTTCACCGGATTTGCATCCTCCCGTATCTCGACCCTGATCATGGATGTGGTGATCATGTGGCTGACCGTAAATGTGCTGTCCATGAATTACTGGATTGCGAAGATCTTTATTTCCTCTGTGATCGTGATGATTGCAAACTATGTTTTCAGCAAGCTTCTGGTGTTCAAGAAGAAACCGGCGGAAACCGGATCCGGGGAGGCAGCCTCGGAGCAGGTCACTTCTGAATAATCGATCAGCTTTTAAGCGCGAAAAAGGCGGGCAGTCCTATTCGGACTGCCCGCTTATTTCGATTGCTATCAGATTCTCGCGACCATATTTTCCACAAGCTTTGCACAGGTCACTGCCGCTGCGCGCTCGAAGGTGGGATAATCCATCTCGGCACTGTCATCTGCCTTGTCGGAGATGGCGCGGAGGATAACGAAGGGTACTTTATTCAACCAGGCAACCTGTGCGATGGAGGCGCCCTCCATCTCCGTACAGTCCCCGCGGAAGGTTTCGATCAGACGATTTTTGACACTCTTGTCGGAAATGAACTGATCCCCGCTTACAACCCGCCCTACGAGAGCGTGACGCTCGGGACTAACCGCCTCGCAAGCGGCTTTGGCAGCCTCTATAAGGTGTTCGTCAGCCGGGAACTCGCGCAGTCCCAACTGGGGAACCTCTCCGGGCAGGTAGCCGAAAATGGTGGCATCCACATCGTGGTGCAGGGCATCCCCGGAGATGAGAATGTCGCCGATGTCCAGCGCTGCATTGAGGGAACCGGCAACACCGGTGTTGATAATGTGCGTAACATGGAAGAGGTCTACCAGGAGTTGGACGCAGATGCCGGCGTTAACCTTGCCGACGCCGCTGCGGACGATGACAACGGGGGTGGTGTTCAGGATACCCTCGTGGAACTCCATGCCTGCTTTTTTTGTGACATTCGTGTCGGTAAGCTTGGACTTGAGCGTGTCCACCTCAAGCTCCATGGCACCGATGATTCCGATTTTTTTCATTTGCTTCTTCCTTTCTTGATCGCTTACTCCGGATACACCAGGCGATCGGGTTTGATGTCGTAGAGAACGTTATCCAGATACCGCTTTGCAAGATAGTTGGCCATTCCGAGATTCATGTCCAGATAATTACCGCAGTCTTTTGCGGAGGCACCGGGAACCTCGTCCTTGAAATCCCGGATGAACTCATACATCTCAACCATGAGAGGAATGATATCCCGGGATTCGTAGTCACCTGCCAGAAGCAGATAAAATCCGGTGCGGCATCCCATGGGGCCAAAGTAAACGGTCTTGTCTCCGTAAACGGGGTGATTGCGCAGGAAGGTGGCAGCCAAATGCTCAATGGTGTGCATTTCCGCGGTGTTCATAACGGGTTCCTCGTTGGGACTGGTCATACGCAGATCAAAGGTGGTGATGACCTCGGCACCCACATGATCCTTGCGGGATATATAGACACCGGGCTGCAGTTTGATATGGTCAATGGTAAAGCTCGCAATTTTTTCCATTATTCAACAAATCCTTTCTTTATCCTGTCCGGTTCGATTCCTGCCCCTGCTTTGATGGACAAGGACAACCGGAGATATAGACAGTATACAACATTTTTGGCCGGAAGAAAATACAGAATATTCATTGAAAACTTTTGCGGTGTTCGGTATGATAAAATGATAAAAGAAGAGGCCGGTCATCTGGAAGACACAGCCTCACAGTATAATGACAACAGAGGGAAAAAGAATGTACACAGCCGAATATTTTATTGAATCCCTTCGGATGGAACCCCATATCGAAGGCGGATACTTTAAGGAGTGCCTGTTGGGCGCGGACACGTTGCAGGATTACGGTGGAACCGACGGACACGATTATGATGGCGAGAGCAGACACTTGTGGAGCAGTATTTATTTTCTGCTTCGGGAAGAGGAGGTCTCCCATTTCCACCGCCTGACCTACGACGAAGTCTGGTACTATCACGCCGGAAACGCGCTGACGGTCTATGTCATTGACGAAGCCGGTGTGCTGCACGCCAAGAAGCTGGGCCTGAATGCTCAGGCGGGAGAGCAGCCGCAGATTGTGGTTCCCGCAGGCTGCATCTTCGGATCGGCAATGGAGGAAGAGGGCTTTAGTCTGGTGGGCTGCATGTGTTCACCGGCCTTTCGATACGAGGAATTTGAGTTGTTTTCACGCCGGGATCTTCTCGCAAAATATCCGCAGTATGAAGATGTGATCGTACGGCTGACGCGGGAGGAATAGACATCGGGCGCTCCGCGGGTTTGCCTGCTTTTCTATCTGGCGAGCTCTTTGCAGATTCGGTTGTATTCCGCCTCATCCAGTTTGTAGTACTTCCGGTAGAGCAAATGGGAAATAAACATCAGCACGCAGGGCAGTACGCTCATGCACACCAGTAATCCGATGGTCTGTGAGGAACTCACGCCACTGATAATCTGCTCAATGGAAGAAAGCCGCTCAGCCTCCGTGATGGTGCCCGCGGCAGCGGCGCTCTCGTACTCGGAAATACGGTTTGTGTACGTGGTGACACCAAAGATGCGATAGGAGACAGTGGTAATCACTACCGTTATGGCAGAGGCCAGCTTGGTTAAGAAAGGACGCAGGGATGTAATAATACCCTCGTCGCGAACGCCATGTTTGTACTCATTATATTCAACCGTATTGATAATGGAGATCATCATAATCAGATAGAAGCAATAGTTTCCGAAATTGCCGAGCATATAGCCGATTACAATGATCCAGAAGGTGGTCATCGTTGCGCCTCCCAAAAGTCCCGAAAGCACCATCAGCAGGTATCCCACGGCGGAAATTACCATCATGATACTCATCAGAGGCTTGCGGTTGATGTGACGGGAAATAGTCGGATAGAACATCATCAAAAATGCGGTTGCAGCCATACCGATGGTGGTGAAAATGGAATAGAGCCCGCCGCTGTAACCGAACCGGAAATAGATGTAGGTGGAGCCGATACCGCCCAGCACGATGCCGTTGCCGATCTGCTGTACCAGGAAAATCAGTGCCATCCACATCAGCTGGTCATTGCCGGAAATGGTTCCGATAATCTTTTTAAAGCTTACGGGAGGGACGTTTTCTTTGGAATCCTCCCGGCGTTCTCTCACACCGAAGAGCGTGAAAAGAACAAACAGCGGGCCCAACAGACAGATGATCAGTGCGATTCTGCCATAGGCGACATTGGCGCTGCCGCCCAGCGTAAACTCGCCGGTTGTGAACATGGGGATCAGAATGGTTGCCAGGGTTCCGCCGATTCCGGCAAAGAGGGTTGCGCGGGAGGTAAACTGATTGCGGGCATCCGCGTCGGAACTCAGTGCAGGAACCATGCCCCAGTAGGAAATATCGCTCATGGTAAAGGTAATACTGTACATGATGTAGATGAAACCGAAAAAGACAATAAAGCTCCAGCCCTGAAGATTGGTGTTAAAGGCCAGGTACACCACCACGGAGGTGGAGAGAATACCTGCCAGAAGCCAGGGCTTGAATTTGCCCCACCTGGTGCGAGTGCGTTCAATGATGTTGCCCATGATGGGGTCGTTCAGGGCATCGAATATCCGGGCGCCCACCATGATCGCGGTGACTGCCGCAAGCTGTGCCGCAGTCAGCTGCTGGGTGAAGAGAATGTAGGTGAGCAGAAAGTTGGTGACGAGAGAATAGGTCATGTCCCGTCCTACCGTGCCCAGCGGAAAAAACAGAAGATTTTTCTTGCGCAATTTCAGATCGTCCATAAGGAATCTCCTTTTCAAATGGGTTTCGGGTAAACAGCTACTATCAGTATAGCATAGCGGCACGTTTTTTTATATTTTTTTTAGGATAATATTTTCGGGAGTTTACACATCCCTTCGGAAAGTATGCTATACTGTTCCTATACTGTGAAAGAAGGCACACGCTATGAAATTACGAACGCGATTGCAGATCACATTTCTATCGATTGTTCTGTTGCCGCTTCTTTTGACGATCCTGGCATTCGGAATTATCGGCACGTACTTAAACAGTATGCAGATGGGTTATCCGCTTTTGAAGTGGGATTACAGTATCATGAGCGAGGGCATGGAGACTGTAGTCAACTCCACGGATCAGGTGTATTTTGAACTGCTTGACCAGCTGCGCGAGGATCCGACCAAGCTGGAGGATAAAGAGTATCTTGCCATGTTGGAGAATGAGGTGGCGAGGAAATCCACCTACCTGATCGTTCGCAGGGGAGATGAACTTTATTATGCGAAGAATCAGAAGGCAGCGGAGGAAATCTTTGATAAGCTGCCGGGGTACGATGAAGGAGAACTGGCTGATGAGACGGGATATTATTATAACGATCTGGAAAAGTTTGTAAAACAGATTGATTTCCGTTTTTCGGACGGAACTCCCGGCAGCATCTTCGTCGTGTCGAAAATGCATTCCCTGATTTCCAGACATCTTCTGGTGGACATGTTTATTGCAATCGTGATTATCCTGTTGTTTACCAGTTTAATGCTGACGCAGTGGATTCAGAAGAGCGTGTTTGCGCCGATCAATGAATTGAATGTGGCGATGCGCAAGATCAAAGAGGGAAATCTGGAGTATTCGCTGAAGACCGACAGCAAGGGTGAGATCGGAGATCTGTACCGTAATTATGAAGACATGCGCCTTCGGCTGAAGGAATCCGCCGAGGAGAAGCAGGAGAACGAAAAGAAAAATAAAGAATTGATCAGTAACATTTCCCACGACCTCAAGACGCCCATCACAGCCATCAAAGGCTATGTGGAGGGAATTATGGATGGGGTTGCGGACACCCCGGAGAAGATGGATAAATACATCAAGACCATCTATAACAAGGCAAACGATATGGATCGCCTGATCAACGAACTGACGATGTACTCACGAATTGAGAATAATCGTATCGCCTACAATTTCCATCGCATCAATGTCTCGGATTATTTCAGAGACTGTATTGAGGAGGTGGGATTGGATCTGGAATCCAAGGGAATTGAGTTAAACTATTCCAATCTGATTGCCACCGACACCGTTGTAATCGCCGACCCGGAACAGATGAAGAAGGTTATCAACAACATCATCAGCAACAGTGTCAAGTATATGGATAAGCCCAACGGGCGGATTGATATTCGCATTCTGGATGAAGTGGATTCCATTCGGGTCGAGATTGAGGACAACGGAAAAGGAATTGCCCAGAAGGATCTGCAGCGCATCTTTGAGCGCTTCTACCGGACGGACGCCTCCCGCAATTCCGCACAGGGAGGAAGCGGTATAGGCCTTTCCATTGTCAAGAAGATCATCGAGGATCACGGTGGATATATCTGGGCTACCGCCAAAGAGGGAGAAGGAACCTGTATGCACTTTGTCCTCAGAAAGTATATTGAACTGCAGCCCAAGGATGCAGACAAATAGATGCAGAGCAGAAAATAGGAACACAAATCAAAAGCGCGGATAAATGCGCGGAAACGAGGCAGATATGAGTAAAATTTTAATTGTGGAAGATGAAGAGGCCATTGCAGATCTTGAGAAGGATTATCTCGAATTGAGCGATTTTCAGGTAGACATTCAAAATACGGGAGATGCCGGTTTGCAGGCAGCACTTGACGGAGATTACGATCTGGTGATTCTGGATCTGATGCTTCCCGGAATGGACGGTTTCGAAGTGTGTAAGCGAATCCGTGAGGAGAAGAATATCCCCATCCTAATGGTTTCGGCGAAAAAGGATGATATTGACAAGATTCGTGGTCTGGGTCTGGGCGCCGATGATTACATGACCAAGCCTTTCAGCCCCAGCGAGCTTGTTGCCCGGGTGAAGGCTCATATGGCCCGCTATGAACGTCTGGTAGGTACCAACCAGAAGCCGCAGAATGATATTGTTGAGATCCGCGGTATCCGTATCGACAAGACCGCGCGCCGCGTCTATATCGACGGAGTTGAGAAGACCTTTACCACCAAGGAGTTTGATCTTCTGACCTTCCTCGCCGAGAACCCGAACCATGTGTTTACCAAGGAAGAATTATTCCGGGAAATTTGGGATATGGACTCCATCGGCGATATCGCAACCGTCACCGTACACATCAAGAAGATCCGCGAGAAAGTGGAGAAGGATACCGCAAAACCCGAGTACATCGAGACGATCTGGGGTGTGGGATATCGGTTTAAGGTGTAAGAGTAGCTTAGGTGCGAGAGTGATCCCGGTACGTTGAAGACCGGGTTCAAAATCTTAAGTAACTGGAAGATGATAGGCTCGTAAAAAGCGAGAGAAAAGGCCCAAAATGCAAAATGAGTGATCGGGCCTACAAAAAAGACAAGGGAAAAGGCCCGTAATTTCAA
>CAMAGI010000125.1 GCA_945833775.1 uncultured Lachnospiraceae bacterium
CCTGCATTATTACTTTCAGTAGGTAATTTGCTTGATTTCCCTGGCCCTTTTACCTACTGACATCCTGCTTTTTCGTTCCGGCAGGTATTCGACTCGATATTCTGCCGCCCCATCATTACCGGTACTAAAACTGCTACCTCATAAAGGATTCCACAGGAGAATGAGCCGATCCGGGAAGGAGGCCAAAACTACACTTTTGCGGTCCCGGGTTTGCCTGGCAAACGGAGGAGGAGCGAGGAGAGAATGCGGAAAATATATCGTTTGCGTGAACAGGTATTTGATGATAGAATAGATGCGTGAGACAATTCGCAGTAAATACTTTGCTGCAGAAATGAGAGGAGATTATGTATACAGACGGAAAAATCTACATGGGACTGGCAGATGGTGAGCGGGTTTACATGCAGTTGAATATGAGCAACCGCCACGGCCTGATCGCAGGCGCTAGCGGAACCGGTAAAACCATCACCATGAAAGCTATGGCAGAGTCCTTCTCGGATGCCGGTGTTCCGGTGTTTTTGTGCGATGTTAAAGGGGATGTTTCGGGCCTTGCAGAGGTCGGTGTACAATCCGACGGCATGGAGAAACGCATTGACAAATTCGGAATTCGGGACGAGTTTACTTACAAGGCATATCCGGTGTGCTTCTGGGACATTTATCAGGAGGGCGGCCATCCGGTCCGCGCTACGATCTCGGATATGGGCCCGGACATTCTTGCCCGAATCCTGAATCTGACCCCGGCTCAGGAGGGGGTTCTGAATATTATCTTCAAAATTGCGGATGACAGAGGGCTGCTTTTGATTGATCTCAAGGATCTTCGCACGACCATCAACTATGTGGCGGAGCACAAGGAAGACTATGTTCTCACCTACGGCAACATGTCCACGCAGTCTCTGGGTGGAATTGTTCGTGCCCTGCTTCCGCTTGAGACCCAGGGCGGCGATCTTTTCTTCGGAGAGCCGGAACTGGATATTTTCGACTGGATCCGGACGGATGTGTACGGCAAGGGCATTGTGAATGTGCTCAACTGTGTAAAGCTGGTACAGAATCCCACTCTGTATGCAAGCTTCCTGCTCTGGATGATGGCGGAGCTTTTTGAGCGCCTTCCGGAGGCAGGTGACCTGGAAAAGCCGAAGCTGGTATTTTTCTTTGACGAAGCGCACATGCTCTTCTCCGATGCACCCAAGGTGCTGGTACAGAAGATCGAGCAGGTGGTGAAACTGGTTCGTTCCAAGGGCGTGGGGATTTACTTTGTAACCCAGAGCCCCGGTGATATTCCCGATCCGGTGCTGGCACAGCTGTCCAACCGCGTTCAGCATGCCCTGCGCGCGTATACGCCCGCGGAGCAGAAGGCGGTCAAGGTTGCGGCACAGTCTTTCCGGGTCAACCCGAAGTTCAAGGCGGAGGATGTCATTATGGAGCTGGGTGTGGGTGAGGCTCTCACTTCCTTCCTGGATGAAAACGGTGTACCCACCATGGCACAGCGCACCTCCATCATCTGTCCCCAGAGTCTGATGGGGCCTGCGGCAGAAACCACGAGACGCAGTTTGATGGCGCGGGACGGTATGGAGAAGTACGATCGGTATCACGACAGTAACTCTGCCTACGAGGTGCTCACTGATCAGATCAAGCAGGAGAAGGAAGAGGCACAGCTTGCGGCAGAGCGCGAACAGCTCGAGAAGGACAGAGCTGCTTATGAAGCGAAGAAAGCCAAGGAAGAGGAGGCCCTTCGTAAGCAACAGGAAAAGGTCAGGGAGGACGCACTGAAGAGAAAGGAAAAGGAAGCTGCCGCTGCCCAGAAAAAGAAAGAACAGGCGGCAGAGCGCAGAAAGAATCAGATTGAGCGTCAGCTGATCAACACCGGTATGCAGGTGGTAAAACGGGGACTGTTTAAGACTCTGTTCCGCTAAGGTAGTACGCTTCAGAAACGCAACGTATTATTTCCCAAGAGATATGAACAAAAAAACTTCCCGCAATGACAAACTGCGGGAAGTTTTTTATATCTGGCTCGCTGGACGGTGTACCTTTTCAGGGAAGGCACATTCCGAATCCGACCGGTAGTGTTTTCTGTGTTTAGCGGAAGGGTACCCAGCCCTGCAATACGTTTTCGATGGTGTATGCCCCGGCTTCTTCGTCGGTTAACTGGTGGGAGAAATCCGCCCGGGTCTCGGGACTTGCGCCGGGACCGTAGGATTGATACTCCGCATAGTAGAAATGGTCATGAGGCTTGCCCCAGTCCATCCAGCCTACGGGATGAATATGCTCGCCCATCTCGCAGTGTAAGTAAACGGTCTTGGCAAATTCCCGCCAGGGGCGTCCCAGATAAACGCTTCCCTTCGGACAATCACTTGTGAGCGTGCAGTCCTTGAGAACATAGCCGAAGGGGACTCCTTCCGGAGTGGAGGCGGCGGTGATGTAGCCGTGGGGAGGTGTCGCGCCATCCACATCGGGCTTTTGCTCAGGTCCGGGAAGCTGGGAAAAGATCGTGCAGCCCTCAAACCAGCAGATGGCACCGCCGAAGATGAAATCCACATCCCCACGGATGTGGCAGTTCTTGTAACAATGGCGTCCGAGTACCCGGGGTTTTGTCTCGCCGGGACCGCGGAAACCACCCGGCTCCACCTCTTTTAGGGGCAGGGGAGCGGTAAAAATGGTATCCTGGCTGCCGAGGAAAGTACAGGATTCAAAGAAGTTCCGATCCCCGTCAACATAGAGCGCCAGCGCCTGACCAACCTCACAACCGTATCCGGAGTCGTTTTGGAACGTCAGATGTCTTGCGGTAAAATCGTGGGTATCGATGCGGACGGTGGCGGTACGGAAGGTTCCGCGCTTGATACCGTCCTCCAGAATTTCCCGTCCCCAATGTCCGTAGACGATGGTGGTCTGGTCCTGACCGGCACCGAGGAAGGTTACGTAGGGCCTCGTGACAACAATCTTTTCCCGGTAGGTTCCTGGTCCGATATGGATCACAACGGGGGTGATATCCTCCTCCTCGGCGGGAAAGGCTTTGTCACAGCCGGGGGTCGAATCACAAGCCCAGGCATCGACGGACTGAAGGGCCTCGGTGATCGTGGGAAAAGCAGGTGTCTTATCCGGGATGTTTACGTACAGTTCGATGGTTTGTCCTGACATAATGGGTCCTCTTTTCTTGTCTGTTACTTCTTTCTAATGTTTCTTTATTTTGTCTTTTCGCCTGACATTTTTGCTATGGACTGCTTGCGGATTCTGTTTCATTTTAATGAATGCTGCACACACGGATGCGGCTTAATGCGCAGGGCGCTACAAAATACTCTCCAGACGCAGTTCCGGATGTTCCGCCAGATTCACGTACTGAATTCCGCACTGGACAACGGGGCGGGATAGATTCCCTTTGTTGATGAGGACGATGTCGCCCTCCCGACCGTCGCTCAACAGACAGCGGTTGCGGACAAAGGTGTTGACCACATTCTCCAGAAAGGTGAGCAGATACTCCACATCATACTTTTCATAGCCTTCGGATTCGTACAGCTCAATCACGCGGAAAGGACACATAGGACCGCGGTAGACCCGGGCAGCCGTCATGGCGTCATAGACATCCGCGATGGCGACGATGCGGGCAAAGGGGTCGATCTGTCCGCCGGACAATCGCATGGGATATCCGGTGCCGTCCATGCGCTCGTGATGCATCAGCGCGGCATTGCAGATGTGTTCGTTCAGCTCCTGACGGCGCAGAAGCTGGTATCCCGTGACGGGGTGCTTCTGGACCACCGCGAACTCCGCGTCGGTCAGTTTCCCGGGCTTGGCTATGATATCGTGGGGAACCAGAATTTTTCCCACATCGTGGAGCAGACCGCAGGTGGTCGCCATCCTGGTTTCATCCTCTGACATTTTCAGCCAGCGTGCGATGATGTTGCTGATCAGGGCAACATTCATGCTGTGTGCATAGGTGGAATCGTCGTACTCGCGCATATTGTTCAGTATGTCGAGAATGCTGAGCGTTCCGTCCACTCCGGCAATCAGCCTCAGGGAATTGCTCAAAAGCTTCTCCACATCCAGCTTCAGGTTCTTACTCACCATGGCGTTGAGTTCATCCCGAAATTGCCCCAGCTGAATGTCATACACAACCTTGAACTTCTTAAAAGCCTCGGAATTCCGAACGCGCCGCGAATAGGAAGCATCCCGTTGCTGAAACGTAACCTTTTGCTCCGTGGGATCCTCCTGAATGAAGGCGGTAAATATTCCGTAAATATCCAGTTTTGTAATCATTTTGTCGTTCAGCATGGTCCCCGCACTGAGGATGAGCTGACCGTCGAGACTGATGACATCTCGGGCCAGTACCATTCCGGGAATCAGCTGAGAAGTGGATACTCTTTTCATAGTAATACAATTATACTTTTTTTTGCGGATGCTGTCAATTTACGTTTTTTTCACAAAATGTTAATATACAGGCTTCACACGGGTGTTGAATCTGGTGGACAAATCTGTTAAAATATGAATAATGCGTCCGGCATGCCCTGCCGGATAGTTTGCATTTTTATGCGAATGCAAGAAAGGGAAAATCTGTTATGAAGATTGTAGAAAAGGTTTTCGGCACACACAGCGAGCGCGAACTGAAGCGTATTCGTCCCATCGTGGCGAAGATTGAGGAGTTGCGCCCTCAAATGATGGAGCTTTCGGACGAACAGCTGCGTGCAAAGACAGAAGAGTATAAGAAGAGATACCAGGATGGAGAAACATTGGATGAACTGCTTCCCGAGGCCTTTGCAACCGTGCGCGAGGCGGCAAGACGTGTTTTGAACATGGAACACTACCCGGTTCAGCTGATCGGTGGAATTATCCTGCATCAGGGACGTATCGCCGAGATGCGTACCGGTGAAGGTAAGACCCTTGTTTCAACCGCTCCCGCATACCTGAATGCACTGACCGGTCAGGGGGTACATATTGTCACCGTCAACGACTATCTGGCAAAGCGTGACGCGGAGTGGATGGGACAGGTACATGAGTTCCTCGGCTTGAAAGTGGGAGTGGTTTTAAACAGCATGACCAGTGAGGAGCGCAAAGCCGCGTATGCATGTGACATCACCTATGTAACCAACAATGAACTGGGATTTGATTACCTGCGTGATAACATGGTAATCTACAAAGAACAGCTGGTGCTGCGCGGACTGCACTTCTGCATCATCGACGAGGTCGACTCGGTTCTGATCGATGAGGCGAGAACGCCGCTTATCATTTCCGGACAGAGCGGCAAATCCACCGCACTTTATGAGGCCTGTGATCTGCTTGCCCGCAGGATGACCCGTGGAGATGACATGCAGGAGCTCTCCAAGATGGATGCCATCATGGGAATTGTGCAGGAGGAGACCGGCGATTTCATTGTAAATGAGAAGGATAAAGTCATCAACCTGACGGCGGCAGGCGTGGAGAAGGTCGAGAAGTTCTTCCACATCGAGAACTTTGCGGATCCCGAGAATCTGGAGATCCAGCACAACATCATCCTCGCACTCAGGGCGCACAATCTGATGTTCCGCGATCAGGACTATGTGGTCAAGGACAACGAGGTTCTGATTGTCGATGAGTTTACGGGACGTATCATGCCCGGCCGTCGTTATTCCGACGGCCTGCATCAGGCAATCGAGGCGAAGGAGCACGTGAAAGTAAAGAGGGAGTCCAAAACGCTGGCTTCCATTACGTTCCAGAATTTCTTTAACCTGTTTGAGAAAAAGTGCGGCATGACCGGTACGGCTCTCACGGAGGAAAACGAGTTCCGTGAGATCTACCAGATGGACGTTGTGGAAGTGCCCACCAACCGTCCCGTAATCCGAAAGGATCTGCAGGACGCGGTATACAAAACCAGAGCGGAGAAGCTGAAAGCGATCGTGGATGCTGTTGTGGAGGCTCACGAGAAAGGACAGCCTGTTCTGGTCGGTACGATTACCATTGAGGCCAGTGAGGAGCTCAGTAAGCTTTTGAGTGCACGCGGCATCAAGCATAATGTGTTGAATGCCAAATTCCATGAGAAGGAGGCAGAGATCGTTGCGGATGCCGGTATTCACGGAGCGGTGACAATCGCCACCAACATGGCAGGACGTGGTACGGATATCAAGCTGGACGATGAGGCGAGAGCTGCCGGAGGTCTTAAGATTATCGGTACCGAGCGCCATGAATCCCGTCGAATTGACAACCAGCTGCGCGGTCGAAGCGGACGTCAGGGAGATCCCGGTGAATCGAAGTTTTACATTTCCCTGGAGGACGATCTGATGAGACTGTTCGGCTCCGAGCGTCTGATCAGCATGTTCAATGCACTGGGGATTCCCGAGGGTCAGGAGATCGAGCACAAGGCACTGACCAGTGCGATCGAATCCGCACAGAAGAGAATTGAGGCCAACAACTTCGGCATTCGTAAGAATCTGTTGGAGTATGACCGCGTGATGAGTGAGCAGCGTGAGATCATCTATGAGGAGCGCTGCAGAGTGTTAAACGGCGAGAGTATGCGGGATGCCATCTATAAGATGATCACCGACATCACGGAGAATTGCGTTGATATCAGCATTAACGATGATGTGGACAAGGATGATTGGGATTACAAGGAATTGAATGCCCTTCTGCTTCCCACCATTCCCCTCGAGCCCGTCACCAGTGCGAGAGTGCGCAAGGGCAAGAAGAACAGCTTAAAGCAGCAGCTGAAGGAAGAGGCTGTGAAGCTGTACGAGAGCAAGGAAGCGGAGTTCCCGGAACCCGAGGCAATCCGCGAGCTGGAGCGTGTGATCCTGCTGAAGGTGATCGACCGCAAATGGATGGATCACATCGACGATATGGAGCTGTTGCGTCAGGGTATCGGACTGCAGGCGTACGGCCAGCGTGATCCTCTGGTGGAATATACGACCACCGGATATGAGATGTTTGACCGGATGACCTCCAATATCCGTGAGGAGACGGTACGGCTTTTGTTCCATGTAAAGGTGGAACAGAAGGTGGAGCGTGAACAGGTTGCAAAGGTGACCGGAACCAACAAGGATGAGTCCCTGGCAAAAGCACCCAAAAAGCGCGACAACACCAAGATTTACCCCAATGATCCCTGCCCCTGCGGAAGCGGCAAAAAGTATAAAAACTGCTGCGGACGAAAGGCGTGACGGGGAC
>CAMAGI010000126.1 GCA_945833775.1 uncultured Lachnospiraceae bacterium
ACCAACTGTTTCACAGAAACATTTCCAACCTTCTCTTTGAATATTTCATCGTTCAAGGAGTCGCCAAATGTAACGACCAACTTAGTCAGCGCATTAAAGATATTAGCTGAAAACGAATTGATATCCCCTTCCCAGGTACTGATAATAAGGCGCAGAATTCGATTGAGAACTTGATATCCATACTTCGTATATATGCTCTCAAGCGTTGCAATACAGCAGATGGTTCCATGCTGCTTCTTGTTGCCGATTGTCAGGCCATAGGACTCGACTAGATCCCGGATGATCAACTGGTCATCACTTCCGGCTTCTAAGTTTGCTTTAAAGACCTCTAACGGCTGCAACGTCTTCACGTACTTCATCTGGTTGGCAAAAATATTCGCCTCATGCTCGTAATTCAAATCGTCGTAAATCATGCACCATACTGGCGTCTCCCGAGAGCCAGAAACATGAGCAACGATCTCGATGGTGTGCTGGCCGTTGAAGACATAGTTGATGCCATCTCTCCGGCTTACCTTAACGGGATTGATCTGGTACAGATCAAAGTTTGCAACTGCACGCGCGATGTGTGTTTGGGATAAACTCCTCTGGTATTCCTGATTTGAAACAAGGTTTTTAATTGGTATCTTCTCAAAGTAAACATTTGGAACAAACAAACTGTAATCCTGCATTTAGTCCTCCTTGATGGCCAAGAGCATCTCGTCAATTCTGGCCTGCAAATCAGACAGCGCGGCTGCCAGCTTATCTTTGGCGGCACAGGAGACACTTCCCAGATCGGTTCTCGTCCTCATCCTATCAATGGAACTTGACCAAGAGGGGATCGTCAACGTCAGCCCTGTGATCTCTGCGTCAGGATCGAATTCAGGCATATCCTTTACCGAGGGGATTGGGCCACCTTCTCCGTTGGTTCGGTCCACCTGCCGCTGTATTTCCTGACGAGTCTGCTTGTACTGAATGTATGGTTGCTGAGTATGTTCAATGCGCCGCGCCATCTTTTTCAAATTTTCCTCATCAAGCTTGGCCAACTCAACGAGATTTGAGTGGGATATTTTATATCTGCCGGACAGTATCTTGGGAACCAACTCAGGGACTTTGCGCCCTACCTCCTCAAGAGATCGTGTGTATTCGGCGTACTTCTGTACCGTCCCCTGTGAGATATGATTATCTTGGGCAATTCGTTCGGCGGTTCGGTGCTTGTTTCTCTTTTCATCAAAGGGCAATCCATCTTTGCCAAAACCCGAATATTGGTTTAAGCCCCTTGCATTCTTCAACTTGTTAACGATTTTCTCGGACTCATACTGCATGCCAATTAGGAACTTGCGCGTTTCTTCGGTGATATTCCGCCGTCCCAACTGGTTGGCACAGATCCAGGCAATAGCCTCTTCCCGGCACGAAAATTCCATTTCTTCTACAGCAAAGGGAATGTCATGGCGGTGACAAATCTCATATCGGTTATGGCCATCAATGATGACTCCCTGCCAAGTAATGATGGGGTCCCGACATCCGTCCGACATGATATTTGCTTCTAGCTGCAAATACTCAGCTCGATGTAAAGGCCGAATCAGATTGCGGAACTCGCGGTCAATTTGCAATGTATAGCAGTGTTTTGACTCCATTCGCAGCACTCCCTTATGAATTGATTCGATGTAGAGTACGCAAATCAAACACTGCCATACCCTTAGATGCAAATATCTCACCAGAGATTCTAAATAGGCCGCTGACGTCCAACGACGGTACCAGCTCTAGCAGTTTTACGCAAAAGAATTGACTATATATCTCGTATGAATTCTCCGAGTGAAGTCTTTCCTTTGTAATCTTATGTACAGGATCACTTGACCGTGGAGCATCAACTCGGAGAACAGCAACAGCCATCGCTTCTGGATTTACCAAAAGCTGAATGTACTTGGGATCACCCAAGCTATGCAACACAGCTTTGTGGATACGCAAACGTCCTTTCTTGAGGTCGACTGATAGATTTGCATTTTCTTTCACTGACTGTCACCTCCATCAGTATGCGGCAAGCTGTTCTGTGTAGAGCTATCTGAAGTATCCGCCGTGGCAGGAGTTGTTCCCACCGAATTATCTTGGAGAGAGTAGACAGCGTAACCATCGAAGATGTTGATTTGCATGGACTGGCGGTGCTCACGAAAGGGTAAGCCAAATTGATTCTGCCACCCGGAAGGATAAGCAGGTGTCCGGGAGGCTTTTGGCTTAGCACCTTCAGGGAAAGTACGTTGGTACACCTCGGTGGCGGTCAGATCAAATGCCAATAGGTACTGACCATTGGCATGTATGACTCTCCCGAGCAGTTTGTATCGATAGTCTGGGTTCCATTCCATGAGTGTTGTGACCTTCATGAAGAACAATTTGCAGGTAGTCTGCTTTGGCTTACGACGCCCTTTGGACGATCCACACCAGGCAAGCGCATCTCGTTCACCAGCCTTGCAGGGACGAAGCGCAAGGATCTTGGTCTCCTGATTGATCAAAACCTGCACATATTCTGTATCGGGGAACTTGGCGAGGCAAGCAGAGTTCACATAGAATTTGTAGTTATTGAAGGTCACAGCTGGCTCAAAAGTGTGAGCGAAGAATTCTCTTCGTACAACCTGGAATCCATCAAAGTCGAAAGCATCGCCGAGTTCAATGATCTCGTCATGCTGCTCCTGAGTTTTCCAGCCAGGTGCGTTATCCGCTCTTTGCGGATCTGGTGTATCCACAACTTCGAGCAGCTCCGCAAGGACCTGCTGGTTTGCAATCTCACTCATCCACGTTGCCCTCCTTCTTAATGGGACTTAAAGAGTCTTTGATATATTGCCGCAGTTCGTCGAACCCGGTCACATTAAGCCGTTTGCCTGTTTCAAACAGCTGCCCCTCCAACCGAAGCTTCCAGTCAGCTTCACTCTGCGCCTCAAGCGTGGAAACATCCAACTCGTGCAGATAGAACTGGCGGCCGAAACTGGTCGTCCATTCTTCCGGAATTGCCCGAATCCTCTTGCCACTTGGCAGAAAAGGCTGTACTTCATGTGTTGTATCCCCAACGGTTGCCTGTTTTGGAAGAATATAAGACTTGAAGAATGCTTCTGAATTCGCTACATCAAACACATAGGCGAGTTCCCCATCCTTTTCTAAAAGTGAACCGATGATGCGATACTTGTACTCAATGTTCCATCCAAAAATGGAGAACAACGTTGAGAAGAAAGCAGATGCAGCAACTTCTCTTGGGTAGTAAATACCGTTTGATATTTTGGAAAACACAACGGCATTTCGGTTTTTCTCATCTGTCGGACGCACCGCAAACTTTTTGCTGATTGGGTTCACCAGAAGCTCCACGCGGTTCTTAGCTCCAAATTTGCGAACACACTCAACGTTGAATTTGATCGTGCGATCGCCAAAGGAGACCATTGGCCGATGATAGGATGCGTCGAAGAACTCCGAGCGAGTAATTTCAAAGCCACGCAAGTCAAAATCGCCGGCTTCAACATGTATCTCAACGGTCTGAGGCTCTGTTTCTTCAACGGCACTATCATCCCCGGTTGCATATACGCTCTGTGCAGCCAAGAAGTAGTCTCGCTCCTTGAATCCCGCCCAGCGAGGGTTAATCGATACAAACCCCTTCAGCATTCCGCTGTCGATGACCCGCAGTTCAGGGAGTAACGACTTATTCCCATACTTTGCATTATCCAGCATCTTCTGAACAGCATTGAAATCATCGCGGGACACAATTGCTTCATGATGATTGAAGTATCGGCTCTGAGGCCGCTGCCCACGGTTTTTCTTAGAAAGGTGATTTCGGTAGTTCGGTGTATAAGTCTTTCGTGTCAGCACATCTCCGCAATGGCGCTCATTCCGAAGGATCTGGACGATGCTGTTTGCTGTCCACTTGATATTTCCAAGATAAGATTTTCGTTCAAGAGCGATGAAGGCATCCGCAATCTGCTGCGTGGAGTATCCGTAGAGATACATATAGAATGCCAGCTTTACAGTGGGCGCCTCTTCTGGGTTAATGACCAGATTCCCCTCACTGTCGTGGCTGTATCCAAGCAGCTTTGGCGTGAGCGGAATGCCATTGTCTAACCGCATCCGCAGAGAACTTTCCATGCTGCGGCTTCGGATATGTGACTCCTCTTCTGCCATGGTTGCGATAAAAGACAGCGCCATCTGCGAATCCTCATTTAGTGAGAAGATACACTCAGACTCGAAGAATACTCCGACTGGCCGCTTCAACTCCTGTAGCTCTCTTACGAGACTGATGCAATCTACGACATTCCGCGAAAAGCGGGACACGCTTTTCGTCACCACGAGGTCAATTTGGTTGTCGAAGCAAGCGTCGATCATCTCATTAAATTCCTTGCGCTTTTCCCGCCCGGTTCCGCTCTTGCCTTCGTCAGCGTAGACCCGCGTCAATTCCCAGTTGCCGTGGCTCGCTACATAGTCTTCATAGTATTTCTTCTGGAGTTCAAAGGAAAACTGCTGCTCATCGCTGTCTGTAGATACACGACAGTATGCCGCAACCTTCTGGTGGACCTCTGTATCGTAAAAATCCACTTGCTTTTGGGCAGGATAGTATTCGTAGTTTTCTTCGTCGACAGTGACCTGAATCCGCTGTTTGATCCTGTCTCTTTTCTTCTTCCGATTATCTTGATTATAGTTTTCAATCATGCAGCTTCTCCCGCGGGACTTCGTTGTCAGAAATCGTTGCTTGGTTTATGTCAGAGAGGAAAAACGTATCTCTCATGTCTTCCATGTAGTAGGAGGCCAAAGTGAACATATCCTCGGAAATAAAGTAGATCCCAATCGGATGTTCCTGCTGAGCGAGTAGTCTGGCACAGAGTGAAATCTCGTGGCTCTTCTTGGATACGTTCGAAACCTTTTGGGTAATGATTAAGTCCACCTTTCCTTCCATGCAGTCATCAAGAAGACGACACCACTCCGGAGCAGATTCCATATTGGGCGGTGTACTCCCTTCGTCAATATAGAAACCGACAAGCTCCCACTTGGCGCAGAGTGCCAGGGTGTCTTCGAACTGCTTAATATGATAGTCCAGGTAATTCTCATGTTTCGTTTGGTTGAAGTAGCGGATATATACCGCAACCTTGAAGTGGTGTGCCGGGTTTGGCCGCTCATGACGAATGCGTTGAAGCCATGCCTTATGCTCGGCGATTTTTCGCATCTGTTCTGAATCATCCGCAAAAATCAACGAGAACTGCGGAGCTTCGTCAACTGTACTCAGTTGCGTGTTTGGCTTCTTTTCCTCCATGTATGATCCTCTTTTCTGGCAGGTACACCAGTACCCAGCATATCTTTGCGGTAATTATATTTTGATTGCCTACAAAAGCCAATTAACCAGCAGCCAACCAATTAGCCACTGGTTAAGAAATGCGAAAAAAAACAGGCCGATATTTCAAATATCGACCTGTCAGGTATCGTATTCACTTCTGTTTTGATGCAGAGAGGCTTTTAACTCCGCAACGATCTTCAATATTGATTCCCGCTCGCTGGGGGTACAATCGCTCAGAATCTGAGCCAGCTCATTGCTCTGTATCGTATTTACTTCTGGGATGTCCGGGCGAATCAGCTGATCGGACGAAACTTGCAGCGTCTCCGCAATGCGGATAAAGGTTGAAAGCCGCATTTCCTTTTTCCCAAGTTCAATGTCACTGACATGTGAAAGATGGATATGTGCCCCTTCTGCCAAATCCGCCTGACTCATCTTCTTCTGTAGACGGGCCTCACGAATTCGTTTGCCAATCTGTTTGTTAAGCAGACTGTTGTCACTCATAAGCCCCACCTCCATATCGCCTATTGACTGATTTTTTTGAAATTATATCAACAGAAGGCGAAGCGATATATAGTCCAAAAGCGGTATTATCGTCTAATAGGTATAATTATCTCGCTTATTTTTTAAGGAGGTAATGTACCATGGAATTCAGCAAAGAGGCTCTTGGCAAGAAAATCAAAGTAATTCGCAAACGTAAAGGTGTTTCTCAACAAGCACTCGCGGAAATGGCAAACTGCTCTCCCACCCATATCAGCTATTGTGAAACTGGCAGACGTCACATGAGTGTCGAAACGTTGGTTCGCATTGCAAATGCCCTTCATGTAACGGCAGATGAACTGCTCATTGATAGTTTGGAAAACACCGTGAAAGTCTCCAATCACGAATTCTCAGCGATCCTCATCGATTGCAGTGAGTACGAAAAAAACGTCTTGCTGGACGTACTCGTTGCCACCAAAACTTCGTTGCGGGTCAGGGCTGTTCACCTACATAAGAAGTAAAAGTAATTATACTGCCAGCCATGCGGCTGCACCATCGACCAGAGGCCAAGAAAGTAACTGATGGTTTAGAATTGAGGCATTGTTTAGAGTTCCCGTTACTACAATTTTCAATTTTATAACTATATTTTTGCGGCAGACAAGATTGACCCAAAAGAAGCTGGTATAATGGACGGAACCAGGGATGATTATCGGGCAGGTGCTGTGTGATAATCATATTAAGCCACAAATACTCGGGAGGTTGCCATATGATTAGCTTCACACTTGACGACGAACAGGAAAGCCTACTGCGTGATTGGCAGAAAAACCATGCGTGCAAGTATCGGGTAGAAGACGGCAATCGCTATACCGGTACATTCGGTGGAGCAGATACTTTCACCTTCATACCTACATCTGTGGAAGAGGTCGTTATAGTGAAATGCGCTTGTGGGGCAGAAATAGATTTGTCGCCCGAGCACATATTCTTCCAGAAACTCAAGAAGAGAAAGGATAGCAGCAAGTGATATATTATACCGGCGATCCCCATGGCTCCAAACATGAAATAAGCCGCTTTTGCAATCGCATGCGGCTCACTGAGCAAGATACCGTGGTTGTCCTTGGAGATGTTGGAGCAAACTACTTTGGCGACGAGCGCGATGGTGAGCTGAAGAGGGCATTTCGGAAGTTGAAACCCACCATCTTCTGCATTCATGGCAACCACGAAATTCGCCCCGCAAATCTGCCTACATATAAGCAAAAAGAATGGTGCGGTGG
>CAMAGI010000127.1 GCA_945833775.1 uncultured Lachnospiraceae bacterium
GCGGCGACCGGGATAAACGCACCGGGGTGATCCTTGCCAAATCCATTCCCGCAAAAAAGTATGGCATCAAAACCGGTGAGCCGGTTGCCATGGCCCTGCGCAAATGCCCGGGACTTTTTCTTGCGAAGCCGGATTTTCGTTTGTATGAGGAATGCTCCCAAGCGTTTATGGACATTGTCCGCTCCTACGCGCCTGTGGTCGAGAAATTCTCCATCGACGAATGTTTTGCAGACATGAGCGGCACCCATCTGGTGTACCCCGACCCCGTCGCAACCGCCCACGAAATCAAGGACCGGATTCGAGACCGGCTTGGATTTACTGTGAATATAGGCATCGGTGACTGCAAGCTACTCGCCAAAATGGCCAGTGACTTTGAAAAACCGGATAAGGTACATACCCTCTTTTCCCGTGAGATTCCCACGAAAATGTGGCCACTGCCTGTGGGAGATCTGCTCACAGTGGGCACCTCCACCGCGGAAAAGCTGGAAAAAGCCCGCATTCACACCATCGGCGATCTGGCGAACGCGGATCTGGAACGTGTACAGCGGCGTGTAGGCATCAAACTGGGCAAGCAGATCCACGACTATGCCAACGGCATTGACCCCTCCCCTGTCCAAAGTGAGCGTGAGGAAGCCAAGGGCTACAGCATTTCCACCACGCTGGAAGAGGATGTTGTTTCCTTCGATCAGGCGCACAAGATCCTTCTGGCGCTTTCCGACAGCGTGACCGCCAGAATGCGCGCCGACGGCGCACGGGCTTACTGTGTGGGCGTGTCCATCCGCTCCAACGATTTTAAGACAAAATCCCATCAGACCACGCTGATGGACCCTACGGATATATCCAAAGAGGTCTATGAAGTCTGCAAGCAGCTTTACCGGGAGCTTTGGGACGGTCACACGCCCCTGCGCCTCATCGGCATCAGTCTGACAAACGTTACCCGGGAAGAAATATCACAGATGTCCCTGTTCCCGGATCAGGACCGGGACAAAGCCCGGCGGCTGGATAAGGCATTTGACGCCATCAACGCGAAGTTTGGATCTTCGGGCATCGTGCGCGGCTCCAACCTGGAATCCCAAATTGAGGTTGGAAAGAAATACAAGGCTCAACTGGATCAGAAAAAGAAATCCAACGATTAAAAAGTTACACCCGGCAAAAGCGAAGCATCGCCTTTGCCGGGTGAATCTCCTTCTATTCGTACTGTTTCCGGGATATGTTTTCACATATATTATACTCATTTGTACGCACAATAGCAATACAGTGACGTAAGCAAGAACGGGCAGTTGCTGTATTTTGAAATCAGCTTTACATGTGGGATTGCTCTTGTCCAGTTAATTATAACCCAGAATACAACCCCAAAGCAATCGGTTGAGGTAAACAATAACAATTGCAAATCCTATGTACAATTCTTCTCGTCGTACTGCGCAAGCTGCTCTGCACATCTTGATGCACTTGCGAAGGAAAAATAGCGAAGCGGCACATTGTATTTGCGTACCTCATCGATGATTTTGTAGAAGAATGCATGAGAAATGGCGTTGGTTTGAATCCATACAACATCTGCGCGGCGGATCAGTTCTGCATTCGGTATCATCTCACGGTCTATAAACCGAACACCCGGCAGTTTTGGCTTGATCTCTCTTGCCCAGGAATCATGTCCGCCAAACACTACCGTCCGCAAGGTAGTTTTATACGGGAAAGAAATACTGGAAGCAACAGTTTCCTGCTGATAATTTTGCTCTTGCTGCTGGAAAATCAGCTCTCGCAAATCTGCCAGTTCCTGTTGTTCCATCGCAAGTTTTTCTTCCAGCTTTTCCCTGCGTTTTTTCTCTTCCCGCACCTCCCTGCCTGACTCATAGGCAATCTTTTTTGCATGATCCAGTTGACTGCGCAGTTCCGCGATTTTCTGCTTCAACTCGTCAGGTGACTCTGTTTCACCGTACTTACCAGGCTCTTCACTGTCTCGATCCGTCAAGCTATCGTCGATTTCCAACCGCCAGTCCCGACTTTGTCTTCGGCTCTCGCCCAGCAAGGACATAACATAGATCAGCGGATGCACCGTTTTCTTGCCGTTAATCCCAAACTGATCCAGATCAGATAAAGCAGAGAAATACCGTTCCGGGTTTCTTGGCATGATACCGCCGGTGATCTCGAATACGATTTGGGATAAATTATAATGGCTGAACGCGAATTGTTCATCCATGGATTTATCCACATAATCCATCCGATACCAGTTTTCCAGTTCCGGGATCTTTACGCGTTTGGGTAGTGTACGCTCCAAGGGGCCATGCACGATATCTCCGGTTTCTTCATCCCAATGGTTCCAGATATTATCGCACTCATCGTCATAGTTACAGTGTGCCCAAGGCAGCTCACTGGCAGCCTTGGAGAACAGGCAAACGCCTGGGAAGTAGAGCCAGGGCAAATCAGAACCGGAATCCAGCAAGTACAGGTGTGCGAACAGGTATGCGTAGGGTTGCGCTATGTAAAAGTCTTTCCAGACTTCCCTGATTGCCTCGCCGGAAGTCTCAATCATTTTCCAAAATTCTACGCTATGGGCGTAGCGCAGCATTCCGGGAAGATCATCAATACTCGCATACAAGGCGTTTTCACGTTCCTCAAAAGCCGCGTCGTCAATATCCATATTGGTCTTTAAGCGCAGGAGCTCCGCCATTGGTGTGTTTTGAGGAATTGAAAGAGAAGATTGCACGGAAGAATACGGGAAAGAAAAGTCTTCCAGTTTTGGAGGATTCTTTTTCATTTCCTCGTGCTGCTTCATGATGGCGGAAGCCTTCTGCTCCAGTGCTTCAAAGTATTCCTTTCGTTCCTGCTGCAGCTGAAGCTCTTGCTGCAGATAGATATTTCTGCAGGTAAAGAATCTCCTAATCCAATCCCAGTATACTTCTTCGTAATAGGAAACGGCTTCATCGATCTGCTCCTGGGGGATCATAGCGAGGATCTTCTCCCAGCGATTCCGGGAAGGAACATCCTGTTTTTGTTTCCCCTCTGCGGTTAACCTGTCCATAAAGAAGCGGTTAAGGACCTCCGTATCTCCGGTCTTTTGCTTCACGGTCTTTGCGCCGATACAGTCCTCATTTCGTTTCTGTATGATGTAAAGCATCCCCAGATGGACTTCGTCGCTGTGACAGGGATCCCAAACCGGCGGAATATAAATCTCATCCAGCGGTCCATTATCTTTTGGCATCAATCGGATGGCATCATGGATACGGCCCTGTTCTCTGAGCTGGTCCAATATCCAAATTGCGGCTCCCAAAGAAGCCGTGGTTTGCTCTTCTTCACAATCATAGCCCTGTGTACCCATTGCGTTTAGCTGGGCCCATTCTTCAGTAATGCTGAAATAATCCGGTACATCCACGCAAATATCTGCTATCTTACTGTACAACTCATCCAGCGAAGCGAGTGTAGCGTTTATTCTGCGTTTCAAGCGGATGGGATCGCAGTCATTGCCATCAAGCAGTTTTGATGTTTTCTGCAGCCTTTTATTGGCCAGCTTCTGGCTGGCATAATATGCCTGTTGGACGATTTCCTTTTGTTTTGCATTTGAGGACTGCTCATATTCCTTGGTGGATTTCCTTTGCTGCTTCTTTTTCTTTTTGGTCATGGGTTTCACCTCTTTTCTTTACAGGGGGGCATAGCTCGACAAACTATGTCCGAGCAAGCGCATGATTTCGAGTTCATCCAATGCGTCAAAGATGGCGTTGTGTGTTTCGCAGTATCCGTAGTTCCCGGAAAGCAGCCGCAATATGGATTCTACACCGTAGCCCCGTTTCAGCCGTCCGGTACCACAAAGATCTGCATTTGCTGGAATTTTAGGATTATGCTGGCGATAAGCAGCCAGGCGCATGATATCATACCATTGCAAGGCGTTTAACTCCGGCAGATGGATCTTGTCAAACCGGGCATTATAAGCAAAAATAGCAGTAACACCATATTGCCGGCACATGGACAGAATATCCTTCATAGCCGCCTAACGTGTACAGCAAATGGGTTTCACCGGTGTCTCCAGGAATAGTGCATCGTAGTACATCCCGCCCACTTCACAGTAGGCAGGAAGTATATGGTATTTGGCGAAAACCGGTTGAAAGGTCTCAGAATCGGCAATTACCGTTCCGATGGACATGACCTGATCCTCCCAATTGGTTTCGGTATCGATCACAGCAAAATATGGCATGTCATTTCCTCTGTTTCTGCAGGAATATGAAAACTATAACATAAACCCGTAAATCAGGCAACAATTATCGCCTATCTCAGCAATAGATTATTTTGTAATCAAATAGAACGGCATCAATTTAAGAGGCAGATGACACACACATTCATCTTTTACCTCAATTGAATTCATCACCCATTTGCACAAAATCAAAAAAATGTGCAAAGGTGAAAGTATTTCTCCGCCTGAATCGTAATCTATTTGAAGGCGCCTGAAGGAGTTGAAACGATGAACATAACGCAAGAGGCGGAGCGACTGGCCAATACCTATTCCGATGCCATTCTCCGTTTAAGCTACACCTACTTAAAAAATACATATGATGCTCAAGATATCTGCCAGACCATCTTCGTAAAGCTGCTCTCCGATCCAAAGGAATTCCAATCGACGGAACATGAAAGGGCATATATCATGCGAATGACAGCCAACGCCTGCAAGGATATTCTGAAAAATCCCTGGAGAAAACGGCAGTGCGATCTGGAATCCTGCATGGATATCCCCGCACCGGAAATCAATGATGGAAGCGTACTGGCAGCAGTCAATAGCCTGCCTGTTTCCTACCGCAGTGTCATTTACCTGCATTATTTTGAAGGATACACAGCTGAGGAGATCGGCAGGATCCTGAGGATACCCAAAGGAACTGTCCACACAAGACTCGCACGAGGCCGTGAAAAGCTGAAACCTTATCTGGAGGAATACGGATATGAGTAAAAAAAGCACTTATTTGGAAGTTCTGGGAAGCCTGTCCTATTCCCAGACACAAAAAGAAACCATTGCAGCCAATGCCGCTGCGGAAGCAATGAAAAACAGTAAGCGAAGCCATCGTTCCCAATATACCTTTGCAAAAGTTGCCTCCGTGGCTGCCTGCTTATTGTGCTTGCTGACAGTCACAGCGGAAGCCGCTGGAATCCATACACCGGTGTCCAGATGGCTTGCCCCCATCTTTGGCAATCGCACTGCTCAGACGGAGGTCATCGACTCTATTGGTGTCCCTTTGGACGCAAGTGATACCGATAATGGCATTACCATCAAGGCAGAGGCGATCATCGGGGATGCGTATAATACAGCAGTACTGTTTTCCATCACCAGAGATGATGGACAGCCCATTCTGCCGGAGGAAGTCACCGTCAATCAACTGATGCTGGGAGGTTGGGGCAGCATATCCACGCAGGAAGGCGGCTCCCACGGAACGTCCCGTTTTCTGGACTCCGATCCCGGAGACAATACGATCCAGTATCTCATGGTGAGAAGCTATGAAATGCCGATGACGAAGGAACCGGTTGTCGTTCAGTTTTCGGACCTAAAGTATCAGGATGTGGAAGCAGAAGAAATCAAAGTGCTATATGAAGGAAACTGGCGTTTCCGGTTTGAGATGGATTATGAGGATTCTTCTGTGATTCTCGGCAGCGGTGAGACATTCCAGGATAACGGTATGGAATTCACCATAAAAGAAGTCCGGGTGTCCCCTATTGCCATCCGAATTTCTTACGAGGTGGATTCCGAAGCCCAGTGGAGCAACGCCCCCAGCGGACGGCTTCCCGAGGAAGACCGCAGACAGCATGAGCGCTACATGGAAAATGTCAGCATCCAGCTTATGAAAACGGATGGTACAGTCATCGATATGACCAATTCCGGAGGCAGTATCCAGCCTGGGAACGGAATAACCTATTGCACAAAGGGTGACGTGCTTCCAGAAATCATCCCCATGGAGGAATTGGACAGAATCATTGTAGGCGATATTGAATATACGATTCCTTGAGGAAAAAAGCCGCTGCTCATCCGGGCAGCGGCTTAGTTCTTATATGGAAGCTAAAAATGTACTTCTCCATTCACCTGCATCTGTTTCTTCATAAGCTGGCTGTTCATATCATAGAACGGCACAGGTCCCTCGAATTCCTTATCTGCAATGGTCATATCCGCCCGAATGGCACTGGCATAGGGCGTACTCTTCAGAAATGGGATTGGCAGTCTCGCATACCAGATGAGAAACAGAGCGTGGTACCGAACTTCGGCCGCGAAGGAATGGATGGAGATATTTCCGGTATGGGTCGCCAGAATTGCCCGTTTTTCAAAATCCGTCAGGTTCTCCGTATCCTGAATATAAATGCACTTGTGGTCACAAACCACCCTGCCCGCCGCTCGGTTATTGGCATCGATGAAATCCGGGATTCTGGCTGCCTTGCGTTGTGTATGACGGGCCTTATAAAGCGCAGCATACGCTTTGGGCACCGGAAGTAAACCGTCAACAGCAAAGGACTTGATTTGCTGCACATACATCTGCGCAACCAGGTAAGGTCCCTGAGCCTCCGGCCGAATGAAATACGCTTTTAAGGTCGGATCGTGCTTTTGCCCCGGATAGGACACGACACGGTTAATCTCCTTCCAAAGCAGCAGCCGGTTTTCATCCGTTGAGAATAGCAGACAGTCTTCAAGGAAATGGGTCTGGAACGCAATAAAGGAAATCGTTGCACCGGGAGTGTCCCCATCCGCGAGGATTCCGTTTTCCAGCTCGTATTCCTGTTCCCGCATTTTGAAGAGGCTGTACGTCACGCCATCCTTGCCGGGTACGCAATATAAAAACCAATCATCCAAAAAATTCCGGCATTCTATGATCTGTCCGTTCTCTTCCGGTATGGTAAGGATCCCTCTTTCTTCAAGAATTGCGCATAATGATTTCCCAATTGCAACAAATCCATCTGAGGTCATCCTGATATCAGACTCATCGATGCAGTACAGGCCAATCAGTCTTTGAAGAAAGTC
>CAMAGI010000128.1 GCA_945833775.1 uncultured Lachnospiraceae bacterium
TGATGCTCACCGGGGATCGCAAAGAAGCGGCAGATCATGTAGCAGCCCTGCTGGGGCTGGATGAAGTCCACTGTGAACTGCTGCCGGGCGACAAAGTGGACCGGGTGGAGGCGCTGCTTGCCCGGAAGAAACCCCGGGAAAAGCTTGCCTTTGTCGGCGACGGCATCAACGATGCTCCCGTTCTTTCCCGTGCGGATATCGGTATCGCCATGGGTGCACTCGGCTCCGATGCGGCGATTGAGGCGGCGGATATCGTGCTGATGGACGACGATCCGAAGCGCATTGCGCTGGCCATCCGGATATCCCGCAAATGTCTCCGGATTGTCTATGAAAACATTGTGTTTGCGCTGGCAGTGAAAGCGGTATGCCTGATTCTGGGAGCCTTCGGCATTGCGAATATGTGGATGGCAATCTTTGCGGATGTGGGCGTTATGGTGCTTGCGGTGCTCAATGCAATCCGCTGCCTGAGGATCAGACAGTAGTCTGGTCGCAATTGCGGTATTGTTCAGGGGTGACCTTTTCCATGCGTTTGAAAGCCGTGCAAAAGACGCTCTCCCCGGAGAAGCCTGACTGAAAGCAGATTGCTTTGACGGAGAGAGACGTGTTCTTCAACAGGTACTTGGCGGTGGACATGCGCACATGGATGAGATACTCGTGAGGCGTAAAGCCGGTTTCCTGTTTGAAAATCCGAAGGAAATGATAGGGGCTTAAGTCTGCCAATGCTGCCATCTGCCCCACCGTAATATCTTCTTTGAAGTGTTCATGAATATATGTGATGATCTCCTCCACCATGGAAGTATAGGGATGTATCTTTTTGACGTCCGCGGTATTCAGGAGAAAATCGGTCAGGATGTCGGACAGGTACTTCGACATCAAAGGCTCACGTACAGGGCTGCCGGAAGCGAAAACCTCGTAGACGGCAGTTATTTTTTTGCGGGTAGGATAGGTGTCCGCGAGGGTAATTACATTTCCGGTGTGACCAATAATGTTCTCATACCACGCCCGCGCCAGGGGACCGTCGAAATGACACCATAGGCATTCGCAGCCCGTTTCCGTCGTGTAGGCGTGGGGGTGGTAACAGTCGATCAGAGCAAAGTGATCGGTATCCACGGTCTGCGTCTGACCGTCTATGCAAAGCTGCAACTGCCCCTTTTGAAGATACAGGAGCAGGAAGCTGTCATAGGACTCGCGTTCAAGATGATACCCGGCCTCGTAACAGAAGAATCCGCACTGCAGCGGATAGAAGAACAAATCTCGTGCGGTTCGGCTGGGCGCGTAAACAAAATATTCCGATGTATCAGACACCAATAATTCGCATGATTTCAAAACAGATACCCCATATAGTAAGCCTTATATATTGATTTTACGATATATGACACAAAATAACAATCGCAAAAAATGTAAATAAATGAGCAATACCGGAGAATGTATTTTCCGGGGTGATCCGCTATAATGGAGGCGTCTTAGGCAATTTACGGGAAACGGAGCACAAAGAAGATAAATCAGGAGGTATCCATGGGGAAAGCAAAAGTCTGGGAGGAGCAGGTGATCATTCCGACCTATGAGATCGGAGAGGCGGAGAAGAATCCGATCTTTCTGGAGAAGAGAGTGTATCAGGGGAGCTGCGGAAAGGTTTACCCGTATCCGACGATTGAGAAGATCAGCGATGAAAAAAAGGACAAAGCATACAAAGCGGTATTTCTGGAAAATGAATACCTTCGGGTGATGGTGCTCCCGGAACTGGGGGGAAGAATTCAACGCGCATTTGACAAGACCAACGGCTATGATTTTGTCTATTACAATCGCGTGGTGAAGCCTGCGCTGGTGGGGCTGACCGGTCCCTGGATCTCGGGCGGCATTGAGTTCAACTGGCCCCAACATCACAGACCGACAACATTTCTGCCGGTGGATTATCTGACCCGGGAAAACGGAGACGGAAGCGTCTCCGTGCTCTGTCATGATGTGGATCAGATGTATGGAACCAAGGGGATTACCACGATCACACTTTACCCGGGCAGGGCCTATATAGAAATCAAAGGACAGCTTTACAATCGCACTTCCATGCCTCAAACCTTCCTCTGGTGGGCGAACCCGGCTGTGTCCGTCAATGAGAATACCCAGTCTGTATTTCCGCCGGATGTGCATGCGGTAATGGATCACGGAAAAAGGGACGTCTCCCGTTTTCCTATTGCTACCGGTGTCTACTACAAAAAGGATTACAGTGAGGGTGTGGACATTTCCCGCTACATCAATATTCCCGTTCCAACCTCTTATATGGCGGAAAAGTCGGATTATGATTTTGTGGGTGGATATGACTATGGCGTGGGTGCCGGTATTTTGCATGTGGCGGATCACCATATTTCTCCGGGCAAGAAGCAGTGGACCTGGGGAAACGGGGATTTCGGAAAAGCGTGGGATCGCAACCTCACGGACGAGGACGGACCGTATGTGGAATTGATGACCGGCGTATACACGGACAATCAGCCGGACTTTACCTGGCTTAAGCCCTTTGAGGAGAAAACCTTTACCCAGTACTTTATGCCTTACAAGGCGGTGGGCCAGGTGAAAAATGCCACTACACAGGCGGCAATCCATCTCTCCGTGGCAGACGGCAGGGCAAAGATCATCGCCTATGCCACATCTCTTCATGAGAGAGCCGTTATTGCGCTCACCTTGCGAGGTGAGAAACTCTTCGAAGAGGTATGTACGCTTTCACCGGTGGATGTTTTTGAGAGGGAAGTGCCGGTGGGGAAAGTAAAAGAGGAAGAGTTGTGTCTGACCGTCTCGGACGGAGCGGATATCCTGGTACGATATCAGCCCGAGCCTCTCACCATTCCCAAAATTCCCGAGCCGGCTGCGGCAGCTGAGGATCCGGCTAAGATCATGACCAACGAGGAACTCTACATCAACGGTCAGCATATTGAGCAATACCGCCATGCAACTTACCTGCCGGACCCCTATTATCTGGAAGGCTTAAAGCGGGATCCCGGCGATATCCGTATCAACAATGCGTATGGGCAGCTGCTCATGCGAAGGGGACTTATCGTGGAGGCGGAGCAGTATTTTCGTAAGGCCCTGGAGCGCCTTATTTCCCGTAATCCCAATCCCTACAACAGCGAGAGCTATTACAATCTGGGACTTGATCTGTTTTTACAGGACAGAAAAGGGGAGGCCTATGATGTTTTTTACAAGGCGACCTGGAGCAATGAACAACAGGAGATGTCCTTTTATTACCTGGCGGCAATTGATACCGCCGGGAGAGAATACGGCAGGGCCTATGAGCATATTGAAAAGGCATTGGTCAAAAATGCCCACAATATCAAGGCTCGCGGTCTGAAGGCGTACCTTCTGCGAAAACTGGGACGCAAAGAGGAGGCAAAAAAATGGATTTCGGAGAATCTTGCACTGGATCCCTTTGATTTTGTCTCCGGGCAGGAACAGATTTTCCTTGCCGGAGAGGGAGAGCGCGACGAACTGTACAGTGCGCTGGAAATCAAAATGCGCGGCTTTCGGGAAAACTATCTGATGACAGCCCGGGATTATGCAGAATTCGGGGCGTATGAGGAGGCACTCGGGGTCCTTTCGCAATGCGGTGAGAAATACCCTATGATCTCCTATTATCGGGCATATTACTTAAGTAAGACGGCGATGGGGGAAAAACAGGAGGAACTTGTACAGAGGGAACTGCGGGAAGCGGAAGAGTGTGTGCCGGACTATTGTTTTCCCAACAAACAGGAAGATATTGCGGTCCTTTCTTTTGCAATTGACAATGGATGTGTCAGAAAGGCACCCTACTATCTCGGCAATCTGTTCTACGACAGATTGCAATGGGAGCGCGCTCTGGAACTCTGGGAACAGTCTGCCCGGGCGGATACATCCTTTCCTACCGTATATCGAAATCTTGCCCTGGTCTACTATAATAAATGTCATGACAGTGCGAAAGCCGATGAGGCTATGGAGAGGGCTTTTGCTTTGAACCCGAAGGATGTGCGTATTTTCCTGGAGCGGGATCAACTGCATAAGAAATTGGGTGTCAGCTTTGCTGAGCGCCTTAAGGATTGTGAGATGTATCCGGAGCTCTTGGACGTCAGGGACGATCTCTACACCGAGTATATCACATTGCTCAATCTGTGTGGTAAATACGAGGAAGCATACCGACTGATTCAAAAGCATCATTTTCATCCCTGGGAAGGCGGAGAGGGTAAGATTACCACCCAGTATACGCTGGCACTTCTTCAAATGAGTCGGGATGCGCTGGAAGCCGGACACTTCCGGGAGGCGGAGGAGCTTCTTCGCAGGGCACTTGTATTCCCGGAGAATCTGGGTGAGGGCAAGCTGGAAGGAACCAAGGATAATCATATTTACTATCACCTGGGACTGGCACTGGAGGAACAGGGCAGGGATGTGGAGGCGAAAGCCGCCTTTGAGCAGGCCTGCGTGGGCACCGATGAACCTGCCGGGGCAATGTTTTACAACGATCAGCCTGCGGATATGATTCTTTATCAGGGGCTTGCGTTTTTAAAGCTGGGACGGCTCCGTGAAGCAGGGGCGAGGTTTTACCGGTTGATCGATTACGGCGAGAGACATTTGGAGGAGGAAGGAAAGGTTGGCTATTTTGCGGTGTCCCTCCCGGATTTTCTGATTTTTGAGGAAGACTATACGCGGAAAAACAAAGCACACTGTTATTATCTGATGGCACTTGGCAATATCGGACTGGGAAATTTTGAAAAGGCAGACAGCTTTTTGCAGAAAGCGATCGCCATTGAGCCGTCCCATATGATGTGCCATGTGTATGAAAGCTTCCGGAAAAAGCACGCAAGCTTGTAGTCCTGCAAAAACGGAACGGATACAGTGCTCGAAATTCACACCCCCGCATATTCTGTCATAGAACTGTGCGGGGGTGTTTTATGGACTGCAGGGAACGGATTCTCTCAAACAATACCTTTGATTATATCACGGATTTCCCCATCGAATCCTCTGTGAACCCGGCTTTGGTGTTCTGCTATGAGGACATCGAGGGAATGTACAATATCGCCTATTTAAATCGCTCATTGATCCCCGATCTGGAGGCAAACTTTTTTGAATATCAGAGCATTCCGAAATTGTATGGACTGATGCAGATCGGGCCCTCGGGCGGGGGCGACGTGTTTGACCCGAGCGCACTGATCGCCAGCGGGATTACCCGGGTGCAGCGCCCGCCGCTTAGCCTGACGGGACGCGGGACCATCATTTGCATTGCGGATACGGGAATCGATTATACATTGCCTGTTTTTCGCGATGAAAATGGGAACACACGCATATTGGCCATCTGGGATCAGACCATCCAGGACGGACCTGCACCGGAAGGATTCCAATACGGAACGGAGTATACGGAGGCGGACATCAACTGGGCGCTGCAATCGGAAGATCCCTTTCGCATTGTGCCCTCCCGCGACGAAAACGGTCATGGAACGATGCTGGCTGCTCTGGCGGCGGGCAAAAGTACCCAGCCCGGCAATTCCTACCTGGGGGCTGCGCCGGAGGCCGGTCTGGTGATCGTGAAGCTGAAGGAGGCAAAGCCCTATCTGCGGAATTACTATCTGGTGCCGGAGAATGTGGCAGCCTATCAGGAAAACGACATCATGCTGGCGGCTAAGTACGGCAATCGCTTTGTGGATTTTTACGTGCGCCCGGTGGTCTTCTGCCTCGGCCTCGGAACCAACATGGGGGATCACAACGGAACTTCTTTTCTCTCGGAATATCTGGGCAGAATCGCACGGCAGAGAAGCAGTGCGGTCGTGGTGACCGGCGGAAATGAGGGCAATGCGGGACATCATTTTCAGGGCGATCTGGCACGGGCAGGGGCAAGTGTAACCGCCGACGGCATGCTTTATCAGGATGTGGAGATCCGTGTGGGGGAGGGCAGCAGAGGATTCTTCCTGGAACTGTGGGGAAACCTGCCCGACATTGTCAATGTGAGCATACGGACACCCGGCGGGGAGACCATTCCCCGCATTCGTCTGGGAGGTCGCCAGAGCATCACCTACGGATTCATCTATGAGCAGTCCCAGGTGACGGTGGACGCCTCCGTGGTGGAGCCCTCCTCCGGGGAGGAACTGATACTGTTTCGTCTGGTGACGCCCACACCGGGCATCTGGACGTTTCGGGTGAGCGGGACCACCACGCTCTACAACGGCGTGTTCCATATGTGGCTTCCGATTCGGGATTTTCTGGATACAGAGGTCTATTTTCTGAGCCCCTCCCCCTATGTCACCTTGACGGAACCATCCATGGCGTCGGACGTTATCTGCGTTTCCACCTACAATTCCGACAATGGCAGTTTCTATATCGAATCCGGCAGGGGATTTGCGCAGAACGGAGCCATCCGACCGGATTTGGCAGCGCCGGGCGTGAACGTATCCACCATCCGCGGGAAAAGCACCGGCGCAAGCCTTGCGGCGGCGATTACTGCGGGTGCGGTGGCGCAGCTTTTGCAATGGGCGGTGGTGGAGCGAAACGACGAGCTTGCCGGGAGCAGGGAGATTCGAAGCTATCTTGTGCTGGGGGCATCCCGGACTGCGGGGCAGACGTATCCGAACCGTGAGTGGGGATATGGCAAACTGAATATGGGGGGAACCTTTGACGCGCTGGTGGGGGTGTAGATATAAATGTTGACAGTAAATACGGAATAGTGGCAATCTATATTGAGAGGCATAAGAACGGAACATTCCAAAGAGGAGAATGACAAATGAGACAGGAAATGCAAAAGGGCATTCAGCCCTTCTGGTTCTGGAACGGGGAGATGGAAGA
>CAMAGI010000129.1 GCA_945833775.1 uncultured Lachnospiraceae bacterium
TTTGCCCCCAACATCGCTTATACCGGCAAGCAGCCCGTGGAGTTTTGCGCCGTTCCGCTCACCATGTACGAGGGGAATTCCGGGGATACGCTCCGCTATACGGACAGCATGTCCGCTCTCCTGGAGCAGTTCTATGCGGAGAAAAACACTCTCACGCGGATCCGCCAGAAATCCGCGGATCTTCGTCGCATTGTACAGACCGCTTTGGAACGCAATACCAAAAAATACGATCTGCAGCTGCGCCAGATGCAGGACACCGAAAAACGCGAACAGTACCGCATCTATGGAGAACTGCTGAATACCTACGGCTACGGTGCCGCCCCCGGCGCCAAATCCCTGGAAGCGGTGAACTACTACACCGGGGAACCGGTGACCATTCCTCTGGATCCCACCCTCACCGCCACGGAGAATGCCAAGAAATATTTCGACCGCTACGGCAAGCTGAAGCGCACATTTGAGGCACTCTCTCAATTGACCGAAGAAGTCAAAGCCGAGATTGACCATCTGGAATCCATCGCAACCGCCCTGGATATCGCAAGGCAGGAGGAGGATCTGTCCCAGATCAAGGAGGAACTGATTGCCAGCGGCTATATCCATCGCAAGGGACCCCTTGGCAAAAACGGCAAAAATGCGAGGAATACCAGCCGCCCCTTCCACTATGTAAGCAGCGACGGTTTTCATATGTATGTGGGAAAAAACAATTATCAGAACGATGAATTGACATTCAAATTTGCCAACGGAAACGACTGGTGGTTCCACGCCAAGAACATGCCCGGTTCCCACGTCGTGGTCAAGACAGACGGGGTTGCAGAGCTTCCCGACCGCACCTTTGAGGAGGCGGCCCGGCTCGCCGCATTTTACTCCAAAGGTCGCGGGGCAGACAAGGTAGAAATCGATTATATTCAGAAAAAGCACGTGAAAAAGCCAAACGGAGCAAAGCCCGGTTTCGTTGTCTATTACACCAACTTCTCCATGATCACGGACGACGATATTACCGGCATACAGTTGCTAAGCGACTAGTACGGCAACGGTATGCCGGTATCGGCTTTTACGAATGCAGCAGATGCAATTTCTTCGCAAGCTTCACCATCAGATACCCCTTCGGGAAAGCACGCAGTTCTCTCTCCGTGAGTCCCCCCATTAAGATTAACATCACAAAGTAAACGGCGGCCGCCACTGCCACTGCGGGAATCACCGAAATCCGCATGGAGTCGGTAAGCAGGTACAGGCCTTCATAGACCGCCCAGGCAGAGGCGCCCATAAAGATGCAGGCAAGCGTCGGGATGAGAAATGTCCGATACCACTCCTGGCGGTATGCCACCGTCTTGCGCACGGACCATTGGTTCAGCACACTGACTACCACCGCATAGACCGTGTTGGCAATTGCCATGCCATACAGATCCAGGGGTGTGAAAAAGAGCAGCACCACCAGCACCACCGTCTGAACAATCAGGGCAATGGTGGAATTGACAATGGGGGTGTTCACCTTTCCCATTCCCTGCAGGATGGAGCTGGACAATGTGGACAGAGCATAGAAAATGATAGAAACACAGAGGGCCATCAACATCCTCGCCGACAGCTCCAGCTCCTCCCCCGTACCGCCGAACAAAAGATGGGTGATCGGTTTTGCCAAAACGAACAGCCCCACCGCACAGGGGATGGAAATCACCATCGTACTGCGGACGGCAACGCCGATTTTCTCCCGGGCCTCATCAATCTCCCGGGCTGCCACCAGCTGCGCAATGGAGGGAATCATGGCGGACGCCATGGCCGACGCAAAGGCAATGGGAATGCCGGAGAGGGTTCTGGCCTGCCCGTCGAAAATACCGTAATTGTAATAACTGGTGACGCTGTCCGTCTGTGTGAGGGCGGGAAGCAACTTATTGTACACGTAGTTGTTGACCGGAGAACAGAGATTGTACACCGCCGTGCTCAGGATAAAGGGAACGACGACCAGCGTGATGGTCCGAAGAATCTGCCCGTAGGACTCCGTCTCAACATGTCTGTCTTTGGCGATCCGCCGGTGAATCATTCTGCGGTTGAGCAGGTAGACTCCGCCCACGAACAAGAGTGCCACCAATACACCTGCCCCGGTTCCCGTGGCGCTTCCCATGGCACCGAGGACCGCCCGCCTGGCCTGCAGCCCGGCATCCTCCGGAACCTCCAGACTGCCGAAGGAAATCCGGATGAACAGACAGGCGCATCCGATGCTGACCCCTGCATTGGCAATCTGCTCCAGAATCTGCGAGACAGAGGTCTGTGCCATACTCTTATGCGCCTGGAAATAGCCGCGCAAAACACCCAGCATTCCATAGACAAAGATTGTGGGGGCAAGCACACGGAGCACAGGAACCGCCTCCTCCGACACGAAAAGCCCTGCTCCGAAGAAGAGAAGAAGGCTGGCAGCGCCGCCCACCACAAGCACATACATCATGGCACACAAAAAAATCCGGTGAGCATTGCGGTACTCCCGAACAGCCAGCTTCTGTGCGATCACCTTGGAGATCGCCGAAGGAATACTGTAGGACGAAATCAGCAGCACGATCGTATAAAAGCTGTATGCCGCCTGATAATACCCCAAGCCCAAGGGACCTATAATAGCATTTAAAGGGCCTCTGTAAAGAAGCCCTATTACTCTGCTGATGATTCCTGCCGCCGCGAGGATTCCCGCCTGGGCGACAAAATTGTTATCCTTTTTTGACATATATGTACCTCAGAACAGTACCGGTCCGACGCTTTAGTAGCCGATCAGCCAATCGTACATCTCCTGATACTTTTTCGCGGAGACACCCCAGGAGAAATCCGCTGCCATCCCGCGGTCAATGATCTTGTTCCACTCTCTCTTACGGTCATAATAGATATGCTCCGCATAGCGGATGGTGGCAAGCATCTCATGGGCATTGTAGTTGGCAAAGGAGAATCCGGTACCCGTGCCTTCGTACTCATTGTATGCCGATACGGTATCCTTCAGACCGCCTGTCTCGCGCACAATGGGAACCGTGCCGTAGCGCAGAGCCATCAGTTGACTGAGGCCGCAGGGCTCAAAAAGTGAGGGCATGAGGAAGGCATCGCAGGATGCATAGATCTTGTGGGACAAAGCATCCGAATAGTAAATATTGGCAGATACCTTGTCCCCGTATTTCCAGTCAAAATGGCGGAACATATTCTCATATCTGCTCTCACCGGTACCCAGTACCACCAGCTGGATGTCATCCTGACAGAGCTCGTCCATGACATAGGCGATCAGATCCAGACCCTTCTGATCCGTCAGGCGGGATACGATACCGATCATCATCTTCTTGTCGTCCTCGCGCAACCCCAGCTCCTGCTGCAGTGCGCGCTTGTTCTTGCACTTCTCCTTGCGGAAATTAATGGCATTGTAGGGCTTAACGATATGGGGATCCGTCTCCGGGTTAAACTCCTCGTAATCGATACCGTTGACAATACCGCGCAGATCCTTGCTGCGGGCACGCAAAAGTCCGTCCAGCCCCTCGCCGTAAAATGCGGTCTTGATCTCCTCGGCATAGGTATCGCTGACCGTGGTCACCGCATCCGCAAAGACGATGCCGCCCTTGAGCAGATTGGCATCCTTATAGGCCTCCAGCTTGTCGGGCGTAAAATAATACGACGGCAGTCCGGTGATACTCTGCACCGTCTTAACATCCCACTTTCCCTGGAATTTCAGGTTGTGGATCGTGATGACGGATTTGATTCCGCGGAAGAACAGATCCCCCTGAAAACGCTCCTTCAGATAGACCGGTATCAACCCGGTCTGCCAGTCGTGACAATGGATCACGTCAGGTCGGAAGCCCAAAATAGGAAGTGCGGAAAGAACCGCCTTGGAGAAAAAAGCGTAGCGCTCAATCTCATAGCGGGGATCGTCGGTGTAGACGCTAAAGCCGCTGAAATAGCTCTCGTTGTCAATGAAGTAATAGTGTACGCCGTCAACAATTGCCTCCAGAATCCCTACATAGAGCTTCTGCCAGTTGTAATCCATATAGAAATGAGTCACATACTGCAGCTTGTCCTTCATCTCCTGCTTCATGCAGGAGTACTTGGGAATGATCACTCTGACGTCAAAATATTCCTTGTCGATGTACTTCGGCAGGGATCCCACCACATCCGCAAGACCGCCTGTCTTAATAAAAGGATACCCTTCCGATGCCGCAAACAGAATTTTCTTCATTTGAAAACCTCCGCACTGTTGATACCACTAAGTATACACCATATTTTCGGAAGAGGGAATAGACATTTTTGATTTGTTCTTCTATTTCCTTCTCACCCGCGGTAGGAAAGGCGAATTCTGTCGGCAATCAGCGCAATAAATTCGGAATTGGTGGGTTTCCCCTTGCCGGTGTCGATGGTGTATCCGAACAGAGCATCCAGCGTCTCCATTCTCCCCCTGCTCCACGCCACCTCGATCGCATGCCGGATGGCACGCTCCACTCTGCTGGATGTGGTCTGGAAGCGCTTTGCAATGGTGGGGTAGAGAATTTTTGTGATGGAGCTGATCATCCCGGGATCCTCCACAGACATCATAATCGCCTCCCGAAGATACTGATACCCTTTGATGTGGGCGGGGACACCGATTTCGTGAATCATATCAGTCACGTCCTTTTCCAGATCCCGTTTTGCCGGGGCAATCGTTTTATCCGCAGCTTCGGCATGCTTACTGACCCGATCCTGCTTGTCACCGTCAAGACGTCCGGAGGGCACCGTGATCATGATCTGAAATTCCCGGTCCGTGTTCATCAAATCTCCGATAATCTTGTATACTTTTTCGTTATCCTTAGCAGTCGTAATATTCAGTTTTTCCATAAATTACCTCCGCTGACTGAAAATCCAGTTTTTCTACCCATCCATTATAGAATGGTGCTGTCAGCACAGGCAACTGCAACCCGTCGCGTTTTTTTGCGCTGCCTCGGCAAAAGAGCGGTTTGTTCCCCACTACCCCACATATTCTGCCAAAACCCTGGTCTCAAGCTCCTGCTCGCCCTTCCGAATCTGATATTTTACGGCAGGAATCGCCGTCTTGGTATACAGAAGATTCAGGTTCGGATCCGCAAAAATCACATGTCCCTGCGCGGCACGACCCTCCACCCTGCACAGGCAGTGTTCATTTAATGCCTGGGCCCAGCCGTCCCCGGAGGAACTCTCAAAACCAACCGGTTCAAAATCGCCCCGGCTTACGGAGAACCCGCAGTCGTATGCAACGCATTCCCGGTCACTTTGGATTCGATGAACCCGCTTATGGCCGTTTTCGTCCGGCGTGACGGTGGTCTCCACCACAATGCCAGGGTAGGGACTCCATTTGGAATAGACCCCCGTTTCGGTGATTGCACAGGCAATGCAGATGCGGCGCACATACACATACCCGTCGATCACAAAGGCCAGCATACTGTCCGGGGCATTCTCATGGAGCTCGTAACAGGATTTTGCCACACTGATGCTGAATTTGCTGTCGTAGGCGAACTTGCCGTACTTTGCCACAATCTGTCCGTGTCCGTTGGGACTGTACACACCGGGTGCAAAGGCGGTGGTGTGGTTGCCGTAATGCTTCACATACAGGTCCGCATAGGGCATGGGGCAGTCCGCCGCAAGATTGGGAAAGGGTGCCTCCTCAGCGCTCCAGAAGGGATGATCGTCCGCCAGCATGAGAACCGCGAAGGTCTTCATGCTCCAATAGGGAGATCCGGGCGCATTGTAGCGCTCCGCCATCATCAGATTGGGATAGCCGTAGCCGATGGTCAGGATTCCGTCCCGGTCAAAAATCGGCCGTCCCATCCAGCTGCGCAGATGTCTGGCGATCAGTCCCTTCATCACCGGAATGGGGAAGGGCTCCAAACCGGCCAGAAGGCAGGCGGAAAAGAAGCTCACCTGGGAGAAACGGTAGGTGAGGGAGCGGCCGAAGGGAATGGCATCCCCGTCCTCATCAAACCAGTAGACAAACTGTTTGGCAAAGGTCATGGCCCGTTCCTTGTAGAGACCGGCCCGGGCTTTGTCCTCCTGTTCCATCACTTTGGCATAGATCAGGCAGTAGAAATGGATGGCAAAGGAGATGTAATAATCCTTCTGTCCGGAATCACCGTCCTGATACCAGCCATCTCCCAGATAGAAGGTCTCAAGCCCCTTCAGATACTCCTCCAGCATCGTATCGCTGTAAGGTCTTCCCACCTTTTTCAGAGCAATGTTCACCAGCACGGCAAACAGAATCCAGTTACACACCGGCAGGGGATGCTCATTGATCTGATTCAGGTAGTTACACAGGTTATCCTTCTCCTTCTCACTTAAGGGCTCCCAGATCGTTTCCGGCGCGAACAAAAGCCCGTAGGATATGGCAGCCATCTCCACAAATCGCTGGTCGAAGGAGCCGCACTGCCCCCAGTATTCCGGGTTGTCCGCATCCGTTCCGGCACACAGCCCCCTGCGGTAAATCTGTGCAAAACTTTCCTGCTCCGCGGAAGCCTCCTCCCCGGTTTCCCGTCCGCCGCCCGCCCAATAGGGCACCAGCGCCCACAGGGGTCTGGAGAAGGCCTCCATCCAAGTGGCACGGATATCATAGTGCGCCATGGTCACGCCCAGCTGCAATCCAGCTTTATTGTCACTGTAATACGGCTTCAAAGGATTCAGGATGGCAAACATCAGCTCCCGGAAATCCTCCTTGCTGTGCAATCTTGTACACTCCTTCGGTTCCTTCATGGTACCTGACCGCCTTTCTTTTATCTTATTACCAGTACTGCTCCCAGTTCCTGCTCATGCGGGTGAGGGC
>CAMAGI010000130.1 GCA_945833775.1 uncultured Lachnospiraceae bacterium
ACGAATACCGGAATGACATCCAGGGGAGCCGGAACCGTCACGCACTGTCCGCCCTCGTATTCCTGCCCGGTGTAGGCATCCGTCCATCTGCAGCCCGCGGGAAGGTAGACGCTCCGCTCCCGCACCCCTTCTTCCATCACGGGTGCCACCAGAAGATCCGGTCCGAAGAGATAGGCGTCCTCAATCTCCCATGCCTTGTTATCCTGCGGGAATTCAAAGAACAGCGGACGCATGACCGGGGTTCCCTGCTCGCTGGCTTGCCGCATGCAGTCCCGCACATAGGGGCGCAGTTTCTCGCGGATGAAGAGAAACTTGGTCAGAATCTGATAATTATCCTCGCCAAAGCTCCACACCTCGTTATCCTGTCCGCTCGTCAGCTGGCGTACGCCGTCAATGAATTCTTCCTCTCGCTCGTACCAGGGGGAACGCTCGCCGTGCATACGGAATACCGGGCAGAATGCCCCCCAGGCAAACCAGCGCACCAGAAGCTCCTTGAAGTGTTCATCCCGAATGTCGCCCCCCAGGAATCCGCCGATGTCGCTGGTCCACCAGGGAATCCCGGCCACTCCCATGCTGAGTCCCGCCTGCAGCTGCTCCCGCATCGCACGGAAGGAAGAATAGATGTCACCGGACCAGGTGAGCACGCCGTACTTCTGGCTGCCCGCCCATGCACAGCGCACCAGACTTAAGATCTCCTTTTCACCCTCCGCCTTGAGGCCGTCGTAAAAGCCCTTTGCATAGCCCACCGGATAGATGTTGCTGCACTGCAAGGCCGTTCCGGCATAATAACGGTAATTGTCAAAATCGTAGGGCCCGTACTCCGGCTCCGCCTCATCCAGCCAGAAGCAGCGGATACCCTTCTTATAGTAATTGTCTTTGCATCTGTCCCACACGAATTTCCGGGCGCCGGGGTGGGTTGCATCGTAAAAAATCGTATTGCCCATCCAGGTCATGTGGTTGGAATTGCCCCGGTCGCTGCGCACCAGATAGCCTTCCTCCGCCATTTTCCCGAAATTCTCACTGCGCTCGTCGATGGTCGGCCACACGGAGACCACGGTTTCGATTCCAAGCTCCTTCAACTCCCGCACCATTGCCTCGGGATCGGGCCAATCCCTGGGTTCAAATTTGAAATCTCCCTGTCTGGTCCAGTGGAAGAAATCCACAACAATGGCATCCATGGGAAGACCCCGCCTCTTGTGCTCCCTTGCCACCGCAAGAAGCTCCTCCTGATTGCGGTAGCGCAGCTTGCACTGCCAGTATCCCAGTCCGAACTCCGGCATCATGGGTGCACGGCCCGTGGCTTTGCTGTACTGCGCTTCAATCTCAGCCGGTGTATCTCCCGCCGTGATAAAATAGTCCAGCTTCTTGGTGCTGCGGGCACTCCACTCGGTCTTATTGGCTCCGAAGACTGCACTTCCGATGGCCGGATTATTCCAGAGGAAGCCGTAGCCCCTGCTGGAGAGCATGAAGGGAACACTGGACTGGGAATTGCGGTGTGCCAGTTCCAGAATCGCACCCTTTTTGTTCAGATTTTTCTCCTGATACTGTCCCATACCGTAGATGCGCTCGTCGTCAAACGCCTCGAATCTGGCCACCAGAGAGTAATCCGTACTGCCCTGAATGGGTTTTAACTCCCGCGCGTCCACGCGCAGCGGAACACAATAGCGGTTAATGCGATTGCGGTTGCGCCAGTACTCCTCGGTCAGGAGTTCTCCCTTTTGATTGTAGAAGCTGATCCACCCCTCATGGGACACCTTCGCTGTGATTTTGCCGTTCGTAAGGGTCGCTATGATTCCCTTCTGATGGTACTGTGCGTACTCATCTCCCCGATACCAGGGGTCCGTCACATCGATTTCCTCCATGATGATGGATACCGGTGTCTTCTCCACCGCTTCCGTGAGCGCCCAGTCATGATCATCCATTGCCGCCTCACAGGTCATCCGCACACGCAAGGAGTTTTCGCCCCAGGGATCGATCCACACCTGGGAGATTCCGTCCTTGATGATTAATCTGTCACCGTCCTGTAAAATATGCATTGTCTCCGTCCATCCTTTCCTATTCCCTGATTGGTTCTCTGATCTATCCTCCGATCCCTTCCCTAACCATTCTCCGGTCGACTCTCTGATCGACTCTCCAATCGATTTTCGATCGGTCTCCTGATCTGCTGTCTGATCTTCCTGTTACTGCTGTCTGTCGGGCTCGCCGTAGATCACGCCTCTGCTGCCTGTTGCCAGATAGAATCTTCCATAGATTCGGCTGTCTGCATCAATGCTGTTGATCTCGCCGAACATCTGCCGGTCTGTGTTCAGGCGTGTGAACGATTCGCCCTCGTCCACCGAACGGTAAAATCCGTAAACCCCGTCCAGAACCGCAGCCACGTAAAGCGCCTTGGCATCCCGCAGGTAGTCCGCTCCGAGGGCTAAAAGTCCCAGTCCGATCCGGTAAAAAACATCGCCCTCCCGGCTCAGCCGGACCACTCTCACACGATCCTGCTCGCGGTCATAGACGAGCTTCCACAGTCCATGCTGCGCCAATGCCATGTAAAAGACACCGGACTTACCGCTCTCGCCCCGCACCTCCGTCTTGTCCGCGCAGTCGATCAGGGTGAAATTCACCGACGGGAAGATGCAGCTTCCGCCGTCTCTGTCCACCGCTTCCACACTCTTTTGCCGAAAGCTTGCTCCGCCGTCCGTGCTCACATAGAGATCGGAGTGATCACCAAAGCCATAGAACAGCGTGCTGTCCACGCGGTCGGAGAAGACCTTAAAGCCCCCTTCCGTCCTCCGCGTCCCGTCTCCATTGTAAACGAAAGTCTGCGCAAAGGAAGCGCCGCCGTCATGACTGACAATCACCCGGTTCACCGGAAGCTCGATGTTCTCTGCCACCGACCACACAATATGTACCGCATCCGGCGACATTGCCACCCAACCGCTGTTGACGTTGGGCGTCTCGATCCGATGGAGGGCATCGTCCAGATCCTCCGTTATACCAAAGGGCTGGGGGAGTCTGCGGAAGGTGCGGAAATTATCGGAGGTGACGATCAGACCGCCCCTGGTGCGTCCCGTCCAGTTGCCCCTGGGCGTGATCACCCCATGATTCGGATCAAGGTCCGAATAATCCGCGTTGATGCAGGTAATGTAGCGGTTTCCGTCCCCATCCGCAAAGGAATTGTCACAGGCCTCATCCACCTTGCGGAAAGCAAAGCCTCCCAGATCCCCCAGGATATCAATCAACTGCACCTCTCCCGCAGGCGGACTGTACACATTCAGATGCACCGTCTCCTCGATTCCGTCGCTGTGATCCGAAAAACCCACCCGATCCTCCGTAAAGTTACCCGTACGAAACACACCCGTACCGGTGTTAAACCACAATTCCCCCGCATCAAAGGGATTTATTTTTAAATCCGTCAGCCAGTGGATCAGGGAGTGCCCTCCGTTGTAGCAGGGCTTCATATAAGAAGTGCGAAAAGCCATCTCCCCCACCGCAAGATCATACAACACGGGCTCCCAGGTCCGCCCGCTGTCCCCTGACCGGAATATGACATCTCCGTCACCTTTACAGATGGTGGAGCACGCCAACAGCCCGGGCGCAGCCGGCGTCACCGCAATGCCGCTGAAACCGTATTCTCGAAAATCTGCCGCAGAACCTGTTTTGTCAGGGTCTTTGTTGACCGGGTCCCTGTGTACTTTCTCCCAGAGCGTTGCGCTGACATTGCCCGCCGAGGGCGTGATATCCTCCCCAGCACCGATTCGCCCGTCCCGCAAGGGATAGCGCACCACGCGTCCGCCGATCACACTTCCGCCGTCGCAGCTGTAGCCGTTTTCCAACACGTAGGCATTGCGCCCCATCACGGAGTAGGTCACATACAGATAGTCCGCGTCCACGGCATAGCGCTGGGCGATCAATCCCGCCAGGCGCACCCCTTCGATCTCCCCGTCCTCGGGCTGCCAAAGAGGTTCAAAGCTTGCACCGTTATCGTAGGAGACATAGAGACTGTGCCCCCGAAGATGCCCGGTTCTTGCCGTGGTGACTCCCGCGCCCGCGACAAACAATGCTTTCCCGTCCGGACTCTGTCCCACGAAAGTCAAATACTCCTCCGGGAAGGCCTCCAGTTTCTCCCAGCTTGCCCCATGATCCGGACTCCTCCACAGACCCTCCTGCTGGGAGGCATAGTACAGACACGCACTGTCCCTGCGGTCCACAATCAGACGATTGCCGGTTCCGCGCCCGTTTAAATTGCCGTGAGCCATAAGCGGCATATCATAATAGGTAAAATGTTCTCCTCTGTCCCCGGAAACAGCAATCTTACCGGAGCCCGGTCGATTCACACCACAGACGATGTAGAGCCTGTCCGCATCCTCCGGATCCAGAGCCAGCGCAATCGGAAAGGTCTCGCTCAGATCCTCCATGGTGACATGGTCAATGAGGCTTTTCCACCGCCCGCAAGCCGCCTCGAACCGGTAAGTCCCTCCGATATCCGTCCGGCAATACAGAAGGCCGGGTTCTTTTTCATGAAAATGAAAACCCGTCACGTAGCCGCCCCCCGGAATCGGGAGATTTCGATACACATATTGTTCCTGTTTCATTAAAATCTCCTTCTCTTTTCCCCGAAAAATACTTCTACTCTGACAATACCCTGTTCCGACTTGTTCGTCAAGCTTCCATCCAAAATAGTACTTTGGTACATGGTTGTTAACATTTTGTTTACAAATCATTTAACATTTTTTCAAAATGACAACATGATTTAGACATTTCTTCGGCCTATACTGTAATTACAAACAACACAGACAGATACATGTTACAAAAACTTTTTCATAATAAATGCCAAGGGAAACAGTCCCTTGGCATCCTCCCTTTTTAGGGATTTTTTTTATGGTTTCACCCTTTTTTACCGTTCCTGTCAATTTTGGGTTGACGGAGTGCCGTTTTTTCCATATAATAGCTATATTACAAAGACGTAATGCTCATCATTGCGTCATTTTTTTATACCACGGTGCTTCATCGCTGTGAAGCGTTATTTTAAAAGAGGGGAGATTTCTATGGAAAAAATTATTGAAATTATTACTTCCGTCAACGGTGTCCTCAACAACTTTATCTGGGGACCCATCATGCTGGTGTTCTTCCTGTTGGTCGGACTCATGTTCACCGTCCGGACCAAGGTATTCCAGATCACCCACATCAAGTACTGGCTGGATGTCACTTTCCTGTCCATCTTCAAGAAGGGAAACAAGGTGCTGCGTACCGATGACAAGCACTCCATCTCACAGTTCCAGTCCCTGTGTACCGCACTCGCGGCTACCATCGGTGTGGGCAACATCTCCGGCGTGGCTGTCGCACTCGCACTGGGCGGCCCCGGTGCCATCTTCTGGATGTGGCTCTCCGCATTCTTAGGCATGATGACCAACTATGCCGAGAACACGCTGGGTATCAAGTACCGCTACAAGAACGAAAAAGGCAACTGGGTCGGCGGTGCCATGATCTACATTGAGAAAGGTCTCGGCTGGAAATGGCTTGCCGTACTGTTTTCCATCTTCTGCGTACTCGCTTCCTTCGGTATCGGCAACATCTCCCAGGGCAATGAAATCGCCAACGGCTTAAACAGCTCCTTCGGTGTTCCCACCTGGATCACCGCACTGCTTGTCATGCTCTGTGTCGGCCTGGTTATCATCGGCGGCATCAAGCGTATTGCCTCCGTGACGGAGAAGGTCGTTCCTTTCATGGCCATTACCTACATCATCGGTGCCCTGATCGTCATCGGAGCAAACATTGGAAATGTACCCGCTGCATTCGGTATGATCTTCAGCAACGCTTTTAACTTCGGCTCCGTCGGCGGCGGACTCGCCGGTTTCGGCATCATGGTTGCCATGCGGCGCGGTATCTCCCGCGGCGTATTCTCCAACGAGGCCGGTCTTGGTTCCTCCGTTATGGTTCACTCCGCATCCGATGTCAAGGAGCCTGTTGTACAGGGTATGTGGGGTATCTTCGAAGTATTTGCCGACACCATCATCGTATGTACCATGACCGCACTGGTCATCCTCTGCTCCGGTGTCTATGACGGCGCAGCTTACGAGGCAGCTCATCTGGCAGGTCAGAGCCCCGCTGAGGCAGGACTTCTCTCCGGTGTGGCCCTCACCAGCGCAGCATTTGCCTCCGTATTCGGCACAATCGGCAGCAAATTCGTATCCATCGCCGTGATGCTGTTTGCTTTCTCCACCATCCTCGGCTGGTCCTACTATGGTGAGCGCGCCGTGGAATACCTCTTTGGATTAAAAGCACTGCCCATCTACAAGCTGATCTTCATCCTGATCATCTTCTTAGGCTGCAACGCTTCCCTGTCGCTGGTAGTCGATATCTCCGACACCTTCAACGGATTCATGGCTCTGCCCAACCTGATTGCGGTAACCCTCCTGTCCGGCCAGGTCATCGAGATGACCAAGGATTACATCAAGCGCGTCAAGGCAGGCAAGGAAACCGTAAGCGGCGACGACGTGGCATAAGGGTTTGCGATAATCGAAATAAGAAAACTACGAATACAGCCCCCGGTCCGAAAGGATCGGGGGCTGATTATTCTTCACAGATGGAAACAATGTCTACTCCAGGAACCGGCTCAGTTTCTTGCCGACCCACTCGATCGCCGGCCCCAAAAGAAGCGCCATCAAAAGTGTTACCAGCCCGAACTTTCGGCTGA
>CAMAGI010000131.1 GCA_945833775.1 uncultured Lachnospiraceae bacterium
GAAATGTGCGCCACCAGGCGCACAGGTAAAAAGGAACGATACAGGATTGTCCCGTATCGTTCCTTTATCTTTATCCGTAAGGCTTAAGTTTTCTCAATCCTTCGTTGGTTCTCCATCAGGTTACTGAAGTCCTCCACCCGTACGGGCATGGAGTAAAAGTAGCCCTGATAATAAGTGGGATCGTGTTGCTTCAGATATTTGCTGATTCCTTCTGTTTCCACACCCTCCAGACAGGTCTTCAGGTTCATGTCCCGAGCCGCCAATACGATGTATTTTACGAGCGTCTGATCAACCTTATTACTCTCGATGTCCCGGATAAAGGACATATCGATTTTCAGTTCATCAATCGGCAGTTCCTTCAACAACATGAGAGACGAGGAGCCCGTCCCGAAATCGTCCACCGATATTTTAATACCATAGCGATGGAAGAAATCCATCTCGCCACGCAGGAAATCATAGTTCAAATCACGACATCGTTCCGTCAGTTCCATAAAGAAATCCTGTGGTGGGAACTCTGCTTCCCGTACCATACGAATCACTTCTGCACGAAACTCCTGCCGCTCCAGCTGGGATGCCGCTATATTAACATTCAGAATAAAATCCGGATACATCTCCTTGATTTTTTTGATATCCCGCAGAGCTGTTCGGATGACCCAGTTTCCCAGCTCATAGAATGCAGGGTCCATCTCCAGCCATGGTATGAATCTCCCCGGTGCAACATCCCCGTAAGGTTTTGCACACCAGCGGATCAGAGCCTCCGCACCGACAATTTTCTCGGTTCGCGCATCTACAAGGGGTTGATAGCGAAGATAAAATCCCTTGCAGCCCTCCAGAATACTCCTGTGGATCGCACTGAGCAAATCCAGTTCCCCGGCATTCTGCTCACGATCTTTGCGAAAGAACACAAGCTCACCATGATTTTTGTGTTTCGACTGATTCAGCGCATAGGACAGACTGCTCTTTATGGTGATGTCATTGCCCGTATAATGGTGGATCATCATGGCACTTCCACAGATTGTAATCGGGGTCATAATATCCTTGATCTCCAGTCTGTGTTTGGCAATATCCTGAATGCGCTCATAAACTGCGAGAACCTCTTCCTCTCCGTTCAGGCCATAGAGGATCATCGCGAACTTGGCTCCGTCCAGCCGATAGACATGACCGCGCCGGAACGCCACTCTGCGCAGGGCTTCACCGAATTTTGCAAGGACCTCATCCCCATACTCATAGCCGTACAGGATGTTGATGTGGTTGAAAACATTGATGGAAATCTTCAGCACCGTAAACGGTCTGTCCTCCTCCAGCAGTTTCCTGAGTTTCAGTACAAAATCCTGCCCCGTATGCAGATTCGTGATCGGATCAATATTGTCATGAATCCCATGATTGACAATCGTACCCGTGAAAAGATCCGGCTCTCCGTTCTCCCCGTGGAGCAGGATGATGCGACCGGTACACAGTACATATTCACCGGCTTTGTTTTTGGCACGGAATTCCAGATCCGCCCAATCGCGCTTCCCGCTCCAGAGTGCGGTACACGACCTGCGAAAACTGTCACAATCATCCGGATGTACGTGGTTATTCCACATATCACTGGCCTCAAGCATATATTCGCCCGGAAGTCCGAAGTACTCCACAGCATTCGCAGACACACGGATCACATGGGTATTCCTATTGCAAAGAAACGAATAGCTTCTCTGATTGGTAATGGACGACACTTCAAAGGTTCTGTCCTGCAAACCGGTTTTATCAAGCTCCATCTTGAAAATACCTCTTCGTACGTCTTCCTTTTTGTCCGTTCCGCCATACGTGGAAATTCTTCCACAACGTATCTATGATAGCATAATTTGGCAAAAAAACATAGATTTTAATCGAAATAATTCTATTTTTATCATTTTTTAGGAATTCTAAAATATTCAGTTAGTAATTCACTTTTCTCCATATCTCTCGCTCACTTTCTTTTTACTCCTTCCCTTTCCTTTTCCCCTTTCTTTTCCCTTTCCTTTTCCCTCACTCGTTTTTTCTTTCCCTCTTTTTCTCCCCTCCTACTACTGTGGGGTATCTGCTTCTTAGGGTCGGCTCTCATACCCCGCTCCCTGCGCTCTGCGGGGTATCGGCTACTTGGTGGGGACCCTCATACCCCGCCCCCTGCACCCTGCGGGGTATCGGCTACTTGGTGGGGACTCTCATACCCCGCTCCCTGCGCTCCGCGGGGTATCGACTACTTGGCGGGGACCCTCATACCCCGCTCCCAGCGCTCTGCGGGGTATCGACTGCTTGGCGGGAACCCACATACCCCGCTCCCAGCGCTCCGCGGGGTATCGACTACTTGGCGGGGCCCCACATCCCCCGCTCCCAGCGCTCTGCGGGGTATCGCCCACATGGCAAGGACCCACATACCCCGCCCGCTCCTCTTCACGGGATATGGTCCTGTAACGGATAACTATAACTTGCTATTCAACGGGAACACAATTTCAAAAAATACTTTGCAAAATTACGTTTTGTGAAAAGCGTTTGCAATCCTGCCTCGCAATGCATGTTTCGCGTTTGTCCGTAGCGGCTCTGGAGGCAACAGCTCCAGACGTAACAGTTCTGGACGTAGCGGCCCTGGATGCAACAGCTTAAGACGTAGCGGCTTCGGAAGCAACAGCTCTGGACGCAACAGTTCTATACGGAACAACTCTGGACGTAGCAGTTCCAGGATATCAGTTCTATACCTGTCGGTTCTAAACCTATCGGCACTAACGTATTTTGTACTTTACTGTCGACAAAATGGGGTGTACAATAGGGAACGCGTGATAATATGGATATTTCTGTAGAAAGAGCGGTAATGCAATGAGTACAAATACAGGATCAGTCCCTTCCTACTCTCTGCGAAGGGCAGAAAACCGAAACATTTTTGTCAAGGGAATGCGTGACGGAATTCCCATTGGACTAGGATACTTTGCTGTTTCATTTTCTCTGGGTATCGCTGCCGGTAATGCCGGACTGAATCCTTTTCAAAGTTTTCTGGTCAGCCTGTTGTGTACCGCCTCCGCCGGAGAATACGCCGGTTTCACTGTCATTGCCGCCGGAAGCGCATACCTCGAGATTGCGCTGATTACATTCATTGCCAACGCAAGATACCTGCTGATGAGTTGTGCCCTCAGTCAGCGCGTGAAGCCCGGAACCTCTCTGATTCATCGTTTCGGTCTCGCATACACAATCACCGATGAGGTCTTCGCAATCTCCATTGCAAGACCCGATTACCTAAATCCCAATTATTCTTATGGCGCCATGTTGGTAGCAACGCCCTGCTGGTCCATCGGCACCGCACTCGGCTGTCTTGCCGGTAACCTGATGCCCGCCAGACTGGTCAGTGCGTTCAGCGTTGCACTGTTTGGTATGTTCCTTGCAGTCATTATTCCCCCTGCCAAAAAGGACAAACTCATTGCGGGATTGATTGTGATCTGCTTTCTTGCAAGCGCAGCGGCAGCTTATCTTCCGTTGACCTCCTCCCTCTCGGGCGGAACCAGAACCATTTTCTTAACCCTACTGATCGCCGGGGGCGCTGCGCTTCTGTTTCCCAGGGACTCGGAAACTTCCGGACAGGCATAGCAGCATAGTATTTTCGTGAGATTATCTGCTAAGCAGTGAGCCAACAAAAAAAGACGATTCGAACGAATCATCGTTTGAATCATCGTTTGAATCGTCATTGAATCGCTATTTGAATTGCCGCTTGAATTGCCATTGGAGCACTGCCTGAATTGCCGCATGAATCGACCTTCGAATCATCGTTAATCGTCTGTAACTACCAGTATATTGGGAATCATTGACCGATAGAAAAAGGAAACTATAGATACGGCAAAAATCATCCATACACAGGAGTACACATCAATCATGGAACGCAACAATTACATCTACATCCTCATCATGGCCCTTGTGAGCTATGCAATCCGCTCCCTTCCCATGACGCTGATCCGCAAACAGATTAAGAGTCGTTTTCTCCAATCCTTTCTGTACTATGTGCCATATGTAACACTGGCTGTCATGACTTTCCCGGCGATTGTGGAGGCTACCTCCAGTCCCGTTGCGGGAGCTGCAGCTCTTGTCGTAGGAATTCTGGCTGCCTGGTTCGGACTGGGGCTCTTCCCCGTGGCAGTGATCTGTTGTACGGTTGTATTCCTGTTGGAACTGTTCCTGATATAGATTTTCCAAAATCACAACCGTAAGAAGCACCGCCGCAGGGAAGATTTCCTGCCGCTTACAGTTCTTCGCTGTTCTTTCTACGAATGTACAGTATTCCGCCAATGATTACGATTCCAACTACAGTAAGGAATGCAGTCAACGCAATCTGCCAGGCCTTTATGCCGCTTTCACGCTCTGAATCAGAAGGCTTTTTGAAATCATTCTGCGCCACTTCCGTCTCTGCACTCTGGCTCGCATCCGTCTGTGAATCACTCTCTGAATGGATCTCTTCTTTACTTTCTTCCATCGATTCCTTTGATTCCGTCGTCTCTACAGTCTCTCCGCGATCCGTCTCGCCACGTTCATTCTCAACTTTGTTCGTGGTGTTACCATTGTTTTTATTGCCACTATTTCCAGTCTTTTGGTTGTTGGCATTACCGGTGCCGGACGTATTTACGTTATGTCCGCTGTTGTTGTCATTGGAGCTGTCCGCACTCTCGTTATTATTGTCGCCGTTTTCGCTGCCGGTATTGCTGCCGTTACCGCCCCCGGTGCCGTTGTTTCCACCGGTGGAAGCGGTTACCGTGAATTCATCAGTACACCAATCGCCGCCTACGAAATCAGCAACATATACTTTGTAATCTCCGGCGGCTAAATTCATCACGATCGATGCCTGGTAGGAGCCGGATACTACGCCAAAGGTTTCCATGGTCAGAATATTGTCAGAAGAATCCCGCACCTGGACCACTACAGCAAGCACACCCGTATCGGCTTGTCCGGTTATGTTGACGCCGGTTGTACTACCGGTTGCCTCCACCGTCTGAATCGTTCCGGCCTTTACCTGCAGAGCGGGAATGCAGAGCAGGGTAAAAACTGCGGCACATATCATGCCAAAATGCTTTATCCGTTTCATTGGTACTTCCCCCTCTTAATTTCCATAGTTTTTCCAGTTAACACCTTTTCCCGAACCGAATTTAGCGCCGCTGAACATATTCGATGAAGTATTGTCAAATCCGCTGACAACCGCGATCGCCTCAATCTGCGTAGGAGCGCCCGCCTCGGATCCCTCATAGAGAATAAAGTCACTGGACTGACAGTTACCGCTACCGCCCTGATCATAGTCCATGTTGAGTGAAGGGTCATTGTGAATCGTTCTCTTCGTAACACTTCTGTCAGGCCAGGTATAGGTCACATACAAATCCACCGGATCCGTGGTCACCTGAGGGTAATAGTAAGTTCCCCAGATTACCAGCTCCTTTCCGGCAGCATCGTAGGACGGTCCATTGTCCGTTCCGTGGAACAAAGTCATATTGTCGCTACCGTTACCGGACAGAATATCGATGCCGACTCTGTGAATATTCAGGTATGCGGTCTTTGTGCCGCCTCCCTGCAAATCATAGACGATTTTTACCTTCACCTGATCATAGAAATCGGAGTGGAAAACAACCTTCCACTCGGTATTGCTCTGTTGTTGGATCTCCACTGCATCGGACGTAATGCCGGGATCCGCCAGCGTCACGGATGCAATTCCCGTAACGGTTTCATCCAGTCCGCCAACACCGTCAACAGGCTTAATAAACACATCCTTATTTCCGAAATAGACAAACGCTTCCTTCTCCGTATTATTTGCATCATCCGTAGAATAGACCGGATACTGGTGATAGGACCAGGAAGGCGTATTTCCGTTTGCACCGGATCCTTTTACCTGCACGCCCGCAAAAGATTTTTGACAGAAGGTAAAAACACTGAAAACACAACCCCAGTCGGGTTCATTAATCTTTCCGATGTCTCGCATAAAGTTTTCATTGCTGCCCTGAAAAGCAAGAATATCCGTATCTTCTTCCTGAGATAACAATGTACCCAGTGCGACTCCGTTTCCGAAAATCCTTACTTTTCTGTCATAGGTTGAAGTCTGTTCGTCGAACCTTACATCAAAATCGGAAACAATCAGAATCGATGCCTCGTTCGGATTTTCACCGGAAACCATCGTCGTGGTATCCGGCTGAGTGCCCTGTGTATAGGCATTCGCACAGCGCAGGAAATAACTCTTATTGCCATCTTTTTCCGTCTCCGCCAAAATGCAGCCGCGGTTGTTTTTCCGGTAGACACTGTCATCGGTGAAGGAAAGAGCATAAGCGGTTCCGGTCGCCTCCACGGTTTCGGATCCCTCATTCGTTTGCTTTGTCAACGTTACCCGGTAAGTATAAGCCGGTATCGTACGCTCCGTGTCCGATGCATCCTTTGCGGACAGATCTTTGTCCGATGCTCTTGTAACTTCTATCTTACTCAGCAAAGCATCATAAGTCGCTACACCATACTCCTCCCGAAGCTTCTGAGACTGATCAAACTTCGGATAGAAAATCTGATACGCCATGCCAAGCTTTACATCAGCCCCGTCGACTCCTCCGTCTTCATTCCAGTCGCCGAAAGCAAAACCTTGATTTTCGATGTATTCCTGCAGGTTCTCTTCTCTGCCGGGG
>CAMAGI010000132.1 GCA_945833775.1 uncultured Lachnospiraceae bacterium
CTCCAATATCTCTACCGGAACTCCGGAACATCGGCCTAGCGGATCGGGTTGTGATAAGTGGCAGCAACCTGCAGGGTTGTCTCCACACGTCGGAGCGCCGGATTGAGGGCCAGATCATCCGTCATATCCAGAACCGGCTCGTCGTCCACATCAAAATGTACCTGTCGGATACCGCTGCAACGGGGCGCATCAACTCCCGGTCTCGCGTGATAGGTATTCCAGATATCGCCGTTCTCATCCTGTACATATGCATTGTGTCCGGTTCCATATTCTCCGGGAACACTGCGGGAGGTCAGAATCGGATAATTTGCCTTCTTCCAATTTGACCGATCCAGAAGATCCTTACCATGGCCGATGGACAATAAACCAACCACGTAGGATGTATCCACCGCTGCAGCAGAATATGTAATATGAAGCCTGTCTGATCGGATCAGCGCGAAGGGTCCCTCCACCACAAAGGTGTGATTGTTCTCCCAGCCGTATTCCGGTTTGGTGAGAAGCACCGGATCGCTTGCAAGCTTCCAGGGCTCTCCGGGATTCAACCGGGCAATATACAGCCATGCTCCCAGATCCCTGGGCAAAAACTGCCGCTGGGACCAGATGACATAATCACAGCCCTCCCAGGTAAAATGCGTCATGTCAAGCGTAATCTCCTTGCCCGCCTCGCAGATATCACTTCCGTCCGCGCGGACAACGCGGCGCGGTGCCTCCCAGTCCTCCTTCACGGTGGGATTGCCGCCATCCTTCAAAATCATCACCCGGCTCTCCTCCTCAAAGAAGGGATCCGGAGTCGCAGCGTGCAGGATACACAGTCTTCCTCCGATAACATGCAGTTCCGGTGCCCACAAAAGGCCCCCGATGCCCTCATAGGTCGTACTGTCCAGAATCAGGTTTTCCCTGGCATGTACGAGTTCCGGTATGGAGTCCGCCTCGCGGATGTACATCGTGTGTTCATGATCCGCGTCGTAGGTCGCAATAAAGTAGTATTTGCCGTTCCATTTCCCAATACAGGGGTCCGCATGATTCCGGATAACCGGGAAGGCAAAAGAATCCTGATGAAGGTACCCTTCCACCCGGTATTCACCCGGCGTTGAAAAATCCACCCCTTCCAGATTCCAATCCACCACTGCAGTGCATTCGGTCTCATCGGAGAATACTTTTCTGGCCCGCATCGCGCAAAACTCCTCCCTGGAGCCTGCGAGGACCTTCTTCGGAAAAATCGTCTCGGTGTGATGTGCGGTGATAAACTTCTGCTTCAGCCGCTTGGCAAGTTCCTCCGGGATTTCCACGCTGTTGCAAGGATGCGCCCCCTCGGGAAATCCCGGAAAGCCCGCAATCCTGTCCTCATACTTTTCCGAGCGGAAGCGCTCCACCAATGCTTTGTATTCCTCCGTGGGCTCCTTTAATCCCTGTTCCACGTAGGTCACAAAATCATCCGTGGTAAACCATACGACCTTCCCCTTGCTTTCTGCATCCTGCTCCCCGTCCGCCAGGGTCCGGGTTGCCAGGATTTCATATGTTCCGTCCGCAAGCGGCCGGATATAGGGATATCGGATGCTCATTGGATTCAAAGATCCATCCGCATTTTCTGTCGCTTTTGCAAACAAAATTCCGCTGTTGTGATTCAGCGCCACCAGTGTCCCGTCTTCCTCCAGCATAAGATGCATGCTGTAAGCAAGTCTCGGATCGTAATAGACACTATCGATCGGTTCTCTGGTGTAACACCATAGATTCATCATGTTCGTTTTCCCTCCGGTTTCATTCTATCGTTCCTACATACCATGTAGCGGATTCTGTCTTTTCTTTAAAATCCCGAGCCAACAGACAGCCCCTACCAATACAATGGGAAAAATGCATCCCGCCAGCATACCGGTTTTCAGATTATCGCCCGCATGTTGTGTCACGGCGCCAACAATATAGGGACCGATGGATCCACCCATGTCTCCGGCCATTGCGAGCAGTGCAAACATCGCGGTCCCGCCCAGTGGAATCCTGCCGGATGTGATACTGATCGTTCCAGGCCACATAATTCCCACGGAAAAACCGCAGATGACACATCCCGCCAGCCCCAGTGCCGGACTGCCTCCCAATGCCGCCAGCAAATAACAGCACAGACACAGCATGCCGGATCCTGCCATAAATTTCATCAGATCGATTTTCTCGCCGTATTTTCCATAAAATACTCGACTGATTCCCATGGAAACCGCAAATGCACAAGGTCCGGCAATATCCCCGATGCTTTTCGGAAGCCCCAATGCCGCCTCCACATAGGCGGAGGCCCACTGTGACATCGACAGCTCGCTCGCACCGGCACAGATCATCAAAAGAATTGCGATTCGAAACGCCGGAATCTTGAACAGTTTTCCTATCGTAAGTCCCTCGCCCTCCCCCGTTAATCGCTCGATCGGGCAGGTTCTGAAGTTATAGATATTATACAGTGGAATCAATGCCCAAATGCCTGCCAGTATCCGCCAGTGTTCAATGCCGAAAAATGTGAAGAACACTGTTGATAAGAGAATCACTCCCACCGATCCCCAGCAGTAAAAGGAATGCAGAAGGCTCATAACACTGTCCTTATTTTCAAAGGGACAGGCCTCCACAATCGGACTTCCCAGAACTTCAATGAGGCCACTACCAATCGCATAGAGAATGACACTGACCAGAATTCCCGTGTAGGGATTCGGCAGTAAGTCCGGTAAAAGTGCCAACCCGATCAGGCCTGCTGCCGACATTCCCTGGGACGCTATGATACTTTTACGATACCCGATTCCATCAATAAATTTAGCACAAAACAGATCCACTATCAATTGCGTAAAGAAAAATGCAGTGGAGATGACCGCAATTCTACCAAGTGGAATATTGTAGTCACTGTGAAATTTTAAAAAGAGCAACGGTGCAAAATTCGCAGCGATTGCCTGGGTTATGAACCCAAGATAGCAAGCAAAGAGTGTCTTCCTATAATTCTGATTCATGTCAATTTCCTCTTTATCGCGTCACGCACAGAAGAATCTGCAAATGATCTATGTGTATTTTCCATACTAAAAGAGCTCGTCCAAAAGCCTGTAATACCGGTTCTTCTCCTCATCCATTTCCATTCCCAGCTGTGTTAGTAACATCCGGGGTTCAAACCGGAAATAGGGGTTTCCGTCATTGAACACTCCGGCGGCATTGTGGTCGAGACTGCGCAGCACGATTGCCAGATCCTGCCATCTGTCCGCCGGTCCCATTTTTCCCAGATCAATGAAGCCGCTGATGTGATCCCGATCCGCAAAAATGTTCGGCAGGCAGAAATCTCCATGGGTCAATACGATATCCTCCTGTGGGCGATTCTGCTCCAGCCAGGTTAAGAGTTCCTCCGGATTCGAAAAGCCGTTGGGGCCAAAGGTTTCCGGTTCCACATTTTCCAGATCGACCATTCCGCTCTCCACGTTTTCGCGTGCAGCCTTCAGCCGCTCATCCAGTCTGCTCACGCGGTACGGACAATCACTTACATCCACACTCCACAACAGTCGTAACCCTTCTGCCACGGCTCTGATTAAGCTCTCAGGGCTGCGCATAAACGCTTCCTCGCACAACATTTTCCCGGGAACCCTTGACATAAGCGTATATGCCGTTTCATCCTCTACATAATAGATCGGTATTTGGGGGAGCGGCAGCCTGTCACCGAGCCATGCCACCATATTCCTCTCATTCTCCGTCTCCGGTGTCCGTTTCTGTATTTTCAGTACATACTCCGGAAACATCAGCACCGTCGACTCAGACATTCCGACCTCATCCTGTGAGTATTCCTGATCGCCAATAATTTCTTTGATTCTCTGTGGAATATAGATCATACGTCCTCCTCTTTGCCTCTTTTCCAAAAGCCTCCGCATCGTCTCTTACACAGAGCACCATACCGATATTCGAATCATACCGGCCTCCTCCGGGTCTACCCCGTTACACCCCAGCAAAATGGTTCGATTGTTCCCCAGCCGTTCCTCCAAAGCATTAGCAAAGTCGCTAAACTCCGGCATGTCAGGACAGCCATCCCCAAAAATCAAAAGATCTCCCGCTGTATCTGCGGTCAGTTCTTCCACCCAGTCTGCGCCATCTTCGATCAGGTTTGCAGAAGTAAACACCCTGGAATCAAAAACGCTGCTCGGTCGAAGCACCTGTATGTAGTCCTCATAATCCAGACCGATCAACTGAGGCCCGGAATATAATTTCAGAATCTGCTCCCGAATCGTCGAAGATGCTTCCCTGCTTTTGCAAATTACGGTAGCTGCAACCTTGTTCGGGAATGTGATTACCGCATGACCGGCCTCATCCATTGAAAACACCGGGTAACTTTCTTCCAAATCCGTCATCGTATGCCCTCCAAACAGCCCAAATAAATCCTTGTTTCCATCACTGCTTTCCGAATCCTCTTTCACTTCTCCATTATATAATAAATGGTTCAATTTACCAATCAAAAAAATCCCATTCCCAACATTTCTGCAGGGCGTGGGATGGAGAGAATCTCAAAGCAGAAAGCCGAAGTAATCTTCCGTATTTTCCAGTTTATAATAGCAATTGTCATAGCATATCGTCCAAGATAGCAGCCGCACTTCTGACCATCTCCGGACAGGTTGTTCGAAACAGATTTTTTTCTCTGATCCGCTGCATGTCTTCCGTTTTTGACAAGTCATAACCGAGCAAGTCCCTGCACACTGTGCTTCCATTGGCCCTGATAAAGCGATTCATGTATTCTTCTGCAATCGCATATGACTTTGCCTTTGTCTCAGGATCATTGCTGTCGCAATGTCCGAATCGGAGTCCAAGAACCAGCAGTGCGCCCGAGACAGCACCGCACAATTCACCTTTTCTGGCTCCTCCTCCAAAATTTGTCCCGAGCTTCAAAGCCAGCCTTTCATCGATTCCGAATTCAGCTGCATAGCTGGCAAAAATGCTCTGAGCACAATTATAATTATGGTTAAAGTACTCTACCGCTTTGTCCGCGTGGCTTCGATCTTTCGTCACCGCAATCCTCCTTCTATCAGCAGCCACGCTCTTTGAGCAGTTCTTCCACCTGGGCTGTCTTAAGCACTTTTCCCATCGATACTACCTGTTCATTTACAACAATAGCAGGCATACTCATAACACCATAACCCATTACTTTTTCCATATCAGTGATGTACTCAACATCAGCATCCAGGCTCATGTTTTCCACCGCTTTTTTCACATTTTCGTACTGCTCATGACAGGCTTTACATCCGGCCCCCAAGACCTTAATGAATCCCATGTCCGTAATCTCCTTTTCTTTTATTCATGTTTTTTAATATCCTTAGATCATCAGGTGCTGTATTGCATTAAAGAAATATCCTACCAGGACAATTCCAGCTGTACAGATTGCCACAAATACACCCAAAAGCTTTGGTTTTATGGCTTTTTTCAGCATAATCATGGAAGGAAGGCTAAGTGTTGTAACCCCCATCATAAAGGAAAGTATCACTCCGAGTTTTGCTCCCTTTGCCAAAAGTGCTTCCGCTATCGGGATACATCCAAAGATATCCGCATACATAGGGACACCTGCGCTTGTCGCAAGGACGACGCCGAATGGATTTCCATTACCAAGGAATTTTACAATCAAATCTTCCGGAATCCAATTATGAATAAAGGCTCCGATACCTACACCGGCAAGAATGTATGGGAACACCTTTCGAAAGGTCCCTGCCACCTGGTCTTTTGAATATTTCAAACGGTCTTTTGCCTTAAGTTCTTCTTGCGCAATATCAATTGATTTTCCATTCCGAATAAATGCTTCCACCTGATTTTCCAGATGAAGTTTTTCTATCAAGGTTCCACCCGCAACAGCAATCACAAGGCCAAGAACCACATAGACGATCGCTACCCTGGCACCGAAAATACTCATCAAAAGCACAAGCGATCCCAGATCAACCATAGGTGATGAAATCAAAAACGAAAAGGTTACACCAAGCGGAAGTCCTGCACCGGTAAAGCCAATAAAGAGCGGAATTGAGGAACAGGAACAAAACGGTGTGACCGTTCCGAGAAGTGCTGCCAGAATATTCGCTCCGATTCCATGAACCCTTCCCAGGATCTTCTTTGTCCTCTCCGGGGGAAAGTAGCTCTGAATGTAACTAATGATAAATATCAAGGCACAAAGTAAAATCACAATCTTTATCACATCATAGATAAAAAATTGAATCGTGCCGCCGAATCTTCCGGTTATGTCGAATCCGAATTCACTTAACAGCTTTCCAATCAGAACACCTAACCATTTCATGCCAAGTATCTGATCTTGTAGAAATGTCCACATATCTCTCCTCCGTTTACATAGACAATCATCTATCTGTTTCCTATGTTTTTGCCGGTACAACAGTACCGGCATTCTATCCTATCGTCATTGTTTGGCAACAGCTCTTTGAACGTGTATCTTCTAAAGTATTACTGCAGCAGGTGAGCGCCGCGACATAATCCTTGTACTCTTTGAACTTCTCGCAGTTGATTGAATAGTGCTGCCACTTTCCGTCTTTATGAGCACGAACCAGACCACAGTCGGAAAGGACCTTCATATGGTGAGACAATGTGGGTTGTGTTACTTGCAGCTCTTCCAGAAGATGACATCCGCACTTTTCTCCCTGCGTAAGCATTTCAAT
>CAMAGI010000133.1 GCA_945833775.1 uncultured Lachnospiraceae bacterium
CTACCGGGCGGATTCGGGACTTAAACCCGTTAGAAACGTGCGCCGCTAGGCGCACCACACAAACACACCCGTCCATTCGGATGATCGAATTGCTCATTCTTCCCGGACGGGTGTGTTTCTTCCCCACAGCTTATTTCGTCAATACTTTCCTACAGTACTTATGGGCTCCGCAATTCGGACACTTCAATTTACGCTTTGTAATGGTATGGGCCCCCATAATATAGTCCCCCATCTCCGGAACAAAACGGGTTTTACATTCCGGACACTCAAATGCTCACGCCTCTCTGTCCAGCACACAGGCAATTGCAATCCCCATAACGATTACAACCACCCCTACAACAATCAGGATGACCCGAAGCCAGTTGTGCATCAGGACTGCTCCCGAGACGACAAACAACGGGATCGCAGCGATTAATGTAAGCATTGCGACCATTGCCGATAAGATCATTCTTTTCTTGCTCTCCTGAGCTTCTTTCACTAAATTCACTATATTTTCCTCCGCTTTCTTTCGATACTCTTCCTCAGAAACCCTTTCCCCGGACAGAAGTTCATTCACCGTAATGTCCAGTTCACTGCACAATGGCAAAAGTAAGGATACCTCCGGGAAGCCGTTACCCCGTTCCCATTTTGAAACGGTCTTATCACTGATTCCCAATTTCTCGGAAAGCTGTCTTTGCGTATATCCTTTTCTCTTTCTCTCGTCCGCAAGAAACTTCCCGATTAACACCTGATCCATATGACTCCTCCTTTCTGAGTTGATTATCCTTTGTTTTCCTTTTCATTCACACCCACGGAACGTAGAAAATGGTGAATTTGTGCGGATTCTACGCTTCGTAGACTTCTAAGGCGTGCTACAAGGTGCACAATAAAAGCACCAAATGATACATCGACCATTTGGTGCTCCTACTACGTCACGGGCTCTAAGCACAATCTTAACCGTTTACTTCATTCTCTTCAAATGCAAATAATACAGCGGCAATGCGACAAATACCATACCGCCAATAATATTCCCCAGTGTTACCGGTAATAAATTATGTACAATCATATTCGATACATTTAAAGCTTCCAACTGATCTTTGGTATATCCATATATTTCCATTGCTCTCTCAACATATGACGGGTTCCTTACTGCAACAATCCCGGCAGGAATATAGTACATATTAGCAACACAGTGTTCATATCCACCCAGAACAAATGCAAGCATCGGGAAAAAAATTGCCCATATTTTACCGGCTACATCACGGGCTGATCCAGCCATCAACACCGCAGTGCATACCAGTATATTGCATAAAACTCCGGAACTAATACATTCCCCCACTGACAAATTTACCTTACCCAGTGCCACTTTGATTGTATACGCGCCCAACAATCCCTGACTCATATCATACTGTCCACAGAAATGAATCAAACAAACAACAAGAAGCGCTCCTGCGAAATTGCTAATCCACACAAGGCATAATGTCTTTATCAAAACAAACACCGAATAACTCTTATTCAACATGCCATTGATCATCATACAATCGCCTGTGAACAGTTCTCCCCCGACCAGAACGATCAGCATCAGTCCAACCGGAAATATTGCTCCCGCTACAAACTTTGCAAGTCCTGCATTTGTAACAGCATGTACAGCCACATTCGAACTCGAACCTCCGAATGCAATCGCCGCACCTGCCATCAGCCCCAATACCAACAGCTTCAGTATCGGTAATTGGGCTTTTGCCTCGGCTGCTTCCAGGTTTGCCTTCAGAATCTGTTGTGGTGTGTTAAATTGATTTTCCATACATTCCTCCAAGATTTTAGTATAAATTGAACGCTGCAGCTTTGGGCTTGGTCGTTCCCTTATAGTCTCTTGTTTTTCTTTTGCGCTTCAAAATGTATCGCGTAAGACGATAAGCCTCCTACTCGAATTGTATCATAATATGTCGATATGCATCATCCGTTTTTCCGAAAATCCATTTTGTCACTGATCATTTTTACCATTCAGTTGTCTCCCGAACATCCTAATGCTTCATTCAAGCGGTGTACTTAAATAGAATTTACAAAGCCCGCATCTTATCAAGCCAGAAACAGCAGATAAACCACCGTCGTCAGAAGGCCCACACAGAACAAAAGCAATCCAAAGGAAAGACTTCTGGCAACAATCGTAACATCCTCCTCCAGCTCCACATGAACCAGCGCCAGCTCATGTCGATAATCCTTCTTATTCTTTTTCCTTCTCGCCGATTCCAAAAGGGCGTGTGCCTCACCGACTCTCCCGCTTTCCGCAAGTGCGGCTGCAACATGTCTCGCCCGCAGCATGTCGCGGTCGTATCGCAATCGGTTCAAAATCCCCCCGAGAAGGTACGTCGTCTGTGTTCCCTCCTGCAGTTCGAACCGGATCGGGCTGTCACGGTACGCGGTCTTACGAAGCATAACCACCAGGCCATCCACCAGGCTGTCCGGGATGCGGCAGATCACACCCCCGAGCAGGGGCAGTATTTTCAGAAGAACCGGGCGATAGACCAGGTTCTCCAGATCCCGGACGGTGGGCCACCGGTTCACATACACACCGTCCGACATCATCCACGTTCTCACAATTCCGAAATACACCGCCACCCCGATGGCGATGGAAATACACGCTCCCTTCAGATTCGTCAGGGAGAACCACTGTATCACAAGACTCTGCGTCTCCATCTGTCCCCACAGAGACTGTCCCAAACCGGCAATTTTTTCGGCAAACAGATTCGGAAGAAGCCCAATAAGCCACATTCCGACGGCACACAGCGTCAGGGCAACCGCCGCAGCCCGGCTCATATATTTACCGCCCATGGCATCAAAACGCTCCTGAACAGAGGCATCCGGATTCTTCTCCACGAAGATCGCCACACAGAGCTTGGTCATATAAGCCACGGTGAGACCGCCGCTGATTAGGAAAATCCACTCAACCGCCCGAAGGCCTGTCGCGGAGAACACCGGATTTGCAACCTGTCCCTCCGATAGAAGATACGTGTATTCCACAATGCTCTCATGGAGCAGCGTCTTGCTGACATAACCGTTCCAGAGAGGGATTCCGCCGATTCCCAGGGCACCCGTGAGAAAGAGAAAATGCAAAAGCGGTTTTCTACGGCCAAAGCCACGGATCTCGTTCAGATTCAGACGGTGAACATTCTGAAACACCACGCCTGCTGCCAGAAACAGCACCAGCTTTATCATGGAATGATTTACCATGTGCAGAACGCTTCCCCGCACCGCCAGTATATTTTCATCACCCAAAAGACAGGACATCCCGATTCCCACCAGAATGAATCCGATCTGGGAGACCGAGGAACAGGCCAGTGTTCGCTTCAAATCCACGGAAAATAATGCCAACACCGCCCCCAGTGCCATGGTAACGGTTCCGAGCACCAGAATCAGATTGCCCCAGGAGATCTCCTTGAAAAAGAGCCCTGTTGTCAGCAACAGAATTCCATAGATTCCCGTCTTGGTAAGCATTCCGGACAACAGTGCGGAGGCCGGGGCCGGAGCCACCGGATGTGCCTTGGGAAGCCATATGTGCAGAGGGAATGCGCCTGCCTTGGCTCCAAAGCCAAACAACATACATACGCCGGCAATTCGCAGCCACAGCGCATCACTCTCCTGTCCCGCTGCCGCAACATCCCGGTAAAAATCCTTTAACTGACCGAACAGGAGCGGATCACCGGGCTTGTATACTCCATATTTTCCGGCGATATCATAGAGAAGGAAAATTCCCATCAACATGACCAGTCCGCCGATTACCGCCACTGCAAGGTAGGTTTCTCCGGCCCGGAGCGACTCTTTCCTTTCATCATGCGCCACCCAGACATAGGATGTGAACGACATGATTTCGAAAAAGACGAAGGTGGTAAAGAAATCCGCGGAAAAGAAAACACCCATCGTTGCTCCCAGCGTAAACAGCAGGAACAGATAGTAGCGGTTCCGGTTGCGGTAATGAGCAAAATATTCCCTTGAAAAAAGAGTGCTTACAAACCACATGAGCGCAGCAATCGTGCCATACAACACGCGGAATCCGTCCGCCGCAAAGTACAGTCCCATGCCCAGGATGTCGGGAATGATCAACCGAATTGTGCTTTCCCCGGATTGAGCTACGCCACCCCGGGCCACTGGGAACAAAAGAGCAACCATAGCTGCCAACTCCAGTGCGGTTGCCACCACCGCAAAGATATCTCTTCCTTTTTTATGGACTCTGCCGATTCCGTATCCGATCAGTGCCGCCACAAAGGGCAGGAACACCACACCGCCAAGCAACATCCTCATAACCGTTCTCCTTTAAAATCCGCTCACCTGCCGCAGAAAATCCGTGACAGGAGCCGAATAGATTCCAAACACGATAATGGTAACCGCAAAAATACTCAAGGGAAGCATCATCTTCCAGTTCGGGTCGACAAATCTGTATGCTTCTCCCTCTTCTGCAGTTTTCTCCGGGCTCTTCTCTTTTCCGAAAAATGCTCTGACCACAATGGTCAACATATAGATTGCCGTGAGAAGTGCACTCACCAAAAGACATCCGATTCCTGCATAAGCCAAGGGACTCCCGCTCGATGCCGCCGCAGAGGCCAGATTCCACTTGCTGATGAATCCCGCCAGTCCGGGCACACCCATAAGCGCCAGCGCGGAGATCGTAAAGATACCGAACACCCCGGGCATCCGGTGGCCGAGACCGTCCAGCTCATACACGTATTTTTTCTCCGTCTGGTGCATCACAGCACCCGCACAGAAGAAGGAACAGATCTTCATCACCGCATGAAATACCAGATGAGTCAACGCGCCGAGCAGACCGGCCGGAGTCAGCAGAATCACGCCAAACAGAATATAGGACAGGTTGCTGATGGTGGAATAAGCCAGCCGCCGCTTGATGTGGGTCTCCTTCACCGCGCGGCTGCAGCCGTACACGATGGTAAAAAGTACGATCACCATCAAAACGTCCTGCGCCCAGGTTCCGCGCACAAAATCTGCGCCAAAGCTGAAATAGGTCAGCCGGATGATGGCGAACGCACCGGACTTGACCACCGCCACCGCATGCAAAAGTGCGGTTACCGGGGTCGGCGCCACACCCGCATCCGGAAGCCAGGAGTTAAAGGGACAGATTGCCGCCTTTACACCGAATCCCAAAAATGCCATCACATAGATCAACAGGAGCACGTCGGTCCGCTCGCCGATTCTTGCCGGATCCAGCACTCCGCCGGGCACAAAATCAATGGTCGTGCCGTACACGATCACGAAGATTAACCCCACGAAGGCAAACGCCGCACCTCCCAGTGAATAATACAGATACTTTCTTCCCGCAAGAATTGCTTCTCTGGACAATGTGTGCATCACCAGCGGAACCGTTACCAGCGTCAACAGTTCATAGAAGAAATACATCGTCATCAGGTTGGCCGCAAGTGAGATTCCCAAAGTGACTCCATAGGTCATGGTGTAGAACAGGAAAAAAATCTTCTCGTGTTCTTCCTTCGTCATATATTCAAAGGCATACAGGGTTGCCAGGGGCCAGAGTGCACTCACCAGACCGGCAAACACCATACTCATGCCATCCACCCGGAAGCTGATTGTCAAATCTCCCGTAAAATGTGCCAGTGTAAAAATTGCGTCTCCGTGATGAAACAAAAGATACCACACCAGAACGCTGTTCAACACCACCAGGCTTTCCAGAAAAATTTCCCAGTGTGCTCTCTTTTTAAATGGAATCAGGCAACTCGCAATGCCCGCCAATATCGGTATTAAAATGACTGCCAAAATCATCGTTTCTCACACCTTTCATGACTTTCACGTCTTTCACGTCTTTCATGACTTTCACGGACCGGTCACTTTACCAGTACCGCTGCCAGCTCCTCCAACCGATTCAAAAGCCCCGTCGGAAACAGTCCCATCCACACGGAACATACGGTGAGAACCAGAATCGGAACGGTCATGGCAGCCGACTCCTTACCATTCTGCTCCCGCTCCTTGTTCAAAGCCCCGTAATCATAATCCGCTCCGGGGAAGAAGCCGTTTATGCTGATCGGCAGAAGGTATCCCGCTGTCAACAGCGCACTTACCAGTAAGACTGCGGGGCCGAGCCAGGCGAACACTTTCATTCCGGTATCCAGCGCACCCATGCAAAGATACCATTTGCTTAAGAATCCGCCCGTGGGAGGAATTCCGATCAACCCCAGTGCTGCAATGGTGTAACACCACATTGTCACCGGCATCTGTTTTCCGATGCCCCGCAGTTCATCGACTCTCGTCTTACCGGTACGGAAAATAATTGCTCCGGCACAGAGGAACAAAACTGCTTTCACAAATCCATGAGCCAGCACATGGAGCAGACTGCCCGTGACTGAGGTTGTATTCATCAGGGCAAGACCAAACAAAATATAAGAAACTTGACTGACTGTCGAGTAAGCCAGCCGCTTTTTCAAAACCTTCTCCCGGTATGCCAGCATGGAGCCCATGAACACGGTAATCAGCGTGAGCACCAGCCATGCCTCCTGCACCCAGGTCCCGCGCAGGAATGCGGTTCCGAAAATATCATAGACCACCCGCAGAATTCCCAGCACACCCGCCTTGACGATCACCGCCGAGAGGACGGCGGAGGCCGGTGCCGGTGCCACGGGATGGGCACTGGTCAGCCA
>CAMAGI010000134.1 GCA_945833775.1 uncultured Lachnospiraceae bacterium
AGCCGGAGATTCCCGTGGCCCTCAATTACACCGGAGATTTCTACCGGGAGGGAGAGGACTTAAAGGAACTTCTGGTGGCGCAGGTTCAAAACAGCGTTCGCATGGAAGAGGATCTGGAGAAGCTGATTAAGGCAGGTGCTGAGCGTTTTATCGAGATCGGCCCCGGAAATGCGTTGTCCGGATTCCTCAAAAAGACGGCGAAAAATCTTGGAGTTGACATTAATGTCACAAGTATCGGAACAGTGGAAGATTTCAGAAAAGTGGTAGGAGCTTAAGAGATGGATAGGAAAATCGCACTTGTCACAGGCGGCAGCAGAGGAATCGGCCGCGCAATCTGTGTAAAACTTGCAGAAGAGGGAATGGATATTGTTTTCAATTACCAGTCCGGGGCTGCCGAGGCTGAGGTGACCGGGAAGCTGTGTGAGGAGAAGGGTGCCAGATGCCTGATGGTACAGGCGGATGTGAGTAAATCCGAGGATTGCGATGCCCTGATCGAGGCTGCCCGTGAGTGGGGCAACGGGAGAGTGGATGTGCTGGTAAACAACGCGGGTATCACACGTGATAATCTGCTTCCCAGAATCACGGACGAGGATCTGGACGCTGTTTTGAATGTCAACTTGAAGGGCACCTTCTATATGATGCGTGGTGTGGCAAAGCTGATGCTTCGCCAGAAGTACGGCAAGATCATCAACATGAGTTCCGTAGTGGGCATCATGGGCAACGCCGGACAGGTCAATTATGCGGCGGGCAAGGCCGGAATCATCGGAATGACCAAATCTCTGGCCCGCGAGCTGGCATCCCGGAAAATCAATGTGAACGCGGTTGCACCGGGAATGATTCAAACGGATATGACGGATGCGATCCCGGATTCCGCAAAGGAGAGAATCCTTGCGGGAATCCCCTTCCGCGAGATGGGACAGGCACAGGATGTGGCCAATGCAGTTGCCTTTCTGGCAAGTGATGCGAGCAGATACATTACCGGACAGGTAATTTGTGTGGATGGAGGTATGGCAATATGAGAAGAGTAGTAGTCACCGGAATGGGAGCAATCACCCCCATCGGAAACAGTGTGAGTGAAATGTGGGAGTCCGTCAAACAGAGCAAATGCGGCATCGGCAGAATTACCCATTATGATGTCACTGACCGCAAGGTTACTCTGGCGGGCGAGGTTAAAAATTTTGATCCCGAGAGCGTTTTGGACAAATCGGAAATCCGCAGAATGGATAACTTTACCATCTTTGCGGTGGCAGCTGCGAATGAGGCGGTTGTAGATTCCGGACTGGACTTTTCGAAGGAAGATTGTGATCGTTGCGGTGTTATGGTATCCAGCGGTATCGGCGGTCTGGGGACCATTCAGGCGGAGTGCACCAAGGGTTTGGAGAAGGGATTTGACAGAATCTCCCCCCACTTTGTGCCCATGTCCATCTCCAATATGGCGGCGGGACATATTGCGATCCGTTATGGTCTGCACGGTATGTGCAGCTGTGTTGTGACCGCATGTGCCAGCGCAACCAACGCGATCGGAGATGCCTTCCGCCAGATTCGCGACGGTTATCAGGATGTGATGGTGACGGGCGGTTCCGAGGCCAGCATCACTCCCTTCGGCATGGGTGGTTTCACGTCCCTTCACGCCCTCAGCACAGCGACCGATCCCGCCAGAGCCTCCATTCCCTTCGATCAGGAGAGACATGGGTTTGTCATGGGAGAGGGCGCAGGAATTCTGGTATTGGAGGAGTATGAGCATGCGGTGAAGCGCGGAGCCAAAATTTACTGCGAGATGGTGGGGTACAGTGCAACCTGCGATGCGCATCACGTAACCGCTCCCCTGGAGGACGGAAGCATGGCTGCAAAGTGTATGCAGCAGGCGGTAAAGGATGCGGGAATCGCGCCCGAGGACATCACGTACATCAACGCCCATGGCACGTCCACCGTGCTCAACGACAAGGGGGAGACCTGTGCCATCAAGACAGCCTTCGGGGAGCATGCCGGCAAGCTGATGGTAAGCTCCACGAAGTCCATGACCGGTCATCTGCTGGGAGCCAGCGGTGCGGTGGAAGCGATCATCACGGCACTCAGTGTCCGGGACGATCTGGTGCCCGCCACCGTCAACTACCGGGTTCCCGATGAGAACTGTGATCTGGATATTGTTCCCAATGTGGCAAGAAAGACACCGGTGGCATATGCCATGTCCAACTCCCTTGGGTTCGGCGGACACAATGCCTCGATTGTCTTCAAAAAATGCAAATAAGGAGAGTTTCGATAAGGAGGTAATTATGGAGTTGAATTCCAATCAGATACAGGAGATCCTTCCCCACCGATATCCCTTCCTTCTGGTGGACAGAATTGTGGAGTGTGAGCCCGGAAAACGCGCCGTTGGACGCAAGTGTGTATCGGCCAATGAAATGCAGTTTATGGGCCATTTTCCCCAGAAGCATGTGATGCCCGGTGTCCTGATCATCGAGGCACTGGCGCAGACCGGTGCGGTTGCAATCCTTTCCGAGGAGGTCAACAAGGGTAAGATCGCGCTCTTTGCCGGAATCAAGAATGCGCGTTTTAAGCGCCAGGTCATCCCCGGCGACGTGCTGGAGCTGGTGTGTGAGATCATTACGGTCAAAGGTCCTATCGGAGTCGGAAAGGCAGAAGCCTATGTGGATGGCAAGCTTGCGGTATCTGCGGAGCTGACGTTTGCAATCGATCAGGAAAGCTGATATACTTCCCATGAGATCTTCCGTATGAGAGGGATGGATGTATATGTTGCAACAGGCTTTTGAAAATGTGTATATGAAATTCAAATTGCATTTTTACAAGAAGGTATTCGAGCGCCTGCAGGACAGGGAGGCTTCCCTGACAACAGTGGAGACGTTCTGTATGGAGATTATCTACGCCCTTCACAATCCGACGGTCAATGAGTTTGCGGAGGCGACCAACATCTCATCTCCCAATGCAGCCTACAAGGTGAATAATCTGATCAAAAAGGGATATTTACGAAAGATTCAGTCTACCACGGACAAACGGGAGTTCCACCTGGAGGTCACGGAGAAGTACCTGAATTACTACAATATCAGCTACAACTACATGGAAGTGGTTATGAAACGGATTGAGCAAAGACTCGATCCGAAAGAACTGGAGACCCTGATCAGGGTGTTAAAAATTATTGATGAAGAGCTGATGCCCGAGATCGAATTAACCCCGGGTTGTAAATAACTGCATAAGACTGCGAGACAGGGAAAACAAGAAACCGCGGATGCTACCATGCAACCGCGGTTTTCTGTTTTACGGACTCCGGAGAATACCGGCTTACTTCTTGCCGATCAGCCTTGCAATCCAGATCAAAATGCATGCGCCGATCACAGATACGACGATGGATCCGAGATAGCCATGGGAGGAAAGACCAATCAGGCCGAGCACGAAGTTACCTACGATTCCTCCCAATACACCCAGGATAATGTTTCTGAGAAGACTTCCCTCACTCTTCATAATCATTCCGGCCAGCCAACCGGCGATAGCACCGATAACGATTCCGATAATAATACCCATAATATTCTCTTCCCTCTCCTTTCAGGTTTCTCTTCAACTGTTTCCAGTATATACAAAAAAACCGGAGATTTCAACAGAAAACCAGAGAATACCATCTTTTTTGAGATCGTATTATTTCCGGTGGTGCAGGTGTCCCCGGTTCCAGATCTTCACCGGCTGGGCATCGGTGGTGGGACTGCGGAAGAGGAGATGACGCAGCGCCCTGCCGTTGAAAGGAAAGAGGGGCCAGAAATAGCTCATGCCGCCGAAGGTGGGGGTGGTCACCGCGGACAGAAGAACCAGGACAATCGCAATGCCGAAGCCCAGGGTACCTCCTGCCGTCGTTCCGATTTCAATAAAAATGCGATAAACCCGCAGAGCATCAGCAAATTCCGGACTGGAGAGTGCCAGACTTGTGAGGAGTGTCACTGCCGCATAAAAAAGTACCTCTGTGGAAGCCCAGTTCAATTCTACCGCTATATCACCGATCAGAAGACCACCCACAAGGGACAGAGCGGAAGAAAACCGTCCCGAGGTCAGCGCGGCGGAATAGCGCAGCAGATCCAACAGAAATTCAACCGCCAGAACATAGAAAGTGATTCGCACCGGTGATGTTTCTCCCGTGGTAAGTAACTGCAGCTTCGAGGCTGTTTCGGGATAATAAACCGTAAGCAATAGAAAGAGGGGCATCAACAGAAGGGTCACCGGGATACACAATCCCCGCATAAAACGAAAATAGGTGCCGATCAGTGGTGGTTTATAATAATCCTCCGGACTCTGTGTAAATTGAAAAATTGTGCACGGAAGAATGAGTACGGTGGGAGAGTTATCCACAAGAATCAGAATGTGTCCTTCAATCAGGTAGCTTGCAGCTACATCCGGGCGCTCCGTCAGCTGAATGGATGGCAGCGGATGAAACCATTTCTTGGGAATAAGAAGCTCCTCCAGACTTTTGCTCCCCATGGTGAGAGCGGTGATATCCAGGCTTTCAAGCTTCTGCTCCACAGCTTCCAGCAGTTCACGGTTCACGCAATCGTCCAGATACGCCACTGACACATCGGTCTGTCCGGTCGCACCCAGGGTATGGATGGAGAAGGTCAGTCGCGGGGAGCGAACGCGGCGGCGCAGCAGATTGGCATTGAAGAGCATGGTCTCCACAAAACCGTCCCGGGCACCACGGCTGACGCGCTCTGCATCGGGCTCGCTGATTCCTCTGGCAGGATAGGTCCGGGCATCTATGAGAAGCGCCTGATCGAAGCCCTCCACCATGAGAACCGCGGGACCGCTCAACAGATTTCGGATCAGGACCTCCCAGCTTGCGCAGGGGGTGATCTGTACGTAGCCGATCTTGGCCTGCGCAAAGGTAATCAGATCTTCGATGGTACCGTCTTTCGTGTAGAGAGGGTATTGCAGATCGGAGAAGATCTGTTGCAGGATATCGGTCTTACAGAAGCCGTTAATGCCCATCAAAAAAGCCGGAGTTTTTCCCAGATATAGATCACGGGTCATGAAATCAAAGCTGTTGTCCAGCGGGAGCAATTCCCTGCACCGCGTGATGTTTTCCTGAAGGCTATCGGATAGATTTCCGGTCACAAAACACGCTTCATATGCATTTTTGTACGAATTCGGAGTATGTCGGATATTCATAATTAATCTTTCCTTTCTGCGTAGTATTCCGTAAAGTAACAAAATTATGAAAAAGAAGGTTGACAAATTGTGGAAGAGGTAGTATCTTATATTTAATTCATACTAACCCGATAGGAAATATAAGAAAAGAGAGTAGAAAAATGGATGCAGTGGAACAGAAAATCATGGATTTGATTGACAGCCACCGGGACGAGATCCTGGAGTTTGCAAGAGATATTTATACCCATGCGGAGCTTGGCTACAAGGAATTCCGCACCGCCGCGAAATTCACCGAATTTTCCAAAAAACTGGGACTTAGGGTACAGGAGAACCTTGCGATTACCGGTGCGAAGGCGTACCTGAATGAGGACAAAAAGGATGTGGTAAGTCTGGCGTTGATCGGAGAGCTGGATGCTCTTCGGATTCCCGCCCACAAATATGCGAATCCCGAGACCCAGGGAGCTCATTGCTGCGGGCATCACGCGCAGTTAGCCGGAATCATCGGGGCAGCCATTGCGTTGGCGGATCCCGCCGTAGCGGACAAGCTGGACGGACAGGTTGTATTCTTTGCGGTTCCGGCGGAGGAGTACGGTGAGATTGCATTCAAGAATGAATTGAAGGAAGCCGGTAAAATCAAGTATGGCGGCGGAAAATGCGAGCTCATCCGCATCGGTGCCTTTGACGATATCGACCTCTCCCTGGCGCACCACAGCACCAACGGATCCGAGATCTCCTTCAATCAGGGCTCCAACAACGGCTTTGTCAGCAAGGTTATCCGCTATCACGGAAAAGCAGCCCATGCGGCAAACAGCCCGGAGAAGGGAATCAACGCGTTAAATGCCGCTTCTTTGGGACTGGCAGCACTGGCTTATCACCGTGAGACCTTCCGGGACAGCGACCATGTAAGAATCCATCCGATTGTGACCAAGGGAGGGGATCTGGTCAACGTCATCCCGGAGGAGGTTGTTGTGGAAACCCTGGTGCGGGCTTCCAATAACGAGGCCATCGTGGATGCGGCAGAGAAGACCGACAGAGCTTTCTTTGCGGGTGGTGCCGCCCTGGGAGCTACGGTGGAGATTGAGACGATGCCGGGGTATCTGCCCACCATTCCTCAGAAACCTGCGGAGGCACTTGTGGAGGCCGCAAAACTGGCAGCAGGGGACCGCTATCAGGTGCTGATCAAGGACAACGCCGGAAGCGTCAGCGGAGGCTCCACGGATGTGGGCGATGTACAGCACATTCAGCCGGTTCTTGTGTTCAACACCGGCGGTGTCGAAGGAAACTTCCACAGTGCCCAGTTTGATGTGGTGGATGAGGAACTGGCATATCTGGAGACTGCGAAGGTATTCGCACTGGGTGCATACCGGCTTCTCCGGGATCGGGCGAAGGAGGCAAAAAAGATCGTGGATGCCTATGAGCCCCGGTATACCAAAGAAGAATATATCGCTTTCATGGATTCCTTCATCAAAA
>CAMAGI010000135.1 GCA_945833775.1 uncultured Lachnospiraceae bacterium
CAATGCTTCAATCCATATCTACCCAGCTGGGAGTATATTCCAGACGCAGAGCCCCGGCTGTTCGATGGTCGTGTGTATATCTATGGAAGCCATGACCAATTCGGGAGTAAAGAATACTGTGTCAATGATTATGTCTCTTGGTCGGCTCCGGAAGACGATCTGTCCGACTGGCGTTATGAGGGCATTATTTTTCGGAAAGACCAAACGCCGTGGAACACGAAAAATCTTCTATACTATGCACCGGATGTGGTTCAGGGGACAGATGGAAAATATTATCTTTTTTATTCGGTTCAGAATTCTTCAATCGCTTCTGTTGCTGTCTGTGATACGCCTGCGGGAAAATTTGAATACCTGGGAGACGTTCATTTCCCGGACGGAAGGGTATACGGTTCGAATCCTGAGGATTGGTTCCTTTTTGACCCAGCTGTGTTGGTGGACGATGACGGCAGGATTTACCTTTATGCTGGAAGTGGACAGCCATCCAATGGTAATTTTGGGCACGAGATTAAAGGACTATTTGTAATGGAGTTAAGCTCCGATATGTTGACGATCATTGGGGAGCCGACAATTATTTTGCCGGCTGACTTCAATCCGAAGAGGCCGAACTATTGGGAAGGGCCTTCCATCCGCCATATCGGAAAGTGGTATTACCTCGTCTACCCAGCTACTGACATAACCGGTCTGAACTATGCCATGAGCCTTTTTCCGGACAAGGGATTCATTCACAAAGGTCCGATCCATTCTTCCAGTGATATCGGTCTGAATGGCCGGAAGCTGATGAACGCCGCTTACCCCATGGGCAACAGCCACGGGGGCATGGTGTGCGTAAAGGGTCAGTGGTATATCTTTGACCATCGCAGAACAGGTAAAACGACAAACCGTCAACCGGTGGCAGAACGAATTGAAATCAAAGAGGATGGCAGTATCTCCATGGTGGAATCTACCAGCTGTGGTCTGAATGAGGGTCCGCTGCGCGGTATTGGAACCTACCCTGCGTACATTGCCTGCTGCCTGAAAAGCAGTGGTATTTTCGGCCTACACAATCCCATGGGTGGCCCCTATATTACACAGGACGGCCCCGATTATGAGCCCAAAGAACCCGCAGACGGAGAAGTAAATGCAGATACCGAAACGAATGCGCCAAAAGCAAGAATATGTGGCATCAAAAATGGTTGTGTCGTGGGTTATAAGTACTTTGACCTGACGGAAACAAAGCACATTACCATTACCGCCCGTGGAGGCGATGGCATTATGGAGATCCTTGGCAGCGAAGACGGTCAGAGCATTGGAAAAATCAGAATTTCCCCAAACTGGGACAATATGGGTACGGACTTAAATACTGCAAACCTTTCCCAAAAAGCCGGGTGTCCTGCAAGCAGATGTCCGCTATATCTGCGATATAAGGGAAGGGGCAATGTGGAATTACTGCAATTTACATTATCCTGAACAATAAAAGGAGGAAAAAATATGAATTGGACAGCAATCTGGAGTCAGGCTGCGGCGCCTTCTTTTGCAATGGGTATGCTGCAAGGAAAGAAGAAAACCATTGTATTTACAGTAATCTCTCATATATCGGGAGAGACGGTCAGAATGCGTTTTTCAAACATCTATGGAAAGAAACCATATAAAATTGGCGCTTTGGCAGTTTGGTTGAATGGAAAGAAATACGATATAACCGTCGGAGGGAATACGTCTTTTTCAATTCCGACAGGCGGATACACCTATTCCGATCCGACAGCGATCCCGGTTTCTGCCGGTGCAGAGCTGGAGATCCGGCTTTACTATGTTTCCAAGGCTCAGGACAGCAATATGACAATAGAGGAAGCTGCTGCCTATCCCGGTGATCACACTATGGATGAAGCATTACCTCAGATCCAGAAAGAGCCTTATAAGGTACAATACAATCTCTATGATGCTGTGGTCTCCCTGGACCGGGTAGAGGTGCAGTCAGAAGAACCCTCTAAAGTGATCGTTGCCTTTGGTGACAGCATTACTGCCATGAACCGCTGGGTAAAGCCCCTTAATAAGCGGCTTCTGGATGCCTTTGAGGGGAGGTACACACTTCTAAATGCCGGAATAGGTGGCAATTGTCTGACCTACACCGTGCCTGGTTTCATGGGTCGTTCCTATGGGGAAAAGGGAATAGCTCGTTTTGAGCGGGATGTGCTCAGTTTTGACAATCTTCATGCTGTTATTATTGCATTGGGTGTAAACGATGTTGCTTATTACACAAAGAAAACAGCGTCGATCATTTCCTTTGAAACGTACAAAGATGCCACAACAAACATTGTTACGCAGCTCCGCAACCGAGGTGTTCGCGTCATTGCCCAGACCCTGACGCCCCGAACAGGTTACATGGACAAAGGATACACCTCCGAAATGGAAGCACTGCGCATTCGGATCAACGAATGGATTCGCTCCTGCAATCTGTTTGATGATGTATTTGACGCTGATGAGTTGCTCCGGGATGAAAACAACCCAGCTTGCATAAAGAAAGCACTTCATCAAGGCGACTATTTGCACCCGAATGCGGCAGGCGGAGAACAAATGGCACAGGCCTATGATCTCACAGCCCTGACTGGCGAGGAACAGTGATGGGAAAGAAATATTTTACATTAAGCTTTGATGACGGCCTTGAGCAGGATAAAAAAGTACTGGAGCTCATGAAAAAGTATGGCCTACGGGGAACTTTTAATCTGAACTCCGGTATGTTCGGTCTGCAAGGAGAAGTAAAAGGCATCGGTACCTTTTCGTTTCAGGATTGTGAGGCTGGCATCCGGCACCATTGGCCATTCTCCTATGTACCCCACAACCGCATCCCAGAGGATGAGATTCGGGATGTGTACGCGCAGATGGAAGTCGCTACTCACGGGTACCGGCACGAGCCTCTCGGAAAGGTCAACGACTCAATGATGCAAAGATCCGTGAATCAGGACAAGGAAATACTTGAACGGCTCACCGGAAAACAAATTCTTGGTCACGCTTATGCACATGGCTCCACATCTCCCGCCGTGGAACAGCACTTGAAGGCACAGGGTTATCTTTATGCCAGAGCTGTTTTGCCCTCTGGAGGCTTTGAATATCCCGAGAACCCTCTGAATTTTCGCCCATCTTCTTCTGTGATTATGGGGAATACAATGAAATTGGTCAAAAAGTTTCTCGAGGCGGAGGCTGACGACCGGGATTTGCTGCTCTATCTGTGGGGTCATTCCTATGAAATGGATTACGGCAAGGGTGCCGCAAGTTGGGATGGCCTTGAAAGGCTATTTGCAGCAGTTGCAGGACGCGAGGATATTATATACTGCACAAACAGCGAAGCTTTTTTGCGTATTTGAAGGAGGTTAACAAATGAAAAAGACAAATTTCAATCTGAACTGGCAGTTCAAACGCGTCGATTCTGACGAGGCTCCTCAATCTATAAATCTTCCTCATGACGCTATGTTGTATGAAAAGCGGGACCGGAATACGCCCACTGCCGGAGCCTGCGGATATTTCCCTGGCGGTGCTTATGAATACTCTAAAACATTCTTCATACCAGAAAATGAGCACGAAAATGTGCATATCCTCGAATTTGAGGCAGTGTATAAGAATGCATCGGTCTATATCAATGGTGTTTTGGCGGCCCAGCGGCCCTACGGTTACACCAATTTCTATGTCTCCATGGACGAGCACCTGCACTTCGGCGGAGAAAACCAGATCAAAGTAATTGCAGATAATTCCGCGGTTCCTAACTCCCGCTGGTATTCCGGAAGCGGTATTTACCGAAATGTAAACTTATATACAGGTAACGCTTTCCATTTCCTACCGGATGGGCTGCTGATCTCCACTGCTGATAATGAATCCGTTGCAGTCAAGGCAGCAGTCAGCGGAGGTGATCAGGTCAAAGTCGTTGTTACGGATCATGACGAAGTTGTTGCAGAGGCAATCGAAAATGTGGTAAACCAGCAGGCCACCATTCATCTTTGTGTTCCGCAGCCCCGACTCTGGGATGCGGAGCATCCCGAACTCTACCGCTGTACCGCGTATCTTTTGAAGGATGGAAAGGAAGTGGATCAGGCAGAAGACCTGTTTGGTTTCCGAACACTGAAATGGGATGTAAAGGGATTCTATGTAAATGGCAAGGAAACGCTTCTAAGGGGTGCCTGCATTCATCATGATAACGGCATCTTGGGTGCCTGTTCCTTCGAAGATGCTGAGGAGCGCCGGGTTCGCCTGCTGAAAGAAGCAGGTTTCAACTCTATTCGCAGCGCTCACAACCCCGCATCGAAAGCGCTGTTAACCGCCTGTGACAAGCTGGGTATGTATGTGATGGACGAATTTTGCGATAACTGGCTGGTACACAAAAACCCGTATGATTATGCAGATCAGGAGTTCCGCCAGTGGTGGGAACAGGATCTGACTGCCATGGTTATAAAAAATTACAATCATCCCAGTGTGATCATGAACTCTATCGGTAACGAAATTTCCGAACTTGCCATACCTGAAGGTCAAGAGCTTTGCAGAAAGATGGCCGAATTGGTCAGAGCGCTGGACCCGGACAAGGCTGTCACGTTGGGTATCAATATGATGCTCTGCAGCATGGCAGCAAAGGGCGGTGGAATCTACGGCGATAAAAAGGATGGAAAAGAAAACAAGAACGGCAGCCAGACCATGGACAACCTGCCCACCTCCGCTTTCTTCAATCTTCTGATGAACAAGATGGGCGGCATCATTGAGGGTGCTGCTGCGAAGCCTGCCGCAGATAAGGCAACAGAGGTAGCCATCTCTTATCTGGACATCGGAGGCTACAACTATGCTGCCTCCCGCTATGAGATGGACGGGAAACTCCACCCCGATCGTGTGATCGTAGGTTCTGAAACACTTCCCAAAAATCTCTACAAGAACTGGAAATTAGTAACGAAGTACCCCTATGTCATTGGAGACTATATGTGGACAGGATGGGATTATCTTGGTGAATCTGGTCTGGGTACAGTTCGTTACAAAAGCTTCAAAAATCCCGGCGAGGATTCGCCCATCATTTCTGGTGGTTGTGGTGTGATTGATATCTGTGGAAAGCTCCGACCGGAAACTCAGTGGAATAGGCTCGTTTGGGGACTTACGGATACTCCTGGAATTGGCGTTGAACCTCTGACCCACGCAGGAGAACTCGGCTCTGTATCCATGTGGAGAAATACGGATGCTGTGGCAAGCTGGTCTTGGAATGGGTGTGAGGGCAAAAAGGCAAAAGTAACCGTTTATGCAAGTGGAGCAATGGCAGAACTGCTTGTGAACGGCAAGTCTTACGGAAAGAAGAAGACGAAAGAATATAAGGCTGTATATCCCAAGGTGGTTTATGTGCCAGGCACCATCACAGCCATTAGCTATGACAGTAACGGAAAGGAGATCTCTCGCACGTCAATGACAACTGCAGGGAAAGAAACAAAGCTGCAAATCATCCCTGAAAAGCTGTCTCTGCGTCCCAACAGTCAAGATCTGTGCTATGTGAATATTGATCTGGTGGGAACAGATGGTGTTACCAAGTCCACAGAAGATGTTCCTATCACAGTAACTGTTTCCGGAGCAGGCAGTCTGTTGGCGCTGGGTTCTGCGAAGCCGAATATGGGAGAGTGCTTCTTTGCTGATACCCATACCACTTATTACGGCAAGGCCCTTGCCGTAATTCGAACGGGCAATGAATGCGGCAAAATCCATATCAAGGCAAGCGCTCCTAATCTGGAAGATCAATTTATTGAACTGGAAGTGCGGGAGTAACCAAAGCTTCCTATCTGGTCTTGCGAAAGATCTCCACATATTCCTCAAGGAGGGTGAACATGCTTAAAATTGCACAAAAAATCAAAAATGGCGAGTGTCCAGTACTTTGCTTTTTTGGTGACAGTATAACGGATGGCCAGTTTGAATTTGCTCATGGGCATAAGGAATCTGTTCGCCACGAAGAATGGGTGTTCTGGAATATACTAAGAAACCGAATTAGGGAAGAGATAGGGCAGGAGGTTTCAATTGTCAATGCCGGAGTGGGCGGTAATTTTTCCAAAGACGGTCTTGCCAGAATACAGCAAGATGTTCTGGCAAGGCAACCGGACTTTTGCTGTGTTATGTTTGGTACTAACGATGTAACAAACGCCCACAAGGGAGACTCGGCGTTACAAGAATACGAAAAGAATATGGAGCAAATTCTGATTCGGTTGCGTGAAAGTAATATTGAAACAGTACTCATGACACCCGGAATGCTGTGTAAGCATCGTGTAAAAGGTTTCTGGGGATTTTGGTGGTATGTTCACAGATATTTTGAAAACCTGCAAAAGGCTGGGCACATGGATGCCTATGTTGCCAGAGCCAGAAAGATTGCCAACCAACTGGATATTCCGATTGCAGATGCATATGCCGAATGGCAGCTCCTCGAATCACTGGGAGTAGATACAACTGCTTTGCTGGCAAACGGTTTGAACCATCCGAATGCAGAAATGCACAAGGTATTTGCAAACAAACTATACGATGTGATTTTTATGTAGGAATAGCACAATGCCTCTTTGTAAAGCGCGACAGCAATCATCGAACGCCTCCCGAATGAAACAGACCGGCCCATCAGTGCGTATGCCAGT
>CAMAGI010000136.1 GCA_945833775.1 uncultured Lachnospiraceae bacterium
CTGGTCAAGTCGAACCGCATCATCTATACGCCTTCGGATTTCGCCAAGGCCAATCTTCTGCATCTGCAGGAGGTGGGGAGCCTTCAGGCCCACAAGCCCCACAGTAGCAGCCGCAGTAATCTGCATTCGTATCTTTTTTTCATTGTGCTGGACGGGGCGGGAACGCTTGAGTACGGCGGGGAGACGTATGCGCTGGGAAAGGGAAGCTGTGTCTTTATCGATTGCCGAAAACCTTATCAGCACCGCTCCTCTGAGCGCTTGTGGCGGCTTAAGTGGGTGCATTTCTACGGACCCAATATGGTCGGAATCTATGAAAAATATGTGGAGCGCGGCGGAACGCCTGCTTTTAGCGTGAAGGACAGCACAAAGTGGGAGCAGATTCTGACCCGGCTCTACGACATTGCCTCCTCGGATAATTATGTGAAGGACATGCTGATCTGTGAGACTCTCACCGGCCTGCTCACGCTTTTGATGGAGCATAGCTGGAATTCGCAAGGACGTAGGGAACGGCCGGAGAGTGGACGTAAACGCCGGGATCTGCAGGTACTGAAAGAATGGCTGGACGAGCATTACCGGGAACCGATTCGCCTGGAACAGCTGGCGGAGCGGTTCTACATTAATAAATATTATCTCACACGCATTTTTAAGGAACAGTACGGGGTATCCATCTCGGGGTATCTGCTGCAGGTGCGCATTACCCACGCAAAACAACTGCTGCGCTTCACGGATGAGACGATGGAGCAGATTGCCGCATCCTGCGGTTTTGCGGACGCCAATTATTTTGCCAGACAGTTTCGCAAGGTGGAGGGTGTTTCTCCGGCGGAATACCGTAAAACCTGGTAGTACACGGCGCTTGGTTTTGTAACGTCATGTGGATTTGTGTGCCAAAACCCTGACAGCGGGGAAATTCAGTGAGTTAGAGATCCGGAATATGACCGGAAGGGAAAGGAATCGAAATGAAGAGCAGAAAATGTAGGACACCGGACAGAGACAAGATCCTTGACGGTATCTTTTTCGGGGTGTTGGTAGTCATCCTGTCGGCGGTGACTTTGAAGTTGTTTTATACGCAGTGCGTGGAAAGCTTAAAAGAGCCCTTAAGCGGGCTGTTCCACTCGGATATGAAAGCCTATATTCTGACGATGCAGGGATTGGACAGCGGTTATAGCTTCCCCTATCCGATTCTGTTTTCCTTTGCCGCGCTTCTGCATTTGTTTGTGAGCAAAGAGATGGCGATGGCACTGGCGACCATGCTGTTAAACAGTGCCGCCTGTGTGATCACGAAGTTATCGCTGGAAGCCCTCGTGTGCGGACGGCTGCGGGGAGATGCCGCACAGCGCAGGAGTGCATCGGCTGACACGACAGGCAAGGAGATTCCGCTCTTCATCCGGCTGCTTATCAGTGCGGTGTCGGTGTCGTTATTTATGGTATCCATGGTGTTTCCGCCTGCGGGGATTTATCTGCCCGGGATTCGGTTCACCTACCTGGGCGTGTTCACGGGAAATCCCTTTCACAATGCGACCTATATGGCGGCGCGCCCGTTTGCAATTTTGGCCTTTGTGTGGTATGTCAAGCTTTTGGACAGTTATGAGACGGAGACTTCCAGGGAGCCTGGTAAAGAATCCTCGAAGGAGTTGCTTCGGGACGAGGTTCTGTTTTCCGTCTTTTTATTGCTGGCGACCATGGCCAAACCAAGCTTTACGATTGTGCTGGTGGGGGCGGCCGGATTGATTATGCTGTATCGGCTGGTGCTAAGCGGTTTTCGCAATTTTCTGCCCACTATCCGGCTGGGGCTTTGTTTTGTGCCTACCTTTCTGGATCTTCTGTATCAGTACCGGGGAGTTTTCGTTCCGTCTGAGGGCGAAGAGGGCGGTATCGGCTTCTGTTTTGGCCGGATCTGGAGTCTGTACTGTGACAACATTCCGCTGGCGGTGGGACTGGCGCTGGGTTTCCCGCTTCTGGTGTTAATCTGCAATCTGCGCCGTCTCAAGACAGACACGCTGTTTCGTTTTTCCTGGCAGCTGTTCGCCATGGGGTTTCTGATGGCATTCTTCCTCTATGAGAAGGGATTCCGAGAGCCGGATTTCAACTTTTCCTGGGGATATATGTATGGAATTTTCTTCGCCTTTTTCGGTGCGGCAGTGGTGCTGATCGAAGAGACGGGCAGACAATTAAAAAAACGTGCAGATGAAAAAACTGCGCCCGGAGAGCGCAGAAAAACCATTTTAATCGGCGCACAGTGGCTTGCATTTGCATGGCACCTGGTGTGCGGTCTGTGGTATTTTTACGGGATTTTCAGAGGGGCAATGTATTATTGATGCCCCTCTATAAATCTCACCAGTTTCACAGCATACAGATATCTTCCGCTGTCGCTCAGATGGCACATATCCTGGAGATATTCCTCTGCCGTTTCGGCATTCACTCCCAAATCATGATAGTTATCAAGACAGAGAACATCGCATTCTTCTGCCACGGTCAGGGCTGCATCCACGTAGTCTGTCAAAACGCTGCCCACATCGCTGGTCAGCTGGGAACCGTTCTCAAAAACGGACACAAAATTCGGCGTGGCGAGAATGATTTCGGCCTCGGGGTAAGCTTCCTTCAGGCGGATCAGTCCGGTGCGCAGTGCACCGGCGTAGGTATTGGTGTTGTAAGGATCGGCAGGATCCGCCACTCTGCAGCCGCCAAAGTAGTCATTCAGGCCGTAATTGATGACGAAACACAGACGCTTGGAGGTATCTCTCAAACGGTATTCTTCCAGCTTCTCCCGGTAGAAATGATCCGCGGGGAGCGCGTCCTCATTGCCCTGAATCAGATAATCCAGAACCCGCAGGAAGGAGAGATCGTCGTCCGCATCGCCGAGCACGGCGGGCGTTCCTCCCACGGCGAGATTGTATGTGGCAGCTCCGCTCAGCGCAGCAGTCGCTCCGGGAACGGACAGGCTTCCGGAGAAGTTGCCGATAATACTGTCGCCGAGGAAGACGATGCACAGATCGGACAGATCCGGATAGACCGCCGGTCTGGCTTTATCGGTCAGGATTTTTAAGTTGACACCCTGAAAGTAGGGGGTGATGCTGTCGCGGTCCAGGCGGTATTTGCCGTCGCAGAACGTCAGTAACAGCAGGTGCCTTGCCATCTCCTCCGTGAGGAGAGTACCGCTTTCATCAGTGTCTCGATCATAATTTGCGGAGTTTTTGATCAGCCAGTCCTCGGCACCGACATAGTACAGGGAGACGTTTCCGTACTGTGTCAGCGCGGAGGCGGTTATGCTGTAGGCTGCCAATACCTTGGTGATGTCGGCTTCTTCTTTATTTGCCCAATATTCCATGGAGGGTGTGGGGAAGAGAACTTCAAAGGTAATCTCCGGGTGGGCTTCAATGATGGGGAGCAAATATTTTTTCAGGCTTACCTTCATCAGACGATTGCTGTGCAGGGAGGAGGAGCGCAGCTTTTCGGGATCCAGTCCCAGATAGATGTGATGAACATAGTTGCCGGAGGAGATGGCTCGTTCGATGTATGAGGCGACTTCCCCGGCGCTTTCCGAAGGACAATCCGACATGACGGTGGGGATGCCGCGATAGTCGGCAAAGTCACTCTCGTTGAAATTTCCGGTGGAAAACATGGTGCAGAAGACGGCTTCATATCTCTCCGAAGACAGGCGCTTCATATCCTGATTTCGCTGCAGACGGTGAGGAATGGAGAAAATCAGTAGGAGAAGCACGATGAGTACCGGGATCAACAGAATCGGTAACAGGTAGTGTTTGGCTCTTGAAAGGGTTATTTTACGGCTCATGACAGTTCTCCTTTGCGAAGTATGATGGTAAAAATGCCGGACAGACCTCTTGCTGCATAGGGAACCAGCAACAGGCCGTACAGGAAGATGTAGCGGGAGTTGGCCTCCCAGAATATATGGAATAGGAAACCGCCGACAACGCCGATGAATCCGGCGTATTGTACAAGAATCGGCGCAGTGTCGGTTTCGGCAGTCTGCTCAAACTGTTGAAGGGTTACCGCCTCGGTGGCGGGAGCTTTTGCGCGGCGTGCGTTTTTCCATACAAACCTGCAAAAACAGAAGACACCGAGATAGAGAAGGTTCTGGAACAGATTGCAGTAGACGATAAAAAAGCGGCTGTATTCGCCTTCGTAGAGGGAGGTGCAAAAGTCGCTCCGACCGCCGAAGGTGGCGAGTGTGGCCTGACGGCAGGCGAAGGTTCCGTCCGCCCACTGGGACAGATGCTTGCCCAGATAAAAGGATGCGGCGTAGGCGGGGTGTGCCTTGAAATAAGAGAGACGATCCGCGATCGCCTGTCGACTGATGGTATTGGTTGCCGCGGTGTCCATGCCGGTGTCGCGGTAGGTTTCGAAATTAAAGCCGTTGTACCAGCCGTTGGCACGGGAGGATTCCTGCATGCCCATGGCCAGATAGGAGGTGGCGGTCACACCGCTTTTCAGGGTGCTTCCGGAACGAAGTTCGTATGTTTTCTGAACGGCGGGCAGGATACCGATGCTGCAGATGAGCAGTACGATTGCCAGAAGCGGGAGCGTATGGTGCCTGGTGCGCAGCCACTCTCCGATCAGAACAATGCAGACTGCCAGAATCAGGATCAGGGAATTTTTGCGCAGCATGACACTGAGAACCAGACAGATCACGGCTCCCACAGCCGATGACGTCCGTTTTACGGTGCCCTTGTCCGCGTCTTTTAAGTATTTCGTCAACAGATAGAGACCTGCCGAAAATGTAAAAAAGGAGGGAATCTCGCCGTACACAAAGGAGGTGTACATGATAAAGGGGAGGTTCAGAGCGCTGAGCAGCAGAAAAATCTGCTCCGCCTTTTCATCCGCCCAGATCAGATGCATGGTCTTTCTCTGGAAAGAGAGGGAGGCGATTGCCAGCAAAATGTACAGAAGCTTCAAGCCGTGGTAGGCATGCTGTCCTGTGGGCAGCAGATTCCACAGGCGGATGAAGAGCTCTTCAAAGGCCATGAGACCCACCTGCTGGGGGTAGTAGGAAAGGTACGAGTCGGTGGGGTGAATGACGCTTAAATCCCCCCGGGCGGCAGACTGTGCCGCGCTGTAGACGGAATAGGCGTCGGCGGCGGGGACGGTTTTGCCAAAGAGCACAAGAAACAGACCCAGTACAAGATAAAGCAGGGCGACCGCCGCAAATAGAATGCGCAGGGGGCGGTTCCCCACAGTAAGTGCTCGGGACAGGCGTTTTCCTCCCGCCAGGCGTTCTCCATCCAGCAGACGTGTGACCAGGTACATGAGTGCGATGCCGGCGGCAATACCGAACAGTCCCCACAGCGGATTATCCAGGCTTAGGAGAACCTTCTGGCTCTCCATGTCCGTCGCATAGCCGGTGCAGACAAAGGCGCCCAGAAAAAGCAGTGCAGAGAGCACAAGGGCAAACAATTCTATGAATTTACAGGAAAAGGCATACAGCCTCTTACAAAACGTATCCATATGACCTCCATGATTTACGATGAGGTTCCCGATCGGGAATTTTCTTAAGTATATCACAAAAAGTGTGGCTTAGAAAGAAAAAACGTGATACACTATAAACATCTATGCACAGCGTATATAAATACGGAAGAGAGGATCCTGAGAATGGACAAGATTGCAGTTTTGATTCCCTGCTACAACGAAGCCCCGACCATCGGAAAAGTGGTGACAAGTGTAAAGGAAGCGCTGCCCGAGGCGTGTGTGTACGTTTACGATAATAACTCCACCGACGACACCATTGAGATCGCCCGGAAGGCAGGTGCAATCATCGGTCATGAATATAAGCAGGGCAAGGGAAATGTCATCCGCAGAATGTTTCGTGAGATCGATGCGGAATGTTATCTGATGATTGACGGCGATGACACCTATCCCCTTGACTGTGCCCGCAGTATGGTGGATCTGGTGTTGGAGCACAATGCGGATATGGTGGTCGGTGACCGGCTGTCCTCCACCTATTTCACGGAGAACAAGCGTCCCTTCCACAATTTCGGAAACAGCCTGATGCGTTTCGGCATCAATAGTCTGTTCCATTCCGAAATTAAGGATATCATGACCGGTTATCGTGCGTTCAGTTATGCATTTGTAAAGACATTCCCTGTATTCTCCAAGGGATTTGAGATTGAGACAGAGATGACAATCCATGCGGTCAACTATAGCATGCAGGTGGAGAATGTGGTGGTTGAGTACCGTGACCGCCCCGAGGGCAGTGTCTCCAAGCTCAACACCTACAGCGACGGCATGCGGGTGATCTGCAAAATGATACAGTTATACAAGAATTACCGCCCTATGGCGTTTTTTGGTCTGATGGCTGTCGTGCTGGGAATTGTGGCGGCGGTCCTGATGGTTCCGGTATTGACGGAGTACATGAACACGGGACTTGTTCCCAGATTCCCCACGTTAATCGTGAGCGGTTTTATCGCCCTGGCGGGGATTCAGTCTCTCTTTTCCGGCATGATCCTCAACATCATGGCAGCGAAGGACAAGAAAGATTTTGAGTATCGTCTGACCCGTGTGGAGGGTGACAGACGGGACAAGAAAGAGAAAGCATGAAGCATTTTTC
>CAMAGI010000137.1 GCA_945833775.1 uncultured Lachnospiraceae bacterium
TGCGGGTCAGCACCATTGGCCAGAATACCGCCCGTCAGGAGGTTCTCATGCAGGAGCTGGGTGTGGAGCGGGTGTTCATCGACCGCCAGAGCGGCAAGGACACCAGCCGGCCAGAGTTACGGAAGCTGCTGGAATTCGTTCGGGAGGGAGACACCGTGGTTGTGGAAAGCATTTCCCGGTTTGCCAGATGCACCAAGGATCTGCTGGAGTTGATTGAGCAGCTCACCACCAAAGGGGTGGAGTTCATCTCCAAGAAGGAGTCTCTGGACACATCCACCCCCAGCGGGCGATTTGTCCTGACCATCTTCGGTGCCGTTGCTCAGCTGGAACGGGAGTACCTGCTCCAGCGGCAGAAGGAAGGAATCGCCATTGCCAAACAGGAAGGCAAGTACAAAGGCCGTAAGCCCATCGAGTGCCCGGAATTTACAACGGTAGTGATGCAGTGGCGTGCTGGCGAAATCATGGCGGTAGAGGCCATGAGAAGGCTGGGGATGTCCTCCTCAACCTTCTATAGAAAGATAAAGGAGTTGAATTTTGAAAAATGAGTGAAATCAGTGTTTTCGTATTTGGTTTTGTAATCACCCTGGCAATCGTCTGCGCAGCGGAGGTTGTCATCCAGACTTGCAGAGGAAAATGACTACTGAGGCTGTCGTCCTTGTGGAGTATTTCATCAAGGGCGTCAGCCTGGCGCTGTCCACCTACTATTTCTGGAAAAAGAAGGGAAGAGGATAAGTCCAATATGGATTACAACGTTCTGTCCACCACAAGAAAATACAGAAAAAGATAGTATCCTGTCAAAAAATGGTGGAAATGGTGGTCGAAAGCTGGTATACTGTGTATACTAAGCTTCCCACCATTCCCACCAAAAACAAAGGTATTATAGGCGCTTTTTCCTGGTGGGCATGGTGGGCAAGCAGAAGTTTGGTGGGTGAAAACTATGAGTGAACGAATGACGAGCTATGATGCCTGTGGATGGCGGCGTCTTCCTTCTGATAGAACAGCAGATGAGTTCTTAACTATCTATCATGAAACAATGAAACGGAGGAGAAAGCCTTCTCAGCCATTTTTTCTAAAATGTTTGGAAAATGTTGAATTGTTCAATAGTAACAACATTCTTGTAAATCAGATATTCCCTCATAAGGTTCCAGAAGAAAGGGACGCGAATAACAGATATCCGAATCTTATTCCTTGGGAAGTGGAAGACCTTCTTACTACAATACTGCAGACGAGAGATGAGTCTAGCAAGTGCGAAGGGGCCGCGTATTCGGACGCTATCCTTCAAAAATTGGCATCCAAGATTGAGGAATCCTTAGGCTGTGATATCAGCCAAGACTTTATTGCGTTGCATTACCTGAATAATGTCTATATTCAGGACAAGTTGCTACAAAGTTTTCGGGGGGAGTTTTCCAAACGGCTCAAGTTGTTGGATGAATATATTTTTTGCAAGGAGTCTGGGGTCGATATCAAAACGCTAACGATGGCACTTGCAAGACTTGATGTGTTAATCTCAGAATTAGAAGATAGGGATAAGGTGCTCCCATCTTCTACTCAAGCCCTCTATACTTTATTTGACAATTTACTGTCAATTCGAAAGGAATTGGTTCCCGAGAGAGATTGTCGGGGTGGAGCAAAGAATTATCATTGGAATTCCCATTCAGATCCAGAGCTTAGGGCTATATTATTGGAGCAGATAGAAAAAACTGAGCGAAATCGGTCAGAGGAGAAGCGAGGCAAATTCTTGGAGAATTATAAAGAATACCTGCTACAATTGCTTCCGAATACGGTAAAAGAAAATGCCCAAAGTTTTTGGTCTGAATTCCAATTGCTGTATGAATACTTCTATGAAGAAGAGGACACACACAGACTTGAGCAAAATATTCGGGAAGAGTTTCATAGGTTTGCTCGTGATATTTTCAGGGATCTTGAAAATGTGGATGTGTTTGAATACTCGTATACAGATTATCAACCCCGCTATGCCCAATCTGCATTTGTTAGGTATAGAATTGCAGATTATCACAGAGATATACAAATGAAAATTCATAGTGCACTTAGATTGATTAGAATGGTAAATACACAATTATTCTACTTGGGATTTGATAAAATAGATTCGAAAACCAGAGTATTCCTAAGAAATATACTTAACAGACTATACTTCACTGGTTTGATCCAAACACACGATAATGACATTGAAGACGCTCTGGGATGGACGGCCTTCCAACGTACTTTTCCCGTATTGTTTGAGCGTGTTTTGAATTTGGAATGCGGCATGATCGAAAAAATCAAGTATTTCTCTGCAAAATACCCAGAGATACCAAATGTTGAGGATATTACTCCATCTTGGGTAGAAGATTTTTTGGTAGTTTGCAAAAGATACACGGATCCTATTTTCCCGGATCAAGAACTATTTTCCAAGATTCTGCCGGCATCCATCCAATTCAAGAGCCTAGCATCGGATCCAACTGAGCCTTTTGCAAAGCTGCATCCATATTCATTTCTATTGACATTGGTATGCAAAACGGTTGTTGCTTTAGAGATTGAAAGGGACGTGCCTGCTATTGTGGAGGAGTATTCTCAGATGCGTGGGAGGCTAAGTAAATAATCCTGTTACTGTGACCGCTGCCATTGGTAGCGGTCATTCATGTTTTCTATGAACTTTGAGTTTATAGAAATTAAAATTCAAATATAATTAAAAGTAGTTCTGATGTGCTATCATATCAGTATCTCCAAACGGAGAAAACCATTGAAAGGAGGTGATTCTATGACTGACGAGAAAAAGGTTCTTACAGACGATGAAAAAGAGCAAGCGCTGCAGAACTACGAAAGTGCCTTGGTCCCGAGAACAGAAGACGGACTGATTGTCCCGATGGTGTTCCAAAGCGATCGGACACGGGAATTGTATTATCCCCACTTTAGGACGGATGGAGAAACCATTGATCCCATGGTTTTCCTTGAAGAGTGGGTAAACGGGATACCCCCCGGAAAGCTGGAATACCTGTCAGGAATTCAGCCGTCGGGGCTCACTCCAGACGATCCTGATTATTTGGACAGAATTATCTACAAAGACCCCGTACTTAACCTTCCTTTCGAGCAGCAGCTTCTGCTACGCAAGGCTGAGGAAAGCCTGGGACAGGCAAAAAAGATGAAGGTTGTCGTTAAGCGGGGGGATGAGATCCTCTGCCAAAGCGGCGAAGCCGACAAGGGGAAAGAAAAGCCAGAGCTTCTGCTCGACTCAGGAAGGAAGAGTTCTTCGGATCAGCCGATAGTGGTTCCGCTGCCTTCTGGAGAGATGCGGTGCAAGATTGGCGACAAGGAGGTTACCCTTGCTAACTTCTCTGTGAAGGCTGTGGAACACCAGATCTGGCTCAGACCGGATCGGCCCAAGGAGGGGGAAAGCAAATTTGTCATTCGTCTGCTTACCCAAGGGAAGACACAGGACATTTTGCTGGGCGTCAAAGACATTGAAAATGTGATAGGCGTAATACAGCGAAAAATGCCGGAGTGTTATGTCAACCCATCCGTTGGTAAAGCACAGATCTTGGTCAGCAACTATATCCGCGATCAGCTTGGGTCACTGCCAGAGAGGCTATATGTCGGAAAAAGCGGGTTCATTAAAATCAATGAAACATGGGTCTTCGCCCACGACGGCGCGATATTGTCAAACCCGGATGTGGTGTTCCGCACCGGCAGAACCATTGCAAGGAAGCCTGAGATGACTCCGAAAGAAGCTTTTCAGGCGGCAATGGGTTTTCTGGAGGTTTCCGACAAGGATGCAATGATTATACCGCTTTTCCTGGTGGCGCATCTGAGCCCGATGTTTAACCTCTTCTCAGCCGCAGGCCACATACCCCGCTTCGTTACGTTCCTGTCCGGTCGGACGGGATCCATGAAAACCTCCCTCTCGCTGGCACTTTTCCGCCTGTTTCAAGAACAGCTCAGTTCGCCCGAGGCATCCTTCAAGGATACGGAGACTGCCCTGGAGATGAAGCTGGGGGAAGGGAATGGCAAGGTTATTCTGCTGGATGACTACCGCCCGCCAGTTACGGCACAAGATGGCAAAGCCAATTTGGCGAAGCTTGAATCGGTAGTTCGGGCTGCCGGCGACCGCATTGGAAAGTCGCGGAGCAACGCCGAGCTTGGAAAAGCGCGAGAATTCCTGCCTTCCAGCTGTGTCGTTGTGACCGGCGAAGACCTTGGCGGCTCTCAATCTACTCAGCTCAGAATGCTGATTCTGTCTATCTCCAAGGGTGATGTGAAAGGGGAGGTTTTGAAACGATATCAGGATGATCCACTCCTTATTAGCACACACATGTTCTATTTCCTTGAATGGGCTGGAAAAAATGCTGAGAGAATCATTGGTTTCATAGCTCGGAACTTTCAGGATCAACGCAATCGGTTTGAGAGAGACTTCAAAGAAGCTCGTTCTGTTGACAACTCAATCATCTTGTCATTTACAGCAAGTATTCTTTGTATGTACGGTAATGATATCGGTGGAATCGAACCGGGTATGGAAATGACCACCCTTTCTCGATTTGGCGTTGCTATTGGTAGTGCCGGTCTGGAAAGTGAAGCCGTGGCCCAGGGGCAAAACCCCGTCTGCATGTATCTCAAGGCCTTCTTCGAGATGCTGGAGCAGAAGGATATCCGCATTGCTCCCGACATCGATTGCTATGAGGCCGGCGTGCATGTCGGGTATGCTGAGGACGGCTGCTTGTGGTATTATCAGAATAAGGTCTTTGCGCAAGTGGTCAACTACTGGAAGCGGCTGAATGTGCTGTTTCCCCTGACCTGCGAGAAAACCAATGAGCACTTGTACGGCGCTGGGTTGATCATGATATCCCAAGAAAAGCGGGATGGCAAAATAAAACGGCTTTATAGCTGTAGATCATCCCTCCAGGGCCGTCCGAGGTTGATGGTACTGGATCAAGCGCTTGCACGTAATTACCTTGAAAATGAAGAATAAAGAGGGGAGGATACATATGGATCGACTTTTGACCGTGAAGGAAGCTGCTATCCTGTTGCGAATTAGCCAGAGTAAATTGTACTGTATGGTAAAGGAAAATACAGTTCCGCATGTTATGCTGGGCGGCCGGGTTATCATCCCGGAGCGTAGTTTGTCCGCGTGGATTGAGTCCTCAGTGAGAGGTGGATAAGAAGACTGGGGGCAGCAGGCAATCACCTGCTGCCCATTAAAGACATAAGGGGGAATACGATGAAGGGAACTGTTGTAAAACGAGGAAAAAAGTATGCTATTTGCTACTATATTGGTAAGAATGCTAGAGGAAAATGGATGCAGAAGTGGGAGTCTGGCTACTTAACGAAACGAGAGGCGGAACGAGCGCTTCGCTCCAGAATAGAAGCGGTGGAAACGTCTTTCAGTAGCAATCTCAGCTGCAGCACAGTCTGTTCGTTCCTGAATTACTGGTTGGACAATTACTGCGCCCAGAATCTGGCACCAAATACCCTTCGGGGGTATCGAACGAATGTGGAGAAGCATATCTGCCCTATTATTGGGGAGATTCTTCTGGTAAAACTGACCCCTAAGCACATTCAGGATTTGTATTCAGAGCTTCTGCGCAGAGGGCTTTCCGGCACATCGGTCAGATACGTCCATAATAACCTGCATAAAGCATTTGATTATGGGGTAAAGCTTCAGGCGCTGCCGAGAAATCCGGCGGAGATGGTAACGCCGCCCAGAGCAGAGCGCTTTGAAGCCAACACATTGACCCCGACTGAGGTTGTACGGCTCCTGGAGACCAGCAGAGGGACGGAAGTGTTCTGGCCGATTTTGCTGGCAGTATCTCTGGGGCTCAGACGCGGGGAAGTGCTGGCACTCAGGTGGAAGGATGTGGATCTGGATGCCAGGCAGGTATTCATCAGGCATTCCGCCCGTTGTGAAAACCTGGATGTGTTTACCATATCTGAGACAAAGACAAAAAGCAGCAGACGGCTGCTGTGCCTTCCTGCGTATGTGGCGGATGCGCTGAGGACGAGGCGGGAACTGCTGGAAGAAAGGCGCAGAGAGCTGGGAGCGACCTATAACGAGCAGGATTTGGTATGCTTCCGGGAGACCGGTACGCCCTTTACATCCAACGCGCTGCGCCATCAGTATCTGAAAGCACTGGATCAGGCCGGGCTGCCTGCAATACGGTTTCATGATCTGAGGCATACGTTCGCCAATGCCATGCTGGGGGCCAGCGTTCCCGAGAAGGTGGTGTCAGCGGTGCTGGGACATTCCGGCATTCAGGTGACCATGGACACCTATTCCCATGTCAATACAGCCATGCAGGAGAAGGCGGTAGAGACTATGGACAAGATTCTGAATAATTTATGTTAGCATTCATATTAGCAAAACGGCTTTTTGAGCCGGAAATACAGTCAAAACCCCGAAGGTTGGATTCCTCGAAAACCCAACTTCCGGGGTTAAAAAGAATAGAATGAACCCCGGTATCCTTACGAATACCGGGGTTTTCAATGGCGGAGAAGGAGGGATTTGA
>CAMAGI010000138.1 GCA_945833775.1 uncultured Lachnospiraceae bacterium
TGCTCCCAGAAGAGCATGCGGAAGGGAACAGATCAGATCCAGATCGCTGATATAGACCACCGCTGCAAGCGACACCAGACTGCCGATGATACCGGCTATTTCCAAGCCGACATCCGGCACAGTTCCCCAAACCGCACTCTCTGCTACAGATTCCGGCACCATCTCCTCAGTCCCCGGGGCTCTGCCATCTACGGCACGTCTTTTCAAAAGAAATACCATTCCTGCAATCCCCATAACATACGAAACAGTCAGATGAAGCTGATAATACTCATAGGAGCCTCCCCCGATGGTCCACACAAACACCTGGGAAAAAGAGGCTGCGATCCCCATCAAGGCACACCACAGAATCCCCCTGCTCCGTCGGTCTCTTCCGAAAGCTCTGCTCCATCGGTCACTTCCAAAAGCTTTAACACGACGCCCACAGCGCTCCAAAACCATCAAGGCGGCGGCACAGCCGATTCCGGAAGCTCCCAGATAGAGCAGAAGATCCTTGATATTTCGTACAATTCTGGCTCCTTTTCCCTCAGCTGCTCCGGACAATTCATGCGTCAGATCGAAGGAAACAATGTAGTGCAAATTCCGCAGAAATTCTGAAAAAGGTACATTTTTGAGCACATACAGAAGGTAGAGCCCGCCGCATAAAACACAGGTGCCCGCGAAAATCAGGCAATCCGCAACCGCATAGCGCGAATATCGATTCCCCAGCCATACGATTGCAACCAGACAAAAAGGGAAAAGAATGATACAGGAGGGATATGCAAGCACCTCCGCCGCCATAAAGACTCCGGCCGCCACCATCCACAGCCCGCATATCATCCGGCGATTGTGCGTGCGCAGTTCATGCCTCCAATAACACAGCGCCAGATAGATTCCGGTAAAAAACCACACCTGCAGATTGGAAAACTCCGGAATCTGAATCAGCTTCGGAACCGTATTGAAATAGAACAATGCCGCCAAAAGAGCCGTCTTTCTCGTTATCTGCCACCGAAACACCCGATACAGCTGCCAGGTCAAAAAGACCTGAATTCCGGTTGTCACGACACGCAAAAAGACCAGCACCCCCGTGTAGCTTCCCGTTACCAAGTGGTATAGTCCCATCAGCCAGGCACACAGAAAAGCCGATGTCTGATGCGGCTCCCACATAGAGCCAAACAGGGTATCACCCTGTAGAAGGCGATACCCCATCACAATCTGATATTCCTCATCCATGGTGTAGTCAAACAAAATAAGCTTCACTGCCGCCACTGCACTCAGAATCAACAATATTTTTATCGCGAGTCTCTCTGCGCGACTCCGATATTCTGCTTCTTTTTTATTTTCTCTTTTCACCATGCCCTATTTTCTATAGAATTCAATCAATTTCTTCACAGCCCGAATGACATCCAGCACATCCTCATCGGAGAGTGAATAGTACAAAGGAATACTCATGGATGCCTCATAATACGCCTCCGCATTGGGGCAGATTCCCTTTTCGTATCCCAGCTTCTCATAATAGGAATGCCAATAAACCGGCAGATAATGCACCTGCGGGCAAATATTTTCCGCACGCAACGCATCAAAAAACTGTCGTCTGTCACAGGTGAGTCTGTCCAAATTCAACCGCAAAATGTACAGATGCCGGGTGGTTTCGGACTCCGGAATCTCGCGTTGCACCTGAATCTCCGGCACATCTTGAAAGGCCGCATCGTACATTTTCACAATCTCTTTTCTGCGGGCAGCGAAGCGATCCAGCTTATCCAGCTGACTCAACAGCAGCGCCGCCTGGAAATCCGTGATGCGATAATTGTATCCCAGCTCCACCTGTTCATTGTACCAGCCCGCATCCGTGGGGTGAACCATCTGCTCCGGGTCACGGGTAATGCCGTGGGTGCGAAGAAGCATCAGTTTGCGGTAAAGCTGTTCATCATTTGTGGTGATGGCACCGCCCTCGCCGCCGGTTACCGTCTTCACCGGATGGAAACTAAAGCAGGTCATGTCAGCCATACTTCCCACCGGACGCCCCTTATACTTTGTGCCGATCGCATGGGCGGCATCCTCGATGAAGACAAGCCCGTGCTCCCTGCAGATTGCCTCAATGGCATCGTGTTCCACCGCCTGCCCGGTGAAATCCACCGCAACAATTCCTCTGGTCCTGGGCGTGATTAAACTGCGAATAGACTGCGGATCCACATTATACGTATCCGATTTGATATCCGCAAAAACCGGTTTGGCACCACAGTAAAGCACACAGTTGGAGGAAGCGGCAAAGGTGATGGAGCTTACAATCACCTCATCTCCCTCCCCGAATCCTGCTGCCAAAGCCGCAAGATGAAGCGCCGCAGTTCCGTTGCTGACCGCCACCGCGTATCGTGCACCGGTAACCTCACAAAGCTTCTTCTCCAGAGCGGCAATCTTCGGCCCTCCGGTGAGATAATCTCCCTTCAGGGTCTCCACAACCGCCTGAATATCCGCATCATCGATATATTGTCTGCCATAGGCAATGGGAGTCTCCCGAACGGGGGTTCCGCCCATGATTGCAAGCTGTTCCATTTGCCGCCTCCCTTTATTGCTTCTGCAATTGCGCTCTCCGATAATAATTCGATCTTACTTCTCCAGATCAAGCGTCTTCAGGCGCTCCCGGATATCCTCTACGCTAAGCCATTCCGTATTGTTGCCGGAGCTGTAGGAGAAGCCCTCCACAACCTTTTTACCGCTCTCGTTGATCCGCTGTTTGCTGTTCCAGGTAACCTGGGGATAGACGATAAAGTGCTTGTCATACTCATAGGTGGTCAGGGAATCCTCCACCGTAACCATGATCTCATGCAGCTTCTCACCGGGATAAATACCGATCTCCTTGGTCTTACAGCCGGGCAGCATCGCCTCTGCCAGATCCGTAATGTGGAAAGAAGGAATCTTGGAGATGAAAGTCTCGCCGCCGGTAGCCTCTTCCAAAGCTTTAATTACCAGTTCAACGCCCTCCTGCAAACTGATCCAGAAACGGGTCATGCGATAGTCCGTCACCGTCAACTCTGTGCAGCCCTTCTGAATCATATCGTAAAACTTGGGAATAACCGATCCGCGGCTTCCCGCAACATTGCCGTAACGCACGATGGAGAAACAGATATCCTTGGTTCCCGCATACGCATTTGCCGCGATGAACAGCTTATCGGAAACCAGTTTGGTTCCGCCGTAAAGGTTCACCGGATTTACTGCCTTGTCGGTGGAAAGCGCTACGACTTTCTTTACATTTGTGTCCAGGCACGCATCGATGACATTCTGCGCACCGTTGATGTTGGTCTTGATTGCCTCGGCGGGGTTGTACTCACAGGCAGGAACCTGCTTTAATGCTGCCGCATGAACCACATAATCAACACCCTCCAGAGCCCTGGTCAGACGCTCCTTGTCACGGACATCACCGATGAAGAAACGAAGCTTGTCCGCATATTCCTTAAACTCCCCCTGCATGATGAACTGCTTGAACTCATCGCGGGAGTAGATGATAATCTTCTTGGGGTCATAGTGGGTCAGCACATATTTGGTGAAAGCCTTTCCGAAGCTTCCGGTGCCGCCGGTAATCAGGATTGATTTATTGTTTAACATAATGTCCTCACTTTCCGAAAAACCTATCTTACAATAGAATTCATTATACCAACAAATACCACGTTTGTACAGTTTCTTAAGATATTTTAAGGTTTTACGCCTTCTTCCCTCATTGTAGTTTATTTCCCGTCCGCTTCGCCGTATACAACAAACGGCTCGCTCTCGCCCTGCCGAAACACCCGGATCTGAGATTGTTCTTCCTCCATGACATAATCAGAATCCGCGTAGACAGCTAACTTAAGCAATTCCGGATTGTCCTTTGCACATACTATTATCTCTTCTTTGTATTCCTTGTATTTCGCATACGCCTGATCCCATTTCGTCCCGGTTTGCTCCGACACCTGAGAAATACGATAATGGTCTATATAATACTTACCAATATAATCCGTCAATTTCAGTCCTCCTGCCATATTGACATGGGACGAATCACTGAAATCAAATTCGTAGTCGAGAAAATCCTCCTCTTTTGCGATATTGAGATATGGGATGTCCTGGGAATCAAAATACTGCCCAAAGCAATTCAGTGTTCCAAACGCCCCCTCGTTCTCACTGCATGGCATACAAATAAACAGAAGCGGAATATTCTCCTCTCTACACAGTGCAATCATCTTGTCCAGATTGTAAGCTTCGGGATCAAAGTCTTCCGCATACGCTTCTTCCGACCAGGCAATCCGCTCCTGCGGCTCAATGCCATTCAGAATATCCGCACCGTATCGCAGATTTGCATCATGATAAAAATCGTCCGCAGTTAATTGACTCCACCGATTATGATACAGAATAAAAGGGGAAAAATATTCGAGGTAAAGCGATTCCGGTGCCAATTCGCGAACGATTTCATACTTCGTTTTCGACATCGGCATATGGTCAATCTGACCGTGAAGACCTGCTCTCGATTCTTCACTCTCCTCGTTTACCTCATATCCCCCATGGAACAAGGATACATCCAATACAACCAAATTGGGTTTATTGTACTCCAACGCATTCTTAAGCTGCCAGTAATCGCGTCCCAGACCTTCACTGTGCTGCGCCATATTATAGCTTCGAATCCCGTATTTTCCCCACAATTCCATCGGTTGAAATGTGTATAATACTCTGCTGGAACCAAAAAAGAGAATATCGAAGGGTTCATCCTCTTTGTAAAATTGTTCGTATTTTACCACATTATCTTTTCTTTGAAAAACCTGGTTCGCGATAACCAGACAAAGCAACAAGATAAGTGCAAAAGCAATATCCTTTATGACCCTGCTATATTTCCCTGTTGTTTTACTCATTTGTAAATATCCTTTGTACACTGCCCCTATGGGTTAATCCCCCGAAGCCCAACTAAAATTGAAAGTAAATAAACGCTGTTTCGTCAAATCCGGGGCCCCACACGCCAAAAATCAGAATTGACATGATCAGACCAATGTAAAGCACCCATCGTACCGGCAAATTCATTTTGGCGATAGAAACCCGAAAATGAATGCCGCGATTATGACAGATATCCACAATCATCAGCAGTAAAATACTGATTAATAGTGCCAGAAAAGAATACCTGTCCATAACATAATTGTGAATTGTGTTGCCGTAAAACACATAAAAATCATCCAGGAAACGCATTCGGCCGATGATTGAAACAGCCTCTTTGACATTGTTTGCACGAAAGAAGATCCAGGTAAAATCAACCAGCAAAAACGTAAACATGGTATGCAGCAAATCTTTGATCACCGAATGCTTATTTGTCACATTCCCATGTCTCAATCGCACACCCAAATCGTGAAAAATCTCCTCCAATACAATAAACAGTCCGTTTAACACTCCCCAGAGGACAAAGCTCCAGTTTGCACCATGCCACAGACCACTGCAAAAGAACACAATCAGCGTATTGAAGTATTTTCTTGCTTTCCCATGCCGATTTCCTCCCAGCGGAATATAAACATAGTCGCGGAACCACCCGGTTAAAGAAATATGCCACCTTGCCCAGAACTCTCGTATCCCTTTCGCGCAATAGGGTGATTTGAAATTCTCCATCAACCGAAATCCCATCACACCTGCTGCACCCATGGCAATAAGCGAATATCCGGCAAAGTCACAATAGATCTGAAATGCAAAGATTACAGTTGCAATCACAAGAATCCATCCGGTGAAGTTTGTATAGTTGTTATATACCGCATCCACAAAAATAGCCGCCCGATCGGCAATCACCATTTTCATGAATAAGCCCCACAGCATCAGTATCAAGTTCGAATTTACTTCCCGGCGATCATACCTGTGTTCTTCACGAAATTGCGGCATCAGCCGGTCTGCACGCTCAATCGGTCCGGCAACCAACTGCGGAAAGAAAGACAAAAACGCGGCATACAGAAAAAAATCCCTTTCCGCTTTGATCTCCCCACGGTAAACATCGATCACATACCCGAGGCCCTGAAAAATATAGAAGGAAATTCCAACCGGCAACACCACCGAGAATCGCGGAACTTCAACATGGAACTGTAAAAGGGAAAGAATGATTTGAATATTATCCAGAATAAATGCGGAATACTTAAATACTCTCTATACTTTCTTATTTATTTTGCACAAAAAAGCCTGTATTTTAGCCATTCG
>CAMAGI010000139.1 GCA_945833775.1 uncultured Lachnospiraceae bacterium
ATCAAGGTAAAACCCGAGCGCACCGACTTAATCGAGACCCGTGTGATCGACGGCAGGGAATGCCTGATCACCTGGCTGGACGGAGGCGTCGAGGTCAACGGAATCACCGTCCGACCGTCCGGTCCTCTGGATGAGGAGGAATCCTAGTATTCCTCCAGGAAGTGATGACGTTCCCCATCCTTTTTGTAGGCAATGATCGTGCTCAGATTGACATTTTCAACACTTTTGAAAATATTGCTCTCCACATAAGGGTTGGTCTGTCGCATCGCAGCGATCAGATGCTTGATTTCCATGCGCTTGGACTCGCTGCTGCCGTCCTCCCGGACCGTTGCACAGGTTTCCGTGAAACGGCAGGCACAGCGCAGGAACTGCAATTCATTGTAATCGCGCCAGTGACAGATATCACTCTCGCGGATCAGATACAGCGGGCGGATCAGTTCCATGCCCTCGAAGTTTGTACTGTGCAGCTTCGGCATCATGGTCTGCACCTGCCCGCCGTAGAGCATCCCCATCAGAATGGTTTCAATCACATCATCGTAATGATGCCCCAGCGCGATCTTATTGCAGCCCAATTCCTTTGCCCGGCTGTACAAATAGCCTCTGCGCATTCTTGCACACAGATAGCAGGGATTGCTCTCAATATCATATACGGTATCAAAGATCTCGGATTCAAAGATCGTGAGGGGAATCTGCATCTGCTTCGCATTCTCCTCGATTGCCCTTCGGTTGGCCGGGCTGTACCCCGGATCCATGCACAGAAAAACCAGTTCAAAGGGAAACTTATTATGGCGCTTTAACTCCTGGAAGAGCTTTGCCATCAGCATGGAATCCTTGCCGCCGGAGATGCATACCGCCACCTTGTCCCCCTCTTTTAAAAGTTCATAGGTATTGATCGCCTTCGCAAAGCGGGAGAACAACTCCTTGTGAAATTTTTTCCGGATACTCTCTTCGATCTGCTCGTTGGTCTTCATACAAATCTTTGAATCCTTCCTATGCCTGTCTTCCCAGTTCAAAGGCGCGCCGATTCAGTTCCCGGAATTTCTCCGGAACGACACACTCAATGGCCTTTTCCCAGACCTCCTGTCCGATCTCGGGAAAATAATTGGAGAGTCTTCCGATCAGGGCAATGTTTACAGCCTTTACACTGCCGGCACGATCGGCAATGGCCAGGAAGTCCTCCGCATCCACCCGCGCTCCGGCCTGCCGCATTTTCTCCACCAGTTCCTCCGGGTACTGTGCCTGACCGGTGACCACCGGCATGGGCATCACCTCCTGGGTGTTGGTGATAATCTGTCCGCCGGGCTTTAAATATTCCAACCACCTTGCCGCTTCCAGCTTTTCAAAGGAGAGAATGATATCCGCCTCTCCCTTATCGATCACGGGAGAATACACCTTCTCGCCGTAGCGAACATAGGTCACAACACTTCCCCCGCGCTGACTCATTCCGTGTACCTCGGACACCTTCACATCATACCCGCAGCTCACAAGCACGTGTCCGAGAAGCTTGCTGGCGAGCAGGGTTCCCTGACCGCCCACACCCACGATCATAATATTCCTTGTATCCATTACTTCTCCTCCTTTTCACAGGAGCAGAGTGCCCCGAATTTACAGAGCTGTGTGCAAACCCCACAGCCGATGCAGAGGGTGGGATCAATGGCTACCTTCCCGTCCTTCATGGCGATGGCAGGACACCCGATCTGCATGCACATCCTGCAGCCTACGCACTTTTCGGAATCGGCTTTCAGTGCGGGTGCGGTCACCGTTCCCTTGATCATGACACAGGGACGGCGGCTGATGATGATGGAGGGTTCCTCCGCAGCCAGTTCTTCTTTTAATACAGTCTCCACCTGTGCCAGATCATACGGATCCACCACACGTACCCGTCGAAAGCCCAGTGCGCGGCACAGAGCCTCCAGATCCACCTTGGCTGCGGGATCCCCGTAGAGGTTGCGCCCTGTGGTGGGATTCTGCTGATGACCCGTCATTCCGGTGATGGAATTGTCCAGAATGATGATCGTGGAGTTGCTTCCGTTGTACGCGATTCCGGTGATTCCGGTAATACCGGAGTGAATAAAAGTGGAATCACCGATCACACCCACACTGTTTTTCTCACCTGCTGCCCCCATTGCCTTGTTAAAGCCGTGAAGTCCGGAGCAGGACGCTCCCATGCAGACGTTTAAATCCATGGCGTTTAAAGGAGCTACCGCCCCCAGGGTATAGCACCCGATGTCCCCATATACCATGCACTTGTTCTTTTTGAGCACATAGAAAATACCTCTGTGCGGACACCCGGCACACATTACCGGAGGTCTTCCGGGAATGGTCTCCGGAAGCGCGCTGTAGGCGGGTGTCTCCATTCCCAGGCAGTTTTTCACCAGGTTCTGGGAAAACTCGCCGCAAATGGGGAAGGTATCCTTCCCGGTCACCCGGATGCCCAGCTGTTTGCAGTGATTTTCGATGATGGGATCCAGTTCCTCCAGCACAATGACGCGATCCACCTTCGCAGCGAAATCCAGGAGCAGTTTCTCAGGCAGAGGATAGACCATCCCCAGCTTCAAAATGCTTGCCTTGGCACCGAATACCTCTCTGGCATACTGATAACAGGTGGAGGAAGTGATAATACCGACTGAGGTATCCCCCATCTCCACACGGTTCAGTTCGCAGTTTTCCGCATATTCGATCAGATCCCCGGTGCGCTTCTCCACACGCACATGGGCATTTCGGGAATTCGCAGTCATCATAACCTTGGTGGGATCTTTTCGGTAAGGAACCTGCCCGGGAACCACTCGCTCTCCCAGGGAAACGATGCTCTGGGAATGGGCCACGCGGGTACACATCTTAATCAGAACCGGCGTGGAATATTTCTCGGACAATTCATAGGCAATGGATACAAATCTTCTCGCCTCATCGGAATCCGAGGGTTCCAGCATGGGAACCTTGGCCGCAATCGCATAGTGCCTGGAATCCTGCTCATTCTGGGAAGAATGCATGCCCGGGTCATCCGCAACACAGATGACAAGTCCTGCATTCAGTCCCTGATAGGAAATCGTAAAGAGAGGATCTGCTGCCACATTTAATCCCACATGCTTCATGGCACAGGCACTTCGCACACCCCCCAGACTGGCTCCGTGAGCCGCCTCCAGGGCAACCTTTTCGTTGGGCGCCCACTCACAGTAAATCTCTTCGTATTTGGCAGCCTCTTCCGTGATCTCCGTGCTGGGAGTTCCCGGATAACTGGAAATCACCTTACAGCCTGCCTCATAAAAACCCCGGGCAAGCGCTTTGTTGCCCAACATCAGTTCTTTTGTCATGACATATTCTCCTGTTGTACCAATCGGTCTGCTCCGTAACGTTCTCTTAGCTTCGGCTTCTCAATCTTACCCGTCGCATTTCTGGGAATCTCACTGAAAATGATCTCCTTGGGCCGTTTATAACGGGGAAGCTCATTGCAGAACTCTTCAATTTCCTCTCTGCTGCAGGTCATTCCGTCCTTGATCTCAATGATTGCCGCAGTCTTCTCCCCGAGTCTTCGATCCGGAAGACCGATGACCGCCACATCCTTGATCTTATCGTGCCTGCGCAGGAAATCCTCGATCTGAACCGGATAGATGTTCTCACCGCCGCTGACAATGACATCCTTTTTGCGGTCTACCAGGAAGTAGAAGCCGTCCTCATCCTGCATTGCCATATCGCCGGTGTAGAGCCACCCGTCCTTCAAAGTCTCCGCGGTAGCCTGCTCGTTGCGATAATAACAGGTCATGACGCCGGGGCCCTTCACGCACAGCTCTCCCACCTCTCCGCGCTTTACTTCCGTATCGTTCTCATCCACAATTTTGCATTCCCAGCGATATCCCGGGACACCGATGGCACCGACCTTATGGATGTTTTCCAGGCCAAGATGGACACAGCCGGGGCCGGTGGACTCGCTCAGTCCATAGTTGGTGTCGTATTCATGATTCGGGAAATATTCCTTCCACCGCTTGATCAGGGAAGGGGGCACGGGCTGTGCACCGATGTGCATCAGGCGCCACTGCTTTAACTCATAATCCGAAAGTTTCAGCGCACCCGAATCCAGCGCATCCAGAATGTCCTGCGCCCAGGGCACCAGGAGCCACACAATGGTACAATGCTCGGAGGAAACCGTGGAGAGAATGGTCTCCGGCTTGGTTCCCTTTAAGAGCACCGCCCTGCTTCCCGCCACAAGGCTTCCCATCCAATGGAACTTCGCACCGGTGTGATACAGGGGCGGAATGCACAAAAACACATCGTCCCTGCCGGTCTTGTGATGAATCTGCTCCATCTCGGCCGCCTGTGTCAGACTCCGATGTTTATGTAAGATCGCCTTCGGAAATCCCGTGGTTCCCGAAGAAAAATAAATCGCACCGTAATCCTCCTCGGTCAGCTTCACATCCGGGGATTTGCTGGAGCAGTCAGCCACCAGCTCGTGATAACTCTCCGCAAAGCTGGGACAGTTGTCCCCCACGTAGATCAACAACCTGCCCTTGGAGAGCCTGTCCGCATTCACCTCAATACGTCCGATGAAGGAGGGTCCGAAGACGATGACATCCACCTCCGCCAGCTCCGCACAGTACAGAATTTCATCCGCATCGTAGCGGAAATTAAAGGGAACCGCAATGGCCCCGGTCTTCAATACGCCGAAATAGATGGGAAGCCATTCCAGACAGTTGTACATAATGATAGCGACCTTATCACCCTTTTTTACACCGCGTCCCATCAGCATATTGGCAAAACGGTTAGCCTTCTCATTGAAGATACTCCAGCTGATCTCCCTTCTGTAGGGTACAAAGCGCTCCGACTCAATCAGATCGAACTCCTTCCACGTAGTCCGCCTGTTGTCCTTCTCGTCGGGATTGAGCTCTACGAGTGCAATCTCATCGGGATAGAGCTTGGCATTTCTCTCGAGATATTCCGTCACCGGCATCTTTTCTTCCTCCTGCTCGCGCCTTATTTGTGCGCATGGTATAGTTGATTGTATTATACACACAAGTCTCTGTATATGCCAACACTTTTTCACACTAAAGGGGCAAAATCAGCGTGAACACCTCGTTTTAGGCATACCATTTTGCCTGGGTTTCTTCCCCTTCACCTCGCAAAACTCCCTCGAGAACTCCTTCGAAAGCTCCTCAAAGCTCCCCTCCGCAAATGCTGATCGATACAGTCGAATCACGGTTCTATTGTTCATAATGAGCCATATTTTGTCACCCTTTTTCCGTATTCCGACCACATCCGATTTCTTACAGTTCACCACGGAAGCGCCTTCGTCAATCACGATATCGGCATCGGTAACCGTAATCGTCCGACGCCAGCTTTCACAGCCATGGAGTTTTGCAAGTTGAATGTACTGTTTTCGAGCGGCAATATAGTCCCGAATGAAAGCCCGATAGACACCCAAAGCCGCCAGCAAAAGAAAAGGCAGAAAAAAGTCTTCCAAAAAGTACAGCACAATCGATACAATTGTCAGGAAACTCCAGAATATGAGGAAAAAGAGCTTCGCACCTCTTGTCTTATTTTCCATCAACCATTCTCTGTATAATTCCCATGTGACACGATATTCGTTTTTTATCATCCGTTCCTCCATATAGCGCGAAAAGAAGATTTTTGTCTTCTGCAAATCTATTTTGTACGTGGCAGGTAATCATGAGGCTGATATACGTCCAGCTCCCGAACATATTCTTCCTTCAAAATCAAACAGTCCCGGTACATTTCTCCCCCCTTACCCGGATTGTAATTCCAGATCACAAAAGGGGTAATCTCATACAGTTCATTCTCCTCCAGTTCAAATAGTTCCCTATACTGTGGAAATCTGGCATCATACACCTTGCGTTTTCTCCAGTATTCTTCCGTTCCGTAAGGAATCACCCTGGCTTCTCCGTGCACCTGAAGAGTGCCGATGGTGACTGCCACCACCGGATT
>CAMAGI010000140.1 GCA_945833775.1 uncultured Lachnospiraceae bacterium
GATGTTAGAGGCGGGCAGATGGCAGACCTCGACTGGCTGCTTTACAATGCACCAACGGAATACGCAAGCCTGGTACTGTCCGGGGAAATGGAGAACTACCTGAAAGGCTCAGCGCTCCACGGAATAGAAGATTAAATAATTAGCCGGTGTATCGTGATGTGCGATACACCGGCTTTTGTCTTTGCTAGTACAAATGATTCCAGCTTGTTATGTTATAAGCAATACTGTAGCAGTAGCCGCCATACTTGGTGTCCGTTTCCTTGATCGCCTGCTCCGAGCGGTCAAAATATAGATTGATGATCTGATTGTCCTCCATAGCAGGAGTCCTCCTTTTCTCATTTTCTGTGTTTCACCCTAATATACGGAAAAAATCCTTTTGCGTTGCACATTTAGGAATTTTTTTCTGGGTTATTTTTTATCCTGTCGAACTGTCCCTGGAATAGCGGTATTGTCAAGATGAATGGGCTGGTTGCGTACACCGCTCCTCGAGATCACCTCGACCGGCGAAATTGAGCAGTCGTTCCGCTGAAATTGAGCAATGGCGCCGCCCGGATTGAGCAGTGCCACCACTCGGATTGAATATTGACAGACTATGTGGAGGCTCCTTTTACGGTAATGCCGGTTGTGGAGGTTACGCCCCACTTCCTGACGGAGGAAGACGTTCAGCGGGCAGGTAGGGCATTGCTGGGAGATGTGGATTTTTATGAAGCGGAACCACTTATGACCCCGGTATACTCTAAAACGGAGCTTCAAGAAATAATTAACCGCTGGTCTGCCTATGATGGGGAAGGCATCGGATTCGGACTCGATGACTATAATGCTGCAAGAAACCGGTATATTCAAGAATATACCCTTCTCATGGAAACCGCCCCGGAGGAAAATCCCCACAGCCTTTGCACTTGGACCTTTAAGAAGGGGAGCGATTATATATTATCCCCTGATGAGATGGCCACAGCTGATACTTCTGAGGATTGTGATGAAATTCAGACGCGTGCCAAGGTAAATGGGATTCCTTACATATTTCAGGCGGCAACACGAAATAGTACCGATTACAAATTAAATCAGCTCTATCTGGATATTTATGATGGTCCCAGTCCCTATAATTCGGATTTGAGGATTTTCCATGCACAGCTTTGCCGTACACCTGCTCCAACCGAGGCGGATTTGCAGATGCTCCGGGAGGAAGATGTATCTTCTACATCTTAAAGTCAGCCCCATTATGTAACCACATACAAATAAAACATCAGCGTTTTTTCCAATTTGCTTACATAATCGGGAATCCAGGAATGCGAATACAAACGATGCCCCGGACAATTCCGTCCAGGGCATCTGCTCATTTTCACGCAAGATCGCGGCCATTCGTCCTACTTTTCCATCAAGTCTTCCATGGTGCAGCCGAGAACCTTTGAAAGGCGCAGAAGCGTCTCCGCGCTGGCTTTGTTGATATCCTTGTTGCGCTGTTCATACATCTGGATGGAGCGCAGACTGACACCGGACCGCTTGGCCAGCTCTGCCTGTGTGCAGCCGTAAGCAGTGCGAATCCGCTTCAAATTGGTGTCGGCAAAAAACTCCCGCATCCGGGCATCCAGAATGTCGGCAAACTTCGTAATGTCCGCTTCATGAAGGGGATCGTACATTCTCTGTAATTCTTCAAAGGTAACCACCTGGAAGATGTCGCTGTAGCTTCTGCCGGAAAACCATTGATAGTAGGCAACTGCCCAACCAATCCAGTATTCCCGGGAACGGTCAAAGTGCTCCTGGGGCGCAGCATCCGGCACCTTTCCCGTGGTTTCCGCAAGAATCTCCCTCGCCACTTCAATCCCGCTTTTCCCGGAAAGATAGCTCGGCTCTCCATTTTCCAGCCGTTTGCTGATGGTACTGGCGGCAAACAGTTTTACAAAGCTGCTGCCGGGGATATGGCAGGCATTGATCCCATAGTCAAAGGCATCCCCCAGCATGGCTTGGGCGTTACTCAGATAGATTTCTTGGTATGCGTGGGTCATCGTTGCGGATGCCTCCTCTCATGATATCCTGAATATACAGGCCATCGCTTTCTTCCTCCAGCATTTCCAGGTAAGCTCTGTTTGCCTCCTCATCTCTGGCTTTCCGAAGGACATAATATTTCTCTTTCTCCGCCACATCGAAGCCTTCGTACCGCAGCCGTGAGAACGCGAATTGAGACTTAACGACAATCTGCTCTCCCAGCTTTCCCAGGCGCATGGCTCTGGCCAGCTGTTCCACGGAAACTCCGTTGTTCAGAAAGGATTCCGCATAGTCAAAATAGGAATCATCCGCGCGGTAGCCGGTAATCAGGTCATAGGCATTGACATTGACGCCGAAATGGTCGATGAGATACCGTTTGGCTCTGCGGGCCACCGGGGTTTTGATGGAAAAGAGACGATGCTCTACCAATACCGCGATCCAGTTCAAAATGGTGTAGTCCGGGCTGTTCAGATTCAAGATGTTCAGATACTCCGTGTCCAGTGTATAACGGTTGGCGAATCCATTCCGGAGGGAGGACACTGCCCATTCCTTTGCCAGCGCTTCACTTTCCGTGCAGTAGAACCCCAAGCCGAAGTCATTATTCACTCTGCCTTTTCCAAAGGTCGGCTCCTCCACAAGCTGCTCCGAGCCGTGATACAGCGTTATCCATTTCTCCATCGGCTTTTTCTCCAATCCGTTTTCTTTTATTATATCACTATGGTGATATGCGGTCAACCGAAAAATGAATTCTTCCAGCTAGTCAAAGGTTTTCTGAGGCAGCGTTCTGTATGACTTCATTCCGCTGCCCCCTTTCTTTTCGATGGATCGATAGCTTTCCAGATTAAGAAACGCGGCTCTGTTAATTTCAAAACTTGGCATCTCATCCAGATCAATTTCTGCATCGCCAAACAGCTGGCGTAGCTGACACTTTTGGCAACGATGAACTGTCTGTCCATGTCAGTCTTTTTATTGTCTCCCAGAACCAGTCGGATTTTTTCGTAATCCTCGTAGAAGTATTCCTGAAGCAGAGGAATAATGCTGTTCTGAAAAATCTCGCCCTTGCGCAAACGCTTCAGGCTGGGGTATTCGTCATGCCACTCATATTCGCCGGCAACCATACCAATGGCATCAATGGTGGATGCACTGTAACAGGATAGAACGATATCTCCAACCTGCATTTTGTTTATAAATGCGTTCAGCACCACGCGGCCACCGGAAACGGAGAAGTCGGTTTCATCTGTGATATCCTTGCCATAGTTGTCCCATCCGATGCGGATATGATTGTTTTTCAAACATTCCGTCCTGGTAGGATTGTCACCAGTGCCTTCCAGAGAAACCTTCCAAATCGTAGGTGCCTCTCGAATACCATAGAGTATCACATCTATCGCAGGGAGTCCAACACTTCCTGCCAATACTGCGCTTTTTTGTATGGAAGGAGGCGTGAGAAATCTTCTTCAAAGAACCGCTTCTTGATTCCCTGAATCAGGTTTTAGGGAACCTCTGATGAAATCGGCAAGAACTGGTGGCAGAAGATTATTTCTCATATGAAAGTTCTAAAAATGGAGGAATACTGTATGTATTTCCCTTTTTTAGAACTGCACAGATGAGGGAAAAGATTCGCCATCCAGTCGCAGACGATTTATTCAGAGGTTCCTTAGTATAAGCTTCGTTTTTCCAAACCGGTCAGCCGCAAGAGGGCAAGGCAGCATCTGCGTACCGTCAGATTTCCATTCCACACTTTCACATACAGCCGATACCACCAGGTATGCTCACCAAAGGAATGGCCATTCCGAGAAAAAACCAGGGCAACAGCAAGGATTTGTTCATCCTTTACCCGTTCCTCTGGTTTCCACTGGTGATCTCCGCACAGTAAATAGGCTGCCGCACCTTCCGACCGAATGATCCGGTGCAGGACCAATTGACCATCCGATCTTCGATAGAGGACCACATCTCCCGGTTTCAATTGTTTTGCGTCTCTTGAAACGATCTGCACCCAGCTTTTGCCTTCCCGCAACAGCGGCCACATGCTGGTTCCCTTTGGGGACACAATCGCGTATCCCAGCTCCTGCAGACACCGTTCTATATTTCCCGCCGCCATCAATGGATCAACATATGGCAGGCGTCCAGCTCTGACAAAAACGCATCCACGTCTGTCGCCACCTGCTCCGGCTGTGTATCGTATTCCTTGGCTAACCCCGCAATGAGACTGTCTCTGTCGATCTCCTGCCGGAGCATTCTGCAAACCGCTTCCCCGGTATGATTCAGTACGATCATCCCCTGAAAGTCTGTTTCTTCGTCAGAAAGCGGCACAAGCACCACATTTCCGTGGATATTTCGCATAATATGATCGTTTATCAGGCGCATAGCTGTCCCTTTCCGCTGATTATTCAATCGTTGTATTCGTTCCGCCAAACAATTCGTTCAATGCGTTTGCCGCGTAATTCGGCGTTGGGGGTGTTGTGGGTTCTGTGGTTCCCCCTGTCGTTGGATCATCCGATCCCCCACTCGATGTCAGGATCAGATCATTGTCATCAAATCGATAGATTTTCGCCTTCGGCGGTTCATACGCTCTGCCATTTCTATCCATCCCAATCACGCTCCTTTCATCACCGTGTAGGACAGTCTGGCTGCTTCCGGGTCTTCGGTACAGCACAGCTCGTATACATGGGTCTCTGTCACAACCTGTTCCATCATATCCAATAAACGCGACATGCCGGGGTTGCTTCTGGGACGCCAAGTGTTGTTCAGCAGCAAGGCAAGGGCCTCTGCTCCTGTCACGGGTCGAATCCGGTTTTCCCTGCCCTGCTTTAAAAAACAGATCCCTTTTACCGGAACCCCCCGGTTAACCTGTAAGTCCGTCCTGCCGGAAAAGGGGGTTCCCCATGCGGAAATCTTCCCTTTTTCCGGCCAGATGACCGGCTTATCGTCGTTGAGAATGTAGCTCTGGGGAAACAATTCCCGCCACAGGGCTGTGTGGGTGGATTTCCCGGTACCGGAAGGCCCGGAGAACAGATAGGCCGCCCCTTCGTAAACGACTGCGGAGGCATGGAGGAAAAAACGGCCCTGTCCGATGATCCCCCGGCAAAATGCCGCGCTACAGCAGATATATTCCCGTTCCTCCTCCGGGTACCTGTCCATCCCGGCCCGGACCTCATCCACGGGGTCCGGTTTTACGGTCATAACCGGTTTGCCGGAAGAGAGATAGGCTTGGCACTGTCTTGTCAGGCGTCCAAACCTTGGCTCCATTTCGACTTTCAACCCAGCGATCTCATAGATCATCCTCCGGCCTCCTTCTGTTTTCCTGGCTCACTTATTGGGGATAGTGCGAGTTGGCTCTGTAAGCGCTAGCTGCCGTATTGACCACGCCATTGGTACTGGTGACCTGCTTACCCGCTGTGCCGTTGACGGTAATGGTCGCTGTGGCTCCCGGGGCATAGAGGTTGTCAATGATGAAGCCGTAGGTCGTATTGGCCTGTAGGCCGGACGCATCCCAATAGTAGGTCAGGGTCGTCGCCCCGCTGATCTGCTGGATGCTGCCCTTGTTGTAGGTAACGCCGGCGCTGTCTGTCAGGATAGATGTGCCATTGCCGGTGAAGCTCCCAGTGCCGCCCACCTTCACATAGGCAGAGGCGGGTACGGTCACGGTGATCTGGATCGTGCTTACATCGGTCATGGTGTTCAGGGAGTACTTAAAGCCAGTGGAGATGGTGTTACCGAATTTGCTGTCAAGGCCATAGTCGTTCGTATTCCTACCCGTACCCGCATTGCGGCCATCAAAGGCGGAGGGGATTTGTGTACCCTCACTCTCCGCAACAAAGGAGAGGTAAACCTGGCTTTCCACCGTGGGATTGTACACGATCTCAAACCGGGCATAGTAGGTCACACCGTTGGTAGCCGACGTGGTTGTGGTAGAATAAGTCGCGTTGGTGCTGAGCTGGT
>CAMAGI010000141.1 GCA_945833775.1 uncultured Lachnospiraceae bacterium
AGTCCCTTTTGTTCTGCCTTCACCGCAATCATATTGGTCACATCCCGTAAGAGATCTCCCAGTCGATAGGTGTCTTCCACGATCTCCATCTTACCGGACTCGATCTTGGACAGATCCAGGATATCATTGATGAGCGACAGAAGCGTCTGGCTGGCACACGCAATATTTGTGGCATATTTGCGCACTTCGCCGTCGTTACTCTCTCGAAGAATCATCTCATTCATTCCCACGATCGCGTTAATCGGGGTTCGAATCTCATGGGACATATTGGCAAGGAACGCGCTTTTGGAGCGGTTGGCATCCTCCGCCGCCAGCTTCGCCAGTCGCAGTTCCTCACTCTCCTGGGCACGCTCCTCTATGCTGAAGAGATAGACAATACCGATACCCATCAGGAGAATCAAAAGAGCAAACACCCAGATGACCAGTCCGATCAGGGAGTAAATACCCGCGGATACGGCATTGTCCGGCACTGTGCCCACCAGATACACCCCGTAGCTTGCCACCTCGGCAACGAACATAAACTCCTTATCCGCGGCTGTCGCCCCGTACAATACAGCTGCCGCTGTGGATACATTGAGCTGTTCCAGAATGGATTCATACGCCCGCAGACTCTCAATATCCTGTAACAGCTGACGATAGTTCTTGTGCCTGAACGGAACAATCAGATTCTCATTCAGATCCACAATCGCAATGTCTCCCTGCCCGTCAAATCCCCGGGGACAGAATTCATCCGTGAGAATCGCATTGTCATAGAGTCGGTAAAGAACATATTTCACGTTTTTGCCACGGTAGACCGGAACCGAAAACAACAGCCCTCTCTCCGGACAGTAACTAACCGTCGAATTGCCGCGAAAAGAGTCCCTTATTCCGGTAAAGTCACGGACAGCCAGAGATTCCCCGTACAGAGCATCCCCACTCAGTTCCAACAGTCCCAGACTGACGCCTTCCGTTTTCTGTGACAACATCAGGTAATTGCCGGTATCCGCGACAATATCCTCTGCAGCCGCCTCCGACCGTGTCAGATAGTCCGCCATCTGTTCCAGATAGGTCAGTTCCATATCAAGCCGTGTCTCGGTCTGGTAAGAAAGACTCTTGGCCTGTGCTGTCACCTGCTTTTCCATATAGTTCTGCAGAAGCTCACGCATTCGAAACTGCATCATAAAACCAACTGCCACAAGAATCAGGATAAACGAAGTAACTCCGATCAGAATGCGAAGTCTCAGTGCGCTGATTTTCGGTTTTTTCTCACTCCTCATAGAATACTACACCCTCTACAAACCAATCCAGGCGATCCAGCAGGACTTCATCACTGATCATCTCACCGGACGCACACCTCTGTACACCGTCAATATCATATATCTCCCCGGAAAAAACATCCTTTCCGGAGCTGATTCTCTCAATTGCCTGTTCCACAAGTTCTTTGGTCTCCTCTGAAACCGCAGACGAGTAAGGCGCAAGACCGACTGCAGATCGCTCCAAACCAACCCAGTAATTGGTCTCGTTGTTTCCTTTTCCCTGTACCAGTTCCCGTATAAGATCCGTGTACACGAGATCCCAGTTACCCACAGCTGCAGTCAGACATTTCTCCGAGTAATCGCTGTATGCCTGGTGATATGCTATGGAATAGATCCCTGCCTCCTCTGCTGCCTCGACCACATAGGGACCGTTCTGATGGTAGGTCACAACATCGATTTTCTTGTTCTCAACGAGCTTTCGAACCGCCTCTTTTTCAGCCGCCTCGTCATCCCAGCTGCCCGTCCAGTACACACAGACTTCCGCATCCGGATTGACACTTCTGACCCCCAGAGTAAAGGCATCGATTCCGCGATTTACCTCCGAATTGTTCATTGCCGCCACATAACCGATCTGCCCGCTGCGCGTCTGTTTGCCGGCCACGATTCCGGCAAGATAACGCGCCTGATACATCCTGACGAAGTAGGTGGTCACATTCTCTCCTCCCCCCTCCGAGGCATTTAAATAGAACGCCACCTGGGGATTCCGGGCAATCAGAGAATAGATTTCCTGCGCATATCCGTAGCTGTTCAAAATGATCATGGATGCACCTTCGTCGATAAGCTCCTGTACCGCCCCGCGACAGGTACCGGAGAACTCTTTGATATTCTCCTTGATCATCAGCTTTACGTCCAGATTGTCGCAGGCCTTCTGTACCGCCTGATAGTGGATACCGTTCCACCCGATCTCATCGATGCTGCCGGTTGTCACAAATCCTACCAGAATGTCCTTCTTGTGCGTGGTTCTCCCCGCTATCAGTAAGATCGCAAGAATCAGCCCGATCAGAAGAAGAATCAATCCCATCAGGAACAGCTTTTTCTTACTCTTCATCACAGATGATCACTCCTTCCACATACCAGTCAAATTCATTCAGCATTGCTTCATCCGTCATACTCTCTCCGTCCTCAATACGTATCACACCGTCCCGGTCTGAAATCGGTCCATAAAAAACGTCAAAGGTACCGTCCTCAAATCTCTGCTGCGCCTGTTCCAATGCGGAGTGCGCCTCCGGAACCACGTTTTTCGTGAGAGGTGCCAGCGCAATGACACCGCTCTCCGCACCGTCCCAATAATGTCTGCCGTGGAATTTTCCCCGCAGGCAGGATAAGAATTGCGGTGTGTAAAAGGCTCCCCAGTTCCACACTGCCGCAGTCAGGTACGTATCGGGAAACAGCGCGCTGTTATCAATATTATATCCGATTGACCAGATTCCTCTTTTGTCCGCCTCCTCCAGTGCCTTCAAAGAGTCCGTGTGCATGGTCAGGACATCAATGTCATAGGCATCCAGCAACTTCACCGAAGCCGCCTCGGTCTCCTCATCCCCCGTCCAGGAATTACTCCATTCTACATAGACTACAGCTTCCGGGTTCACGCTTCTTACCCCCAGGGTAAAAGCATTGATTCCGCGGTTTACCTCTGAGATAGGGAATGCCGCGACATAGCCGATCTGATCGGTTTTCGTCTGCAGCCCGGCCACAATTCCGGTGAGGTAACGCATCTGATAAATTCGGCCGAAATAGGTGGCAAGATTCTCACTCTCCTGTACCCCGGTAGCGTGGTAAAAATAGATCTCCGGATGTTCCTTTGCAACCTCCAGCTCCCACTCCCCGTACCCGAAGGAGTCTGCCACAAGAATACGGCACCCCTCGTCGATGAGCTCTTCCATGACCGGTATGCACCGTTCATCCTCGGGTACATTCTCCCGGTAGAGAATCTCCAGATTCAGTTCCTCAGCTGCCGCCTCGATTCCCTCATAATGAGACTGCCCCCAACTGTGATCCAAAAGTTCTCCGTTGAAGACAACTCCAACCTTCGTGCGGTTTTTTGTGACATCTGTGTCAATTTCTCTGACACGTATTACAAGGATACCCAGAATGATCACGGCAAGAAATATGCTCACCACAATTGCAATCCGTTTCATATGTATCTCCTATTTATTCGGTCAACTACAGTTTCTATTAATATACTCCTATTTCCGACTTTTTTCTATGCTTTCTCTGCCCTTTTTACTTTTTTGTTTGCGGCGTGCAAGTTTTGTGATATGATTTGTGCAGATTCCATCAAGGGGAAAGGGCGTGGACAAAGTGAGCGAGGAAAAATCCGTTATCGTACTTCCCAATCGGGTTGCGGGCGAGCCGGTCACCGCAATCGGCGAAAAAGCTTATTTAAGTCGTAAGGATGTGGAAATACTCATCCTTCCGGACTGCGTCCGAAGCATCGGTTCCTGGGCCTTTTCCCATATGAAAAATCTGCGGGAAATCACCCTGCCCGCAGCAGACATTCGATTTGGAAAGCAGATCTTCCTGGGCTGCGACCGGCTGCAGAGGGTCCTTCTGTCCGGGGCTGAGAATTACGAGGGGATTCCCTTTTTTCTCGCCACCATGTTCGTCTATTTCCCCACTCCCGAATTGTGCAACCCGGTTCTTGCGGGTAGTCCAAAGGGTCAGTGGGAATGGTTGAGAGCATACGATGACGTTCTTCGTAATTTCCTGGAGGGAGCGGATGACAACGGTTTTGAGCCCGCTTTCATCGGATGGTTTGACGTGGAGGATGTGGACGACCAAAAAACAGAATATATCCTGGGACGCAAACGCGATAAGGTACGCCTGGCGTTTCAACGCCTGATTTACGGGCAGAATCTAAGCGAGGAATTTCACCGGGTTCTGGTGAGCCGCTTATTACAGAATGCGGACATCGTCACGGATCTTCTGCCCACCGTCGATATCCGTTATTACCAAATCTGGGCCGAGGCCGGAGGTTTTACCCGGGAAAGCACCGAACAGCTCCTCAAATGCCTGCCCCGGGAACTTGCCGAGATTCGTGCTTATCTGTTGTCACTTTCCGAAGATCCGAAGAAAGGAGATGGTTTCTTTGACGAACTCGAATTGTAACCCCGAAACAAACACAGACAGGAATTCCGACATTGATGCCCTGATACAGCTTTTGGACCGCTATAACGAAAGCGGCGGAAGCCGCTTAAAGCTTCAGGTGGTGGAGGGGGACGGTGCAGTGGTGGACCGTCAATACCATCACGGTCGCTGCGATATCGGCAGTCCCTGGTCCAGGGGAGAATGCTTTGATGTATTAAAAACACCGGAAGAAGAATAATCTTCCTCCGGTGTTTTCAGACCTTTTCAATTAGAGAGTTCCCTGAGTAAACAGTCCTCTCACGTGAGCCACCTCTTCCTCCGTGGCTTTGGCTGCGGGAACATAATAGGATTTTTCACGCGCAATCTGATAGAGCTCCTCCTGAGATTGCTCGCAGGCATTTCGAAACTGCTTCAGTGTCTGCTTGAGCTCCTTATTCTCAGACTGTGCAATCATCCCCGCGTAGCGGGTCAGTTCACTGTTTATACCGGTTAAGGTGTCGGCTACCATCGTCTTGTCCTGCATTCGATTGCTCCTTTCCTACTGCAAAAACTTCATCAACTGCTGCTTGTTTTCCAGAGCAGATTTCGCACCCTTTTCAAAAAACTGCTTGATCTTGGGATCCTGTGCATCCTCCGCATAAGCCTGCATTTTGCAGTGAGAGGTGTCGAATCCGCCGATCAGGTGTCTGAGATTCTGCAGTTCCAACTCTGAAATATTACTCATAACCTTGCTCCTTCCGCGCTGTTTTGGAAGCAATCCGGGCCGAACAGCGCAAACGCCCGAATTGCATGGTTACAGAGCTATTATCTGCACTTTCGGGCAAAAAATACACGGTTGTCGGAATCGGAAATTTATTTCTTAATTTTACATTCTCCTTTTGCTCTGCTTCTCTGGCGCCCAAAATCAGGAATCGTTTGTGAATTTAAAAGTGCCTGTGTCTGCCGCAATGCTTCATCCGCAGAACGCTTCCGCTCCGTGAAATCCGTAATGGTACTAAGCTCGAAAAGACCTCGCTAAGTACCAACGGATTTCAAGGTCTGCTTCGTGAAACATTGTGGCAGACGCAGAAGCACTAATTAGATGAATCGGTGCGGAGTAAGAAAAATGAGTCAATTACCTACTGAAGTAATAATGCAGGATACCAGTGGGTAAAAGGACCAAGAAAATCGAGAAAATTACCTACTGAAACAAATAATACAGGATACCGGTAGGTAAAAGGACCCAGGAAATCGAGTAAAATACCTATTGAAACTATAATACAGGACGCCAATAGGTAAAAGAACCAGGAAAAGCGAGCAAACTACCTACTGATGCAATAATGCAAAATGTCAGTAGGTACTAGACAAGAATTCGCCTATTTCAATTTATCTGATTTGTGGTTCTATGCCTGCCACAGTGCTTCATGAAGCAGACCTTGAAATCCGTTGGTACTTAGCGAGGTCTTTTCGAGCTTAGTACC
>CAMAGI010000142.1 GCA_945833775.1 uncultured Lachnospiraceae bacterium
TCCCCGGAGGAAGGGGAGGAAAGCGGATACCGGATTCCGTTAGAGCCGCAGTATCGGCCGGATCTGGCAGAGAATCTGACGGATCAGAAGAATGTGGCGCTGTGTGGCTTTGCAGTATGTCTTGCCCCCGGCGTGGCTGCCCCTGGTAAGTATCGCATCGGGATGGCGGCAAAAAGCCTTGCGGGAGGCACCAAATTGCGGAATGTGACCGGTCGCTTCGTGGAGATCACCGAAGCGGGAACCGGTCGGAAACGAGGATAAAACAGATGACGGAAACTGATTACAGAGAAGCTTACGAGAGCGAACACTTAAAGTGCGCGGAGCTGGCTGCACGTATTGCGGATCTGGAGGCGAAGTGTGACGATCTGGAGTGGAAACTGGGAAGGATTAAGAACAATCCCCTCTGGAAAGCGAGCAAGCCTGCGCGAAACGCTCTGCACTGGGCAATCCGGCAAAAGGATCGTCTGGCAAATTGCGGGGGCCCCAGGGGTGTCCTTCACAAAATCAACTACAAAAAGCGGGAGCACGAGGCGATGAAGCAGTTCGGCACGGACAGCTTCCCCACACCGCAACAGGCACAAATCGAGCGTGAGACGGTTTTCCCCGAAATGGTGAAAATCAGCATTTTGGTGCCGCTCTGGAACAATAAGCGGGAATACCAGATTGCCATGCTGGAGTCCGTGATGAACCAGACTTATCCGAACTGGGAACTCTGTCTTGCGGACGGGTCGGATGAGGAACACAGCTATATCGGTGAAATCTGTCGGGAATATGCGGCGCGCTCCGACGGCAGAATTGTGTATCATCATCTGGAAAAAAACGGCGGAATCGCCGGGAATACCAACGCCTGTCTGGAACTTGCAACGGGCGATTATTTGGGCCTTTTGGATCAGGACGATATTCTGCATCCCAGTGTGCTGTTCGAATACGTGAAAGCCATCAATGAACAGGGTGCCGACTATCTGTACTGCGACGAGACGACCTTCAAGGGCGACGATATCAATCATATGCTGACCATGCACTTTAAGCCGGATTATGCCCCGGACAATCTGCGGGCCAACAATTATATCTGCCATTTCAGTGTGTTTAAGAAAACGCTGTTGGACGGAAACGAGCTGTTCCGACCGAAGTTTGACGGCAGTCAGGATCACGATATGATTCTCCGCCTGACGGACAATGCGCAGAAAATTGTTCACATCCCCAGACTGATGTACTATTGGCGGTGTCATTCCGGCAGTGTGGCTTCGGGAATCGAGGCAAAACCCTATGCTATCGAGGCGGCTAAGGGAGCGGTGTCGGAGCACCTGAAAAAGCACGGCTTCGAGCATTTTAAAATCGAGAGCACCAGGGCCTTTGAGACCATTTTCAGAATCCGCTATCAGATTCTGGGCACACCGAAGATTTCCATTGTCATTGCCAACAAGGATCATGTGGAGGACCTTCGGCGCTGTGTGACCTCCATCACGGAAAAGTCCACCTACGACAATTATGAAATCATCATCGTGGAAAACAACAGTACCACCCGGGAGATAAGGGACTATTACAGCACGCTTCTGGGGTACGACTACGAGGAAGCGCTGCGTGACAGCACAGTCCGCACAAAGGAGCAGGACAGCGCGGGGGAGCAGGACGGAGGGGTCCTGACAGCCCGTGGGGATGAAGCAGCGGCTGCACCCATCAAGATCGTGGTTTATGAGGGCACGTTCAATTACTCCGCGATCAATAATCTCGGTGCGCGCTATGCGGACGGGGAGTACCTGTTGCTTCTGAACAATGACACAGAGGTGATCACCGTAAACTGGATGGAAGAACTTCTGATGTATGCGCAGAGAGACGATGTGGGGGCGGTCGGCGCAAAGCTGTATTATGCGGATAAGACCATTCAGCATGCCGGAGTGGTGATCGGACTGGGGGCCCACAGAACGGCCGGGCACACACATTACAAACAGCACAGACAGAACCTCGGCTACATGGGAAGACTCTGTTATGCCCAGGATGTCACGGCAGTCACGGGGGCCTGTCTGTTGGTGAAAAAGAAGCTTTATGACGAGATCGGCGGTCTGGATGAGGGGTTTGCGGTCTCCTTAAACGATGTGGATTTCTGTCTGAAGCTTCGGGAAAAGGGACTGCTGAACGTATTTACACCCTTTGCCGAGCTGTATCATTATGAGTCCGTCTCCAGAGGATTGGATGACAATGGGGAGAGAGCGGAGCGCTACAACCGGGAATCCGCAAAATTCCGCGAGGTATGGGCTTCTCAGCTGGCTGCCGGGGATCCCTATTACAATCCCAATTTCTCGCTGGACAGAAGTGATTTCTCCCTGAGAATCCATCCGTAGTCTTCCGATGTGGAATCGGTTGAAGAAAACCGTCAATTGTGCTATACTGATAAACGAATGAAATCAGATGTCCCGGAAGCGGGCGTCAGACTATTGAAGGAGGGTTTCACATGGGCTTTATGGAGGAATATAAGTTCTGGTCGGAGGACGAATACTTTGATCAGGAGACCAGGAAGGAGCTTCTTGCCATTGCAGGCGATACCGCACAGATTGAGGATCGCTTTTACAAGGAGTTGGAGTTTGGTACCGGCGGTATGCGCGGTGTAATCGGCGCAGGTACCAATCGCATGAATATCTACACAGTTCGAAAAGCTACCCAGGGACTTGCCAATTTCATTCTTAAGCAGGGGACCCAGGCGAAGGGAGTTGCCATCTCCTACGACAACCGCAGAATGTCGACCGAGTTTGCCAATGTGGCGGCGCTTTGTCTCGCCGCAAACGGGATCAAAGCCTATGTGTTTGAAGATCTCAGACCCACACCCGAGTTGTCCTTCGCACTCCGCAAGCTGGGGTGCACCGCCGGAGTCATGGTGACTGCCAGCCACAATCCTCCAGAGTATAACGGCTACAAGGTTTACTGGGATGACGGAGCGCAGGTTACCGCACCCAAGGATCAGGAGATCATTACCGAAGTATTAAACATCACCGATTATCACAGCTTGAAGACCATGGACAAGGACGCTGCCATAGCTGCGGGTCTGTATCAGACAATCGGTAAAGAAATCGACGACGCCTATATGGCAGAGTTGAAAAAGCAGATCATTCATCCCGATGTCATTGCTGCGGTTGCGGATGACATTAAGATTGTATATACCCCTCTGTGCGGCACCGGTAATAAGCCTGTACAGCGCGTTCTCTCCGAACTGGGATTCAAGCATGTCTATGTGGTTCCGGAACAGGAGAATCCGGATCCCAACTTCACCACTCTGGAGTATCCCAATCCGGAGGACCCCAAGGCATTTACGTATGCACTTCGTCTGGCTAAGGAGAAAGATGCGGATATCATTCTGGCAACCGATCCTGATGCGGATCGTCTGGGTGTCTATGCCAAGGATACCAAGACCGGCGAGTATGTCTCCTTCACCGGCAACATGTCCGGTATGTTGATCGCAGAGTATATCCTGCGTGAGAAGACGGCAACCGGAACAATGCCCGCGGATCCCGCAATGGTGACCACCATTGTCACGACCAACATGACCTTCCCCATCACGGAAGCGTACCATGTAAAGCTCATAGAAGTACTGACCGGGTTTAAGTTTATCGGCGAGCAGATCAAGCTCTTTGAGCAGACCGGAAGCAATCATTATGTGTTCGGTCTTGAGGAATCCTACGGCTGTCTGGCAGGAACCCATGCAAGAGATAAGGATGCAATCGTGGCTGTTATGTGCCTGTGTGAGGTTGCCTCCTACTGTAAGAAGCAGGGCAAGACACTGTGGGATATGATGCTGGATATGTATGAGAAGTACGGATACTTTAAGGAGACCCAGTATACCATCACCTTAAAGGGAATCGACGGAGCAAAGCAGATTGCGGAGATTATGGACAAGCTGCGCAAGAATCCTCCCACTGCATTCGGTGCATGGAAGGTTCTGAAATTCCGGGATTATCAGAATGATGTGGTGATCGATATGGCGACCGGCGTAAAGACAACCACCGGACTTCCCAAGTCCAACGTTCTCTACTTTGAGCTTCCCGATAACAACTGGTGCTGTGCCCGTCCTTCCGGAACCGAGCCCAAGATTAAGTTTTACATGGGCGTGAAGGGAACGGATCTGGAGGATGCAAAGGCAAAGGTGGAGGAACTCACCGAGGCGGTAAAAGCAGCACTATAATTGGGGCAACCCCGGAACAACCAAAATCAATGCAGAAATGAAAACAGCGAATTGCCGGAAACGGTGATTTGCTGTTTTTTGGAAAGAGGAACATCATTTGGCGGATTTGAGAGCGGATCTGAAAAAAACAGTATACTATTTCAAACGCAACGGTTTGGTCCATACCGTGAATGCAGCCCGGGAGAGGCTCATGCAGCACAAGGGTGAACCCTACCACTATGAGTCGCCGGACGCGGAGGAAGTGCTGCGGCAGCAGAGACATGCCGGGCAGATGTCCCGGAAGTTTAGCATAGTGGTTCCGCTGTTCAACACTCCGAAACAGTATCTTGAAGAAATGATAACATCTGTTATAAAACAAACTTACCCCCATTGGGAACTGATTCTGGCAGATGCATCCGACAATGAGCAAATCCGGCAGGCGGTTGAGGATGGCGATGTGATCCCGGATGAACGAATTCGCTATATCCGACTCAGCGAGAATCGCGGAATTGCAGAAAATACCAATGCCGCGCTTTCCTATGTGACGGGGGAATATGTCGGTTTGCTGGATCACGACGACATTCTGACGGCTGATGCACTTTATGAAAATGCGGTTCGGATTGAGGCGGCTGTCACAGAAGGACGAAAGCCGTTGCTGCTCTTTTCCGATGAAGATAAGTGCAACGGCGAGGGGACTCTTTTCTATGAACCCCACCGGAAGGAAAATTTTAATCTCGATTTACTGCTGAGCAATAATTACATCTGTCATTTTATGGTGCTGGACGCGGAACTTTTGAAGCGGCTGGGCTTTCGCAGTGCTTACGACGGTGCCCAGGATTATGATCTGGTTCTTCGGGTGGCTGATCTTGTGAAGGAGGACGAGCGTCTTGCCATTCACATTCCGCGGGTACTCTATCACTGGCGCTGCCACGAGACCTCCACCGCACAGAATCCCCGCAGTAAGGATTACGCCTACGAAGCGGGGAAACGCGCCGTGCAGGATTTTGCGGATCGAAACGGCATTCGTGCCGAGGCGGTTCATACGCGCCATCTGGGGTTTTATAACCTCCGTTACGGGACACCGTATGAGCTTTTGGCGGCGCGCAGGGATGTGGGAGCAGTGGGCGGCTGTCTGGTGCACCGCAGAAAGCGTGTGGGCGGCAGAATGAATGCCGACGGCACTTTTCTGTACGATGGCCTTCCTGTGGGTTTCAGTGGGAGTTTTCATCGTGCGGTTCTCCTGCAGGATGCGGAATATACGGATATCCGGGCAATGATAATCCGCGGAGAGCTGCGGGAAGTGTTTGCACGGATCAGCGGTATTTCTCCGGCGTTATTGCCGAAGGAGGCATTCCGGGTTTCGGATTATATCCCGACGGATGCGGACCACGGTAAGCTTGGCAGAGCATTGTGTGAGGCGATTCGTGCCGAAGGCTATCGCATTGTCTGGAAGGCAGACTGGAAGGAGGAGATATGACAGATAAAATAACGATTGTTATACCAAATTATAACGGCTGCCGTTACCTGAAGGAATGCCTGGAAACACTGCTGGCGGATCGGGAGAATGCACCGGCATTCCGCGTTCTGGTGGTGGATAATGGTTCTACGGAC
>CAMAGI010000143.1 GCA_945833775.1 uncultured Lachnospiraceae bacterium
ATTCTTCCCTCCAGAGGAATCCCGGAAGAACTCGTGGAGACCATCAAGGACTACACGAGAAGGATTGCACAGGAGATGGGTGTCTGCGGTCTTATGAATATGCAGTATGCGATCGAGAACGGCAAAGTGTATGTGCTGGAGGCCAACCCCAGAGCATCCCGTACGGTTCCGCTGGTTTCCAAGGTATGTAATGTACAGATGGTGAAGCTGGCAACCCAGATTATGACGGCGCCGCTGACCGGTATGCCTTCCCCGATTGTGGGAATGAAAGAGGTTAAACCGGTATACTATGGCGTTAAAGAAGCGGTATTCCCCTTCAATATGTTCCAGGAGGTTGATCCCGTCCTCGGACCCGAAATGCGTTCCACCGGTGAGGTTCTCGGTCTTGCAACCAATGTGGGAGAGGCATTTTTCAAAGCTCAGGAGGCAACCCAGACCCGACTTCCCAAGGAGGGTACGGTGCTGTTCTCCGTAAGCAGCAAGGATAAACCGGAAGTGGTAGAGATCGCAAAAGTATTTGAGAGATGCGGCTTCCATATCACGGCCACCGGAACCACCTACGACCTTCTGATACAGAGCGGTATCAAGGCTGACCGTGTAAACAAGATGCAGGAGGGACGTCCCAATATTGTGGATGAAGTGATGAACGGCAAGATTCAACTGATTGTCAACACCCCTGCAAGCAAGGAAGAAAAGCTCTTTGATGACTCCTACATTCGCAAGACAGCCATCAAGGCCAGAGTTCCTTACATGACAACCATGGCAGCGGCAAGAGCAACCGCAGAGGGAATTGAGACCGTCTTACAACAGGGTGAGATCGGTGTCATGAGCCTGCAGGAGATCCATGCTGCAATCCGGTAAGAGCAAATCGACAAGAGAGAATAGATAAGAGTAAATTAATAAGAGCCATCCGATTGGCGTAGTCATATTAGAGGAAAACAGAAGATGGAAGAAGAAAAGATTCGGATGCCGGAAACAGATTTTGAAAAGGTGCTTCAACGTCTTGAGGAGATCGGTAAACAACAGGAAAAATACGAAAAGCGGCGCTATTTTCTCGCCAAGGTGCGACTGGCAATCAGCGCCTGTGTTTTGTTGCTTTGGGTTGTTGCCGGCTGCATCCTGATCCCCGGAATCAACAGGGTGGTCCAACAGGCGGATGAGACCTTCTGTGAGGTTGAAACTGCCATGGAGGGGCTCCAATCCGTAGCGGATCAGATAGAGGCGGCAGATATAGGCGGTGTGATGAGTAAGGTGAATGCGTTGATTACGGACGGTCAGGAGGACATGACCGCAGCTATGGAGAAAATCAGCGCAATCGACATTGAGGGACTGAATCAGGGCATTCAGGATCTGCAAGCCATCGTAGCGCCGCTGGCCAGATTATTTGGTAGATAAGAGCGGGATATGACGAATTATTTCGTTGCGCAGAACATTCATTTGTCGGGTTTCTTCGACAGGATGAGCATTTCGGATTGTCGATAACAGGTGATATTCGATGCTTCCGGACGGAATCGTACGACGGGATCTGTTTGAAACAACATCCTTTCCTTGGATATAATGTGGAAAAATGAAAAATTTTCACTTATTTGACGGAGGAGGATGACTATGTGTATCCTGATTAAACGTTCCATGAAAGAGGAGGCAGAACGGATTATCAACAGCGATCTTGCAAAGGGTTTTGTGGATAGCTATCGTGACAAGATGGAGATTCTTACCGTGCTGCATCAATATTACAACACGGAATCGTACAACACAAACTATGCCCGGAAATTGGATGAGAGAATGCGTGACAAATATTCCGAAATTGCTGTTCTGGAAGCCTATGATCCCGATTGTTCGGAACCCAACTACCTTGGATACGATGAGACCATTCGACGCCTGGAGGCGGATTTGAACGGGATATGGGCGACCGTACTTTTGCGTGAAGGAAAAATTGAACGACTGGCGCAGATCGCCGAGTAGATACTTGTGATTCGGATTGATGTAAGGAGAAGGTACAAATGAAGATATATGTCTGTGATGACTCCATGAGCGACCTGCTGAAATTAAAACACTATATTGCCAAATATGCGCAGGAACAGGGGATCAATCTTGAGGTGCGGGAATTTGAGTCGGCCGGGGAGCTTTTGCGGGCACTGGACTCCGCACAGGAGCAGCCGGTTCTGATCTTCCTGGATATCTATATGAATGATTTGGATGGCATGGCGGCAGCAAGATACATGCGCAGGAACGGAGTGCGAACCAGCATAATCTTTACCACCTCATCTCAGGTACATGCCATGGAGGCCTTTGACGTCCAGGCGGACGGATATCTGCACAAACCCTTTGACTATGAACAGTTTAAGCGCTCTATCAGCAAATTGGGTGATCGGCTTCAGGAGGATTCCAGGTCCATCGAGCTTCGCGTAGACCGTGTGAGTACGCAGATTAAGCTAAAGGACATCTTTTATGTGGAAAATGGAAACCACTGCGTTCAGGTTTATGTTCCCGACGGAGAGCTTCGTGCTTCGACAAGTATGGAGAAGTTACGCGAGGAATTAGAGGAGGAACCGGCGTTTGTGTCTTGTGGTCGCAGCTTTCTGGTAAATTTTGCACATGTGGAGAGCATGGATGACGAGAATCTGCACATGACCAATGGGGATCTCATTCCGGTACCGGTCCGTATCCGTAAACAGATCCGTGAGCAGTATCAGCAATTTAGGTACCGGTAAATTGGAGGAACCCCGACACAGGGAGGAATGAGATACGTATGAGTACCGGAATGTATAGTTTTCATATGTTTGCGGCATTTATGGAGTTGGTTTTTGCCATTGCCGTCGTACACAAAGTGAAATTGTCCGAAAAGATCGGAATGGTTATCCACATCATCTGTGCCGCAGTATACACCTATTCTTTTGCGTGTTTATCCGTAGCTACATCCTACAGCGAAGCGGTATTGGCCATAAAAATGGAATACGCTGCCGCTGTTTTTTTGGTGATTTCGATCATGCTGATGGTCAATGATTACTATGATCTTCAGATGCCAAAGCTGGTCTTTGAAATCCTTCTGGTCATTAATCTCGTTGTCTTGATCGGTGTAATGACCTTCGAACATCACACGCTCTTTTACACGAGTATTCAGGTAACGGAAGCAAACGGATACATCAAACTGATAACGGGACACGGGATTCTGTATTACTTAAACGTTGCCAATATGGTATTTTCAACCGGTTACAGTGCTGGCTACGTTTTTGCTTATTTCCGCAAGAGGAAGGAAGCCCTGCACAAAGAATGCATTCTGATCTGTCTATCGATTCTGTTGCCGACGCTGTCCTTTGCGACCTATTTCATGGGGCTTACGGGGGATGTTCTGTCCATCGCTCTGTTCATCAGTGACACCATCTTCGTGGTCTTGATTTTCCGAAACAAGCTGTTTGACGTTCTCAGATACACGGAGGTTTCCGTCATGGACAATATGACGGACGGTATTCTTGTGCTGGATGATGAGCGATATGTATTGGAATACAATCTCACAATGGAGAAAATAACTGATGGAGAAATGCGTCGCGGAGAGAAGCTGCCCGCTTATCTGAAGTCCCTGGAAGTGGGTGAGGAATCGGAATATATCCACAGCGGTAGAATCTACGAAATTCAGCGAAAGCCGGTTGTTTTTCACAACGTGCTGCACGGGTATCTTCTAATTTTCAAAGATATGACGGACAGCCGCGCACAGATGGAGGAATGGCGTCAGCTGAAGAATCAGGCGGAGGCTGCAAACCGGGCAAAATCAGAATTTTTGGCCAACATGTCCCATGAGCTGCGCACTCCTATCAATGTCATTATGGGAATGAACCAGATGATACGGGATAGGAGCAGAGATGCGGATGTGGAGGGCTATACCGATCATATTGATGAGGCGGGTCAACTGCTTTTGTCCCTTATCAATGAGGTGCTGGATTTCTCGAAGATTGAGGCCGGTCGCATGGAGATCTTCCATGAACCCTATCTGCTGTTTGATCTGTTGCGCGAAGTCGTCAACATGATTCAGTTGCGGGCAAATCAAAAGAAACTTGCGTTTGTTACAGATATTGATCCCAACCTTCCGACGATGCCGGTGGGCGATGAAATCCACCTTCGGCAGGTCCTGCTCAATATTCTGGATAATGCCGTGAAGTATACTTCGGAGGGAACCGTTACGCTCCGGGTTAGCGCCGATACGAGGGATGAAAAAACCGCACTCACCGTAGTGGTCTCAGATACCGGAAGGGGCATGAAACCGGAGGATCTGAAGCGGTTGTTTACTCCTTTCCAACGGATTGAGGTAAGTGCCGGAAACTTTATCCAGGGAACCGGTCTGGGCATGAGTATTACCCGGGAACTGTTACACAAAATGGATTCCGAGTTGCAGGTGGAGAGTGTTTACGGAGAGGGATCAACCTTTACCTTTACGGTGCTCCAGGATGTGCAGGACGTAACTCCCATCGGGAATTTTGCGGAGCGCTGTAAGGAGAAAAAGGAGACCAAAAACAACAAAGCACCCTTTATCGCCCCGAATGCTGCAGTTTTGGTGGTTGATGACAGCAGTATGAACTGCGAGGTTGTAAAGGGTCTTTTGTCGAAGACGGCGATCCAGATTTTCACAGCCTACAGCGGTGAGGATGCCCTGCAGTTGACGGAAAAGCAGCCCTTTGATCTGATCTTTATGGATCATATGATGCCGGGAATGGACGGCACTCAGACCATGTATGGTATTCAGGATCAAAAGGACGGCTGTAATCAAAAGACTCCGATTATTGTGCTCACGGCGAATGCAATCGCCGGTGCCAGAGAGCGCTTCCTAAAACAGGGCTTCAACGGCTACCTCTCAAAGCCTGTTGGACGTAAGGAGTTGTATCAGGCGTTAGAGGAATGGATTCCTGCAGAGAAGAAATTGAATGCGACCGGGGAGACTATCTCCCCGGATCACACAGAGAATGCGCCAAAGGAGCAAAAGCCGCAGGAGCAAACGACAAATGAGGAGACGAAGCAAAAGAGCCAGGGAGAGGAACAGCCCGGCGCGATTCCCGGCCTGAATTACAAAAAGGCTATGGAATTCTGTGACAATGAGGTAGAGTTCTATCAGGCGATGTTAGCCATGTTTGTGAAAGAGTGGGACGTAAAAATCGTTCAGCTTGATACTGCCTTTGCAGAAGAAAATTGGAAAAGTTATATTGTTTTATCCCACGGCTTGAAGAACAATGCCGTCAATGTGGGTGCAATGGTGTTGTCCGCTATGGCAAAGGATATGGAGTTTGCGGGAAAAGAAGAGCGATATGATTATATCCACGAACAATTCCCATACTACAGACACGAATTGAAACGTGTGCTGGAACTGATTCGAAAGCATCTATAGCAGGAATGTTTCTTGATATACGAGGACGGGTTCAAAGGCCGAATGGCCTTTGAACCCGTCCTTTGTTTGCGCGACATGGGTACTGCACGACTTTCCCGGCTACTGCACGACTTTTCCGGGTACGGTACGACTCTTCCGGGTATGGTACGACTCTTCCGGGTATAGCCAAGTGCGGGGTATGGGAGGTGAGAAGAGAGAGTCTATACCCCGGGTGAAGCCAAGCGCGGGGTATGGGAGGCGCGAGGAGGGAGTCTATACCCCGGGTGTAGCCAAGTGCAGGGTATGGGAGGTGAGAAGAGAGAGTCTATACCCCGGGTACGGCCAGGTGCGGGGTATGGGAGGTGAGAAGAGAGAGTCTATACCCCGGGTACAGCCAAGTGCGGGG
>CAMAGI010000144.1 GCA_945833775.1 uncultured Lachnospiraceae bacterium
TACTCACACGTTCTTTCCCTCTTTACCTGCCGCATTTACCGTAAGCGATTCCGTGTAGCTATTGGGCTTTGTTTTGTTCGGCAAACTCACCCTCGTTCACAGCCTTATATGCGATTTCTGTTCGTCAGGCCAGAGATTTGCCCATTGGGAGGCCTTTCAACTCCCAAAATCCGGCTTTCTTCAGATTCCGCCTCACGGCGGACACCCTTGCCTTTGGCTAACCCTTCCCGCTACCGGGCGGATTCGGGACTTTCACCCTATAGAACGTGCGCTCACCGGGCACACCCAAAAAATGCGCCTACCGTTTTGTGACGGTAGGCGCATTGTGATTCAGATATAAACCTGGCAGGTCAGATCTTGCCACTGATTGCGGCGGAGGATCTGTCCGTTGGCTTGGCGATACTTCTTAGCTTCCTCAAAACCGATAGAAAATTCGAAGTACAGCTTATGCCTCCCCAGTTTTGATAGCAGCCTGTGCAGCTGCTTATAATCATAGGAAATAAAAAACCTATATGCGCAACTATAAATCCATAGTATCGAGGTATTATCGGATTGTCAACTTTTTTCTCAATGCAACGTTGAATAAGTCCGCAAAAATACTTCCCTGTTCTACTGGTTACAAAGAAATTATCCATGCTGAAACCAAAGCTCACGGGGTGCAGCTGATATAACAATCCCACTGCCATCAATCTCCTACATATTGTAGCATCGAATACAGTGTTTATTTTCTTTTTGAAATCCACAATATCCGCTTCCGTTAATTCCGCTTCTACTTCAGCCTCGAATATTTCGAGCAAATGGGGTATATCACTTATAAACAGATGTAGTAACACATCCACCCGGACGAAAAGGACTGATAGAAACATGAATAACATGAAGAAGAACCTGATCCTCTCTGCCATCGGTGTAGGTTTGCAGACCGCAGGCGGCATCTGCCTCTTTGTCGCAGCGCTGTGCATCGGAAAAGAGATCAACCAGCAAATTAGGAAGACCATTATCAAAGAACTGTCAAAGCAGGTATCCGACAACTAAGAAAAACCGGCAATGTTCGATTAATACTAATTCTTAATAAAACGGTATAATTTCTTGCAATGATATGATATACTGTATCTGCGTGATGAATATGGCTTCCAGATACAAATTTAGTGAAGAACAAATCAAGGAAATTGAACAGGCTCGTTAGGATAACCAGGATAAGCGAGTCGAGGCCAGATTGAAAGCATTGGAACTCCGTGCAAAAGGAGCAGATGCCAGGGAGGTATCCGCAGCAACAGGCTTCCATGCAAGTTCTGTGACTCGCCTTGTGGCAAAGTATAGGGATAAAGGAATCGAAGCAATTGCCGGCAATCACTACGGTGGCAATCGCCGCAATATGAGTGTATCCGAAGAAGCAGCCATTTTGGCACCGTTTAAGGAACGTGCAGAAAAAGGTGAGCTGGTGGAGATCAGTGAGATCGCCAAGGCATACCAGGCTGCAGTAGATCATCCTGTCAGCAATGGTCAGATCTACTTTGTCCTACATCGTCATGGATGGCGGAAGGTCATGCCTCGCAGCAAGCATCCCCAGAAGGCCAGCGAAGAAGAAATCGCGGCCTCAAAAAAATAACACCAAAATAAAAGAATTGGAAGTTATCCACAGCAGTAAGAAAAATCGTCTGATGTTCCAGGATGAAGCTGGATTTGGACGTATCAACAAGCCAAAATACTGCTGGTGCGAGAAAGGTATCCGTCCCAGTGTGCCCTGCCATCATATCCGAGAGTATCGTTATGCCTACGGAGCGGTAGAGCCACTGACCGGGTCTGCTTTGCTGTGACGGTGCGGCATGGCACAAATCCACTGGACTGGAGCTGCCTGAAAATATTGTTTTGTTTCACATCCCGCCCTATACACCGGAAATGAATCCGATTGAGCAGATTTGGAAAGAGATTCGCAAGCGTGGATTCCGCAACTATTTTCTACATTAGAAAACGTGGTTGACCGTTTGTGCGATACCATCTGTTCTTTGAATAATGAAATTATTTCCAGTATCACGGGCAGAGAATTGATCTTTGTGGTATAATATTCTAATGGTAGACTCTGTACTACCAAGTTAACCGTGTGGAAGAAAAGAAAAGGCCCAACCCCCATATCAAGAGTTGAGCCTAATATCATAAATCACATTCCCAAAAATCCTTTTGCAAATAATGCCGCGCATACCGCGCCGACGAAAGGTGCAATGCCGGGAACAAGCAATCCATACTGCCAGTCGTTATCCGTTTTATTCTGAATGGGTAGCAACGTATATGCCAGGCGCGGACCCAAGTCACGGGCTTGGTTCATGGCAAATCCAGTTGGGCCTCCAAGTCCCATGCCTACTGCCCATACCAAGATACCTACGCCAATGGGAAGAATTTCTTCCGAAGTATGGGCGATCCCCAGAACGGAAGACAAAAACACAAATGTCGCAAACGCCTCCACAAAGAAATTCCTGGGAAGATTTCGGATATTGGGGTTCGTGGAAAAGATATTTCGGATTGCAACTGGATCTACCACGCCCTCACTTGCTTTAAAATGATCCGCATACATAACATAGACAATGCAAGCTCCACAAAGTGCCCCGAGAAATTCTGCAACACAATAGGGAATAAAGCATTTCCAGGAGATCATACCCAGAATTGCCTGAGCCAATGCCATTGCAGGATTGAGGCAAACACCTCCAAAAATGAAAAGAACAACGGTAATGCCAAATCCCCAAGTAGTAATTGCAAATAAATGTCCGCTTCCCCGGTACTTTGTCTTATTCAGTACTTCATCGCAGTGAACGCCCACGCCAAATAAAATCATCAGGGCCGTTCCCAGAAACTCTGCCATGATATTATGTAACATCTTGATTATCCTTTCTCTATCTTCTGCAATTATCCTTCTACAACGACACCCAGGCCATCAGGAATAACCACAACCTTTGCATTCCTACCCTTGAGTGCAAAGGCCTTTTCCAGTGCCTCATCAATGGTGGATGCCAGTTCCATATGCAATCCGGAAACTAGCTTGGGGTCTACAAGATCTGACACCAAAATCACTTTATGATGCACCAGGATCCGGGCAAGAATCTGGCTAGTCCACTGTTCCGGAACCGTCTCAAGTCTGGGGGTATGAATAGCCTGTTCCAGGAATTCCTTTGGATCCTTTACATTTGCAACATTATCATAGAATCCCTGTCCCCCATGGCCGTCACGGCAACCTGCGACCATAATGATAACGCCACCTTCGGGAAGCGTTGCCTCTGCGGCAGTCATTCCCTTGACTGCCTGATAAATGTTCTGATCCAGAGGATATCCGCCATTTGTGGAAATGGCAATGTCACAGTCCACCTTTTTCACGCTCGCCAGAGAGCGCACAAAATTGCACCCCTTCTCGTGCGCTTTCTCCATATCACCCGCAAAGGAGCCGATGATCTTATGATTTCCGTTTAAAACCACGTTGATGATAAAGGCAAGTCCTGCTTTCCTTGCGGCATAAACCATATCCTCATGAATCAGGTTATGCATCAGGTTTCCGGTACGGGAACACTTATCATTAATAAATTCTCCGCTGTGGTTTGCCATGATCGTTTTATAAGAAGCAATACCGGGAAGGACAGACTTTCTTCCACCTGAAAATCCCGCAAAAAAGTGCGCTTCAATAAATCCTTCGGCAATCAAAAGATCAGCCTCAGCTGCAATCCGATTGATGATGCATTCACCGCCACTTGGCAGGGTTCCTATTTTTTTCATGGCGCTGTCATCTGTTGAAATGTGCATGACGATTTCTTCATTTTCAACGATTTCTTCGCCGTATTTGCTGATCAGTTCTTCCTTTGTGCTCGGACGATGGAATCCAGTTGCAACCAGAATCCGGATTCTTGCATCCGGCGATACACTTCGGATTCTGCGAAGAAGGATCGGTGTAATGATTTTAGACGGAACAGGACGAGTGTGATCAGAGCTAATAATGACAATGTCCTTCTTCCCTTTTGCAAGTTCCTCTAAGTTCTGTGAACCAATGACATGGTCCAGAGATTCCTCTACAATTTCCCTTTCGCTTTTCTCACTGACATAGTCGCCCTGTCTACCAACAAGCATGCCGGCAAAATTTTCGTCTGCTAAACTGATCCGCATTTTTCTTTTGTCATATGGCACTTCCGTTTCAAACATAATTCATTGCTCCTTTCTAATACTAATTCTTGACGCGCCGTTGGCGCTATAAAATGGTTATGAAACCATTTTATCAAGAGCTAGTATAAGTTCTGTTAGAGTATAGAATGTTTTTGAATGGAAAAAAACCACATTTGATAGTAACATTTGTTAATATCTTTATTTTATTAGGGTCTATCTAAAAACTGTCAACATCAATGACATTATTTTGCTGTGCTGCGATGGAGCAGCATGGCATTAAGGCTGGTGGATTGGATATTCCGGAGAATATCGAACTGTTCCACATTCCGCCCTACACACCGGAAATGAATCCGATTGAACAGATTTGGAAAGAGATCCGAAAATGCGGGTTTCGCAACGAAGTGTTTGCAACACTTCGCAAAGTCATGGATCGTCTTTCCGACACTCTCTGTTCACTCTCAAACCAGACTGTCGCAAGCATCACAGGCAGAACCTGGATTCTTAAATGTTTAAATTAAAAATCAGTATCAGATAGACTCTAATAAAGAAAACAAAAACAATAAGGAGATTCCGGATGGACAATGCCTATCTTTTATCTTTCTTGACTCAGAAAAATATCCCCACAATTATCCGTAAACACCATACCTACCTGACTTATTATGGGTTGGAGCAGCAATACACCTATGTTCTCAAAGAAGGAGTTATTAAAACCAGCATTATTCTCAAAGACGGAAGGGAATTTAATCTTGCTTATCTGCAAGGCCCTGATATCATTTCCCTGCTTCGGGATGAAGTTAGCAGCTATACCTCTGCCCCTTTTAATGTCCGTATCGAAACAGAGGAGGCTTCTTTTTTTAAAATTCCCAGAGTTGAATTTTGGAATTATGTTAACCAAGATAAGCGATTACAGGATTATGTAAAAGAATACTATCGCTTCAAGCTTGGGGAATCGCTCAGGCAGCAGCAGATGATGATTATGAACGGGAAAACAGGTGCCGTCTGTGCATTCCTCTGCACCTTAGTTAAACAATTTGGAAAACAGCAAGGAAACGGATGGCTCATCGATTTCCCCATTACCAATGAGGATATTGCTGGATTCTGCGGCATTTCCACCCGAAACAGTGTAAACCGCATCCTGCACCGCTTAAAGGAGGATGGGATCATCGATCTGCATGGCCAGCGGATTTTTGTGCTGGATTTGCAGTATCTGCAACAATATGTTCAAGAATAGCAGAACCCTCCGGCTAGGCGGAACTGCTCCCCGTCAAGTGGACAGTGCGCAAAATCGAGTAGGAGGGGCTGAATAGCCCCGACCTCTCACACCACCGTGCGTACCGTTCGGTACACGGCGGTTCAATCGCATAAGTGCAGAGACTCGTACCGGTCGAGGATGCTATAGTATCCCGCCTGTGCGAGTCTTTCTTTTGAGAGTGCCCTTTGTACATGACCATTCTTCGCCATGTGCCAGTAGGCTTTTCGACAATTGCTTACAGCCCACGCCTGCCACTCTGGTATCCCCAGCTGCATGAGACTTTTCGCTCTGGTTCCGGGTCTTTTCCATTGCTTCCAGATGTAGCA
>CAMAGI010000145.1 GCA_945833775.1 uncultured Lachnospiraceae bacterium
AGGAAATGCAAAAGGGCATTCAGCCCTTCTGGTTCTGGAACGGGGAGATGGAAGAGAGTGAGATTCGCCGTCAGATCAGGGAGATGCATGAAAAAGGTCTGAAGGGCTTTCTGATCCATCCGAGACAGGGAATGGAGATTCCCTATCTGTCTGAGGTGTTCTTTGAGCGTGTGCGCACCGCCGTGGAGACTGCCCGGGAATACGGCATGGAGGTGTGGCTCTACGATGAGTTTCCATATCCCAGCGGCGTCAGCGGCGGCAAGGTACTTTTGGATCATCCCGAGTACATCTGTAAGAGACTGGATCAGACTTGCGCGACAGCCTCGGGCGGGGAGATTGTCCGTATGCGCATGCCCTGGGGAAATGTGATTTCAGCCAAGGCATATCCCGTAAAGGAGGGAAAGTGTCAGTGGGAACTGGACATCGATCTGGAGGATAAGATCGGTGTCGGCTATGGTCAGGATGTCTTTCAGATGAGCGGTCTGACACAGTACAACAAAAAGCGGTTTTTCCGGGGGGATCTGGAACAGCATCTCTACTGGAGAGCACCCGCCGGCGAATGGAAGATTTATGTGTACACAGAGGTGGCACTGGCGCATTTTAAGTATTTTGAGTCCTTCGTGGATCCTCTAAACCCGGCGGCGGTGCGGTATTTTCTGGAGACCACCCATGAAGTGTACAAGCGTTATGTGGGGGATGAATTCGGCAAGACCATAAAGGGATTTTTTACGGACGAGGTGACGGCATTTCCGCCAGGCAGACCCTGGTCGGTACTTTTGCCCGGTCTTGTGATGGAAAAGACGGGTCTGGATCTGATTCGATATCTGCCCGCACTCACGGAGGATATGGGGGAGATCACCGCACAGGTACGCTATGCGTACCACAACGTGGTGACGGAGCAGTTCATCGAAAGCTGGGACAAACAGGTCTATCGCTGGTGCGAGGAAAACGGGCTTTTGTACATCGGCGAGAAGCCGATCCTTCGCAGTGAAGAACTGAAGTATGTGCATGTTCCCGGAACGGATGCGGGACATCAGAAATTCGGGGCAAGACCGGTTCTCGCCCATGACAGATACCGTTCCAACAGCAAAATCGTCGCATCCGCAGCGCATTTTTACAACAAGCCTGCAGCGCTCTGTGAAGCCTTTCACAGCATCGGCTGGGGGATGACCATGCAGGATGCCAAGTGGATTTTTGACTGGCTGGCGGTGCAGGGGGTGGACTGGTTTATCACCCACGGTGCCTATTACACTACGGACGGGTTAAAAAAGCACGATGCCCCACCCTCCTTTTTTGAACAGATGCCCTGGTGGCAGGAGGCGGCAGAGCTGACCGCCTATGTGGACAAACTGCAAGGATTTCTTCAGGAAAATGAGCGCAGCGTCCGGGTGCTTCTTGTGGATCCGGTCACCAGTACCTGGACCTGCACCGGCGAACAGGGTAAACAGTTAAGGGAAGATTTTGCCGCGTTTCAGAATGCGCTTTTGTATGCGGGCGTGGATTACTATGTCATTGACCCGAGGCTGTTTGCACAGGGCAAGGTCGAGCCTGAGGTATATCGTATCGGCAAGGATGCGTACGGCATGATCGTGCTTCCCTATATGACCAATCTGGAGGAGGATGCAGTCCGGAAATTAGAGGAATATGTGAATGCCGGCGGCAAGTTGATGGCGGTGGGAACCCTTCCCCGGGAGGCTTTGACGCAATATCGATATGAGTCCCGTGTGGCGGCATGGTTTGGAGCGGATCCGAGACAGATCAACGAAGCGTATTTTAGCGCCTGCCCACAGCCCGCGACCGGGATGGCGAATTGCCGGTACTATGAGGATTTCCTGTATGCCTCTGCAGTGCTTGCAACATACATTGACAGGGAAAGCCCCTGGAAGGTGGAGGCGGAAACGTCAAACAGTATCCTGCAGATTCGAAGTGTTGCGCCCGACGGGGAGCACAAGCTTTTCCTGACCAATACAAAAGCGCAGCCTGTGAAAGTGCGGATCGCATTTCGGTGCGAGGCCTGTGAGAGAACCCTTGCGGCGGGGGAATCCCTGTTCTTTTCGCAGGGGGATGTGTCGGTTGTGAAGGATCCGGACCCCGTGATCGTCATTGATCCCGCCGGGAGTGCAAGGCTTAAACCCCTCGGCAGAAATGTGCTTCGCATGGGAAGATGGGAGATGGAAATGCCCGATGGACAAAAGGGATATGCCGATTCCCTCCCAATGATCGATCAGCTGGAGCAGGCGGGAATCAAAATACAGGTTCTTCAGAAGCCCTATTTCGGCTGTCCGAAGGAACTGGATTTCCCGAAGGCGGAACCCGTTCTTCGTTATCATTTTACCAACCGACTGGCGGCGGGTGAAAGGCTTGATCTCGTGATGGAACCTGGAACCCTGTCGGGAAACTGGAGCATACAATTAAACGGTCATCTTCTCACGGAGAAGGATTTTGTACCAAAAGAGGTCTATATGCACAGCAATCTGGCTGCAGATGTGACCGATCTGGTCTGTGCCGGGAGGAATGAACTGCTCTTGCAACTGTGCGCGGAACGAAGCTTTGACGGAATCCGCAATCCCCTGTATCTGTGCGGTGATTTTGCGGTGCACGGACAGGAGGACGGGGAAGTATTGGTTTCCTATGGCGGCGAGGGAAATCTAATGAACATCCGGGAGGCCGGACTTCCCTATTACAGCGGTGCGGTTGACTGGACAATTCCCGCTGCAGAGCTTGGGGATGTACCTGCCACGGGAGATTCTCCGGTGATTCTCGCCGTGGAAAAACCGGATTTTCGCAATACCCTTGCCCTGTACGTGGATGGGGAGCGGGTGGAATGCTGTATGTGCAGTCCTTATCGGTTCCGCGTTGCGGCTTCGAAGCTTCGGGAGGCAGGAGAACTTACCTTCCGCATGTACACGGCTATGTCGGAGCTGTTCGAGGGGGAATATTTTGAGGAACGAAAGCACGAATACGTGCCGGTGCTTTTACAGGAATGAGAGGAGCAAAAAACGCCTGCGGCTTTCTGCCGCAGGCGTTTTATTTCTTGCGATATTTTAGGGGGGTGGTATGATAGGTCTGTCGGAACACCCTGTAGAAGGTGCGCTCGCAGGGAAAGCCGCTCTGGTAGGAAATCTCACTGACCGACAGATCGGAACTTCGCAGAAGCTCTGCGGCGTAGTCCAAACGCATATGATTGACGTAGTCCGGGAAGGACACATGCAACACTTTATTGAAGATTCTGGAAATGTAATAGGGCGTGACATGCAGCTTTTCCGCCAGAATCTCCAGACTTAAATCCTCCGTATAGTGGGAGCTGACGTAAGTCAGAAGAGCGTGCATGGTACTCTGGGAATTCTGTACGGGGGCAGGCACCATTTGCAGCTGATCGAAGATCAGATTCATATACAGTGCGACATAGGCCTTGATGACGCGCGAGGGTGCCTTGTCCAGGTAGTATTGTTCTGCTTTATAGATAGCTTGTACGCAGTCCTCACCGGGGGATTTGACAAGGGGGGACTGGGGAACCGAATCACTTAGATACGGGATGTACTCGGGTGCGTATTCCGGTTCGAAGACCTGGACGATTACTTCACAGTCCGCGGTGTCGGTGAAGTTGTGGATCCGATAGGGGAAGATCAGAAACAACTCTCCGGCATGAGCCCTCATTGTAGTGTCATCGATTGTGACCATACAGCTGCCCCGGACAATATAAATAATCTCAATCTGATTGTGCAGATGAGGTGCAAATTCATAGTTATACAGATGATGTGAGACAAACGGCCAGAGGCGGTTTTCATAGGGTGCGTTCATAGGCAGTCTCCTTTGCGGCGGCTTAGAGCCTACATGAAAAATTACTTCTTCAAGGCTCTGATCCGATTCCTTTACAGTATAAACAAAACAGGAGGCAAGGTCAATATTTATCCATAAACAAATAACTTATAGCATAAATAAATGTAGAGAATGTGTTACTATATTGCTATAAAAATGGTCTATCTTTTGTGCATATTGAGCAAGATAGTTTGACAGACGAGAGAGGAGCGTAACACAAATGAAAAATCGGAAAATGTCAACCGTGATCGCATTTTGGATCACATTGATTACGGCATGCTGTTTGCTGTTCATGTACTTTCGGATGAGCGCGCGGACCACTTCTTCCATGCGCACGGCGGCAATCAACAGTATGACCACCGCTCTGGACGGACAGACCCAGATTCTGGAGCAGTATGTGGATTCCTCCGAGCGGTTGCTGCGGGAGTATGCAACGGCAGATGAGATTTATAACCTGGCGAAGAATCCCGATAACCCGGCTTATGTGAAAGCCGCGCAGGAGTACACCGAGAAATTCTACGCAAACATGGACCAGTGGGAGGGTATTTACCTGAGCGACTGGACCACCTATGTGTACACCCATTCCAACACGAGTGCCATCGGCAAGCCCTTCCGACCGGCGGATCAGTTGGAAGCGTATCATGAAACCATGACGAGTCAGCCGGACGGCTTCTATAACGGAGGCGTTATGCTGTCTCCCGCTTCCGGTAAATTGATTTTGAATCTGCGCATGGCAGTTTACGATAAGGATGGCAAGACACCCCTCGGACTTGTGGGCGGCGGTCCTTTCATCAGTGGGGTAAAGACAACACTGGACAAGCTTCAGGTTGTCGGACTGGAGGGCGCAACCTATACGATACTGGATGCCCGAAACAGCGTTTACATTCTGAGTGCGGATGACACATTGATCGCACAGACTGTGGAGGATGCCAACTTCCTGAAGGTTCTGGAGGAGGTTGCAGCGGGCAAGGAGTCCGGTGACATGGAGATTACGAACGCTACCACCGGTCAGAAGGAGATCCTGGCATACAAATCGCTTCCCCAGTACGGGATGGTGCTGATTATGACCGATTCCTCGAAGGAGGTATTTGCAGTCAGCAGATCCATCAGTAATCAGATGCTTTCTTTATTCATCCTAACTTTTGTTATCATTGTGGCAGGCGTATATATCGTCTCCAAATTTGTGACGAAGCCTCTGGAGCTTGTGAATGAAGCAGTGGGTAATCTCGGAAATCTCTCCTTGCGAAAAGACGACCGCATCCTGCAGTATGTGGGACGCAGCAGCGAGGTCGGACAGATTGCCACGGCGGTGGACCATTTGACGGACAAGCTTGCTGAGATCATTGCCACCATGGACGGCTGTGCACAGTCTCTGATGGGCGGTGCAGCTACCATGAAGGAGGCCTCCGGTGCACTGGTTGACTGTGCAACCGACAATATGGCCACCACTGAGGAGCTTTCCGCAAGCATTGCCAGTGTGAACACTTCCATCCAGCAGGCAGACAGCGAGATTCAGAAGATCACATCCCTCGTGGATCAGGTGGATCAGAAGGTTCTCGACAGCAGCCACAAGAGTGATGCCCTTCTTTCCTCCACGGAGAGCATGGAGCAGAATACCCAGAAGACGCTGCAGGCGACCAAAGAAAAGGTGGAGAAGACCAAGCGGGATGTCGCAGAAGCTATGCAGGCGCTGCAGTCCCTTACAAAGATCAATGCGATGGCAGACAGCATCTTAGAGATTACCAGCCAGACCAATCTCCTGTCCCTGAATGCATCCATCGAGGCGGCGAGAGCAGGCGAGGCAGGAAAAGGCTTTGCGGTTGTTGCCAGTGAGATCGGTAAGCTTGCCATCGATTCCTCCAGAGCGGTCAGCGAGATTCAGAA
>CAMAGI010000146.1 GCA_945833775.1 uncultured Lachnospiraceae bacterium
ATGTGCCAATGCTGTTAACATGCTATTGTATGTTCCTGTACGAAAGTCTCCAGATCCGCATCAAAGCCCTCATAGGAGACCTTCAGCGCCTTGCTGAAATCAAGTCCATACACACCCAGAAATGATTTGGCATCCACGACATAGCGATTGTATGAAATATCGATGTCAAAACTGCATTTCGATGTGATGTTCACAAAGCGTTGAACCTCATCAGGAGATAACCGAATCGTCCGAACCATCTTAATCCTTCCTTTCCAAAGCTACAACTGTTACAGTTCCCTCTTCCCGGCATGTCTGCCAATCTTCGGTTACAGACCGGTAAAAAAGGGAGGTTTTCGATATATAAGGAACATTATAACCCGAAAAATTCACTTGTAAACCAGTAAAATAGCTGAAATGTGTCGGCTTTTTCATCAAAATTCCGTCATATATTCCCGAAAATGCAGGGGTAACATATTCCGTTGCAGCTTCGGATTCTGCCTCGCTTCAATGGTTATCGTATGACAGAATCGGCGAAACAGTTCGCTGATCTCGGCCTCCGACGGGCTGCGGTTTACTCCCTCCACTTCCCGGATCAGGGTACCGGTAGAATCCTGCATCAGATTCCATGTTCCAAGTCTTCTGTGCACGCCGAACAGCTCCCTTCCGACGTCATAAATGAGAAAATTCTCCTGTGGAAAACGATCCGCGAAATGCTCCATCACGAAAGGGAGCACATGGTTCCCGGGATGGATCTTCGCGTACAATACACCGCCTTTAAGCTCCTCAAACCGCAGAAATCCTTTCAAATGTTGACTCTCCCGGGAAACATTCTGGGACAGCTTAAAGGCTCTCAATACCCCGTCATCGGCCAGATTGTCAAAGAGATGGCCCACGGCGACATTGCGTGCAAGCCCTTGTGCAACCGTTCGGTAGACCGCCTGTGCGCGACCATCATCCCGTGAGGCGAGCGCATGACACAAGCCCATATAATCCGCTTCCCCAAACCGCCGGCAGAGTGTCCGCACGACTTTTTTGGATTTCTCACGGTCCGGAACTACCTGTACCTCTTCGGCAAACAGGCGGGGATCCTCATCCAGACTCAATTCGGTTTCCTTCGGATCGCTGTGATCTTCATAAGCCCTGTATATTCCGGTGAAGATTCCCTCCAGAGAATCCTCGCATCGATAAATTCGCATCCCGACCTCCTGGATCTGCCCTCTCACATCTATATCTGCCCTGTCACAACCTGCCACTTGTCGGAAGCCTCCATTTTTCCGGAAAACATTCCGTCATCAAACAGAGACATCTGCCGATAACTCATCCCGTCCGTGCCAAAACGGATCCGGTCTTCCTTTGACGTGAGGTTCCGCACAAGGTAATCCTCCTCCAATTTGGTGGGATACATCATTTTCCCACTGCAGGTCACAAAAAATAACGCCCGTTTTATAACTACACCGATCTTTTTGAGATCCTCAAACGTCAGATTGGTACTGCGTCTGGCCGCCACAATCCTCCTGGCACTCTTCACACCGATTCCCGGCACCCGCAACAGACTCTCATAGGGTGCACGGTTGATCTCCACCGGAAAATACTCCAGATGCCGCACAGCCCAGTCCTCCTTTGGATCCAGCATCACATTGAAGAACGGGCGGCTCTCATCCAAAAGTTCCTTTGCCTCAAAGCCGTAGAACCGAAGGAGCCAATCGGCCTGATACAGTCTGTGCTCCCGCAAAAGCGGAGGTCCCCCCGGAAGCGCCGGCAGATCCTTGTCCTCGTTGACCTTGACAAAGGCTGAGTAGAACACCCTCTTTAATTCAAATTTGCGGTAGAGCCCCTCCGCCACATTCAGAATCTGCCAGTCATTTTCCGGTGTGGCTCCGATGATCATCTGGGTCGACTGACCGCCGCTCACAAACCTGGGTGCATGGCGGTATAGCGCCACCTCGTCACGACTCTGATGAATCCCGTTTTGAATCTGGCGCATGGGGGTCAGAATGCTCTTGCGATGCTTGTTCGGCGCAAGAACCCGCAGTCCGTCCGCTGTGGGCAGCTCCAGGTTCACGCTCATCCTGTCCACCAGAAATCCGGTGCTGCGGATCACTTCCGCGTCCGCCCCCGGAATGGCTTTCACGTGAATATAACCGTTGAACCGGTACCGGGTCCGCAGCAGATAAATTGTCCGATAGATCAGCTCCATCGTCAACGTGGGGTTTCCTATGATACCGGAGCTTAAAAACAGACCCTCAATATAATTTCTCCGGTAAAACTCCATGGTCAGCGTACAGATCTCCTCCGGTGTGAAGGTCGCTCTCGGGACATCGTTGCTCCTTCGGTTTTGACAGTACTTGCAGTCATAGATGCATTCGTTGGTCATCAGAATCTTTAAGAGCGAAATACACCTTCCGTCCCCGGCAAAGCTGTGACAAATGCCTGCCTTGACACAATTGCCCGTCATCGTCGAATCGCCCTTGCGCTCCACTCCGCTGGAGGTACAAGCCACATCGTACTTGGCCGCATCCGTGAGAATCTCCAGCTTTTCCGAAACGGACAGGGTCTTCCTTGAAGTCAACAATTCCATCATTAAGCACCTCTCTATCGAACATTTGTTCTTCTTCAGAATAGCACGTATGTTCGGTAAATGCAAGAGGCAAAGAAAAAGATTTTCCACGGTCCCTTGTTATGCTATAATGTACGCGAGCTAAAAAGCAAGCGACGCCAAAGGCGGCATTTGCTTTTTGCCGCGATAACGAGCAATCCGTCTGCGAAGCAGACAGTGAGCACGCAGTGCGGGATTGCGAGTGTAGATAAAGCGCGAGCTAAAAAGCAAGCGACGCCAAAGGCGGCATTTGCTTTTTGCCGCGATAACGAGCAATCCGTCTGCGAAGCAGACAGTGAGCACGCAGTGCGGGATTGCGAGTGAAAATAAGACGCGAGCTAAAAAGCAAGCGACGCAGGAGGCGGCATTTGCTTTTTGCCGCGATAACGAGCAATCAGTCTGCAAAGCAGACAGTGAGCACGCAGTGCCTCAAAGAGCTTTCATGTACAAAGGAGACAATTCAAATGAACAAAACCTGCAAAAACCCCGGTCCCCGCTACCGTCACCTGACCCTGCTTCACTCCAATGATCTGCACGGGGATTTCCTGGCAGAGAATGTGGATGACAAGCTTGTGGGAGGGGTTTCCATGCTTTCCGGCTATATCAATAAGGTGCGCCGCGAAACCCCCAATACGCTCTATATGATCGCGGGAGACATGTTCCGCGGTTCCCTGATCGACAGTGAATTTCAGGGAATTTCCACCATTGATATCATGAATGCCCTGGCACCGGATGTCGTATCCCTGGGAAACCACGAGGTGGACTACGGAATTGCCCACCTTCTCTTTCTGGAAAAATGCTGCAAATTCCCCATCGTTAACGCCAACGTGTACATCAAAACCATGGGGACAAGACTGTTCAACTCCCACAAAATTCTGGAGCTTGACGGTATGAAGATCCTGGTGATCGGTATTCTCACCGAGGAAATCATGGGGCGGGCCAAGAAGGACAAGCTCATGGGCACCTTTATCGATGTGGCGGATGCCGCACAGGAGGTCGGCGTCATCTGTGACAGCTACAAAAACGTCGACATTGATTTCACCATTCTTCTGACGCACATCGGCTACGAGAACGACATCGAGCTGGCAAAGGAACTGAATCCCGAATGGGGAGTTGACGTCATCATCGGCGGTCATAGCCACACACTCCTTAAGGAGCCTGCGGAGATTAACCATGTGCTGATCGTACAAGCCGGTATCGGAACGGACCAGATCGGGCACTTTGAGATTGAGATCGATACGGACACCAATTCGGTCAGCTCTTACACCTGGAAAACCGTCCCCATCGATGCCGAGCACTGTGAAAGAAACGAGGCGATCGAGAACCTGATCCTCAATTATAAAAGAATCACCGATGAAAAGTACGGCGTCATCCTCACCACACTGACCGACAAGGCGACCCATCCCTGCCGCTATCAGGAAACCAGTGTGGGGAACCTGTTCTGTGATATTCTTAAGGACAGCTACTCCCTGGATCTGGTGCTGCTCGGTTCCGGAAGCCTGCGCAAGGAAAGCCTCGGGCCTGTGGTGACCAACGGGAATCTCTTAGACATGTATTCCTACGACGAAAAGCTTCTGGAGATTCGCCTCACCGGGGCACAGCTAAAGCAGGCCATGGCGTTCATGTTCGCTCAGGCAGCTGCCGACGCAGAGGGCGGTCACAGCGAGTACTACCAGATCAGTGAGGGTTTTTGCTTTGTGTACGATGATTCCCTGGGACAGCTCTGTGAAGCTTCCTTTCAGGGACAGCCCATTGACGATACCGTTGTATTTCGCGTGGGGATCGAGGCGTTCCACGCAGACAACCTGAAATCCTTCCTCTCCCTGGATCCCGACAAGGTGGAGGGTCTGTCCCCACGGCGGACAATCACCACCAACATCCGGGTCTCCGTGGAGGAATATCTTCGCAGCCATACTCATCTCGTTCCCACCCTGCAGGGAAGAACGGGGAGACAATAAAAAACAGTTGCAAATTGCACCAAAAAGCAGTTAAATAGTAAAGGAAGTATTATTTGCAGACTAAGAAAGCAGGAAGATTTTTATGCCGAAGACAGAGATACCGAGCAATTACAAATCCGAACTCGATCTGTACCAGACACAGATTGCCATCAAAACCGTAAAAGACTTTTTTCAGTCTCTTCTGGCGGAGAGACTACACCTCTTGCGCGTATCCGCTCCGCTGTTTGTGGATCCCCAATCCGGTCTGAATGACAACTTAAACGGCGTGGAGCGCCCCGTGACCTTCGATGTGAAGAGTCAGCCCGGAAACGAGGCCGAGATCGTACAATCCCTTGCAAAATGGAAGCGTTACGCCTTGAAGAAATACGGCTTTTCCGCAGGGGAAGGACTCTACACCGATATGAGCGCAATCCGCCGCGACGAGGATGTGGACAATATCCATTCGATTTATGTGGATCAGTGGGACTGGGAGAAAATCATCACCAAAGAAGAGCGCAACCTTGACACCCTGAAGGAAACCGTCCGCACGGTGTACAAAGTTCTGCGCAAGACCGAAAAATACATGGCGATTCACTTTGATTACATCGAAGAGATCCTTCCCCATGACATCTTCTTTATCACCACTTCCGAGTTGGAGGAGATGTTTCCCGATTACTCTCCCAAGGAGCGTGAGTACTACATAGCCAAGGCAAAGGGTGCTGTCTGCATTTTGCAGATCGGGGATGTCCTGGAGAACGGTGAGCCCCATGACGGGCGTGCACCGGACTACGACGACTGGGCATTAAATGCCGATATCATCGTCTACTATCCGGTACTGGATATCGCCCTCGAGCTCTCCAGCATGGGCATCCGCGTCGACAAGGACGCGCTTCTCTCCCAGCTTGAGAAAGCAGGGTGTCCCGAGCGCGCAAAGCTGCCTTTCCATCAGGCTGTCATCAACGAAGAGCTGCCTTACACCATCGGCGGCGGAATCGGACAGTCCCGCATCTGCATGTTTTTCCTGCGCAAGGCTCACATCGGGGAAGTTCAGTGTTCCCTGTGGCCGGAGGCGGTCATGAAGGAAGCCGAAGCACGGGGACTGCAGCTTCTGTAATCCATTCTTTTCCAAACTCCCATTTCGGAAAAGTGTTCCTGAATGAATTTGCATATTTGAATCAGAAC
>CAMAGI010000147.1 GCA_945833775.1 uncultured Lachnospiraceae bacterium
TCAGTTGGGAGGACGAAGTCTATGAAACCCGCAATCATTCAGCACACCGAGTATATTTGTCGAAACAGCATGACAACCGGGGGAAAAGGGGATATAATGAGAAAAGAGTTCCGCAAAGACAGAGAGTGAGGAAACCGCCTTGAACGTTTTCAGATATTCGACAACCATCTTCTTGTGAATTCCCTGGCTGCCTGGGGCTCCGCTCAGGTCATCAAGACCATTCTCTATGCAGCCATACACAAAACGCTGGATATGCACCGCCTGTTTGGCGACGGAGGGATGCCCAGCGGCCACTCGGCAACGGTAACGGCCATGGCCACCACTGCCGCGCTGGAATACGGCCTTGCGTCGCCCATCTTCACCGTCGCAGGCATCCTTGCCATCATTGTGATGCATGATGCCATGGGCGTGCGGCGGGAGGCCGGAAAGCATGCCAAGGTCCTCAACGATCTGATGCTTTCCCTCAGGCAGGATACCCCGCCGGAGGATGTGCTGAAGGAATTCCTGGGACATACCCCCTTGCAGGTCTGCTTCGGCGCCCTGCTGGGCTTTGGAATCGCCCTGCTGTTGGAATGATTTTTCGCGGTGAAGAAACGTTTTCAGCACCCCCTAGTGTGTAGGCATCCACACTTGGGGGTGTATAAACAGTATTTTGTACAGGCCAATGAGAAATTGAGAGCAATAATGTCAAGTAAAAATGACATTTACTTGACATTATTGCTTGTGCAGAATAGAATAAAAGTGCACGCATGGGATAGGAGGTGGAACCATTGACCGGCGCACAAATTATCAAACAAGCTATAGAGCAATTTCCAGAAAATGATCTGATTTTTGCCAGCAAGTTATATACAGAACAACTCAGTGAAGCTGTCAGCGAAGAGGCCTATTATCAGACGCTTGGCCGAATGTGCAAAGTTGGGACACTTTACAGAATCGCAAAGGGAACTTATTATCGCCCAAAAACAAGTAAATATGGGATAGTTCCGCCTTCGCAAAAGGAAATAATTGCAGCCTTCACAGAACCAGACAAAGGTACGGTTGTAGGATACTCCTTATACAACAGTCTGAAGCTTACAACACAGGTTGCAAAAACGGTTGAAGTGTTTTCCTCGCAAATAGAGCAGCAAACAAAGAATATCAGTAATGTGTTTCTGCAATTTTGCGATTTGTGCTATACCCCTGAAATAAAGGGAATGATTCATATGCTTGAGGTACTGCAGAATTTTAATGAAATCCAGGATCTGAATTATCATCAGTTTATTTCCTGCTGTGAAAAGTTTGCGCAGGAGTACGATGGAAAAATCTTTGAACAGGTCATTCAAAAGATTCGATACCAGAAAAGAACGATTTCTTTCCTTCGGGATATTTTAAACCACTATGGGGTGGAAAACAGCCTAAACAAATACCTTTCGGCTCTGTCCCAATATAAACATCCCACTATGGAGGAAATATATGAAATTGCATACTCATCCTGAAGAATTTCAGCCGTTGCTTTCCGTTGTTGCCAGCGAAAAGCATATTTCCGAGTCTGCTGTGGAGCGGGATTACTATATCGTCATGATGCTTAAAGCTCTGGCTGACAGTCCCTATGCCGAGCAGTGCGTGGTGAACTACCCGTCCCCTTGAAGCCCGTGACTTCAGTCATGGGTAGTTCACAAGAGGTATTTATATACTTGCATCACTCGGTATACTGGAGGCGTTTGGCATGAATATAGAGGCTAATAATTTGGACACGCTTCGCAAGCTTGTGCGTGATCTGCAGACTGAGAACAGACGCCTGAAAGAGTTGCTTACGGAAAACCAAATATCCTTTGAAGAAACAGACGTGTTCGCCTGTACCCCACAGGTACCGGATGAATTCGATCCGGATCAGGCGTCACTGATCGAACCATTTCCCATCAGTGATGCTGTGGCCAACAAGTTCTTCAGCATGTTTTGGGGCAGACAGGATGTATTTGCCAGACGCGGAAAAAGCGGAGGCTACTTTCCGCAGTGCAAAAACCGCTGGGATGCGGCAGTTTGCCCTAAGCAGAATGGGCAGCCAAAGTTTGTGTGCAACGCTTGCGTACATCAGAACTACGAAAGGCTGGAACTAAGACACATCAAGCAGCATCTGCTTGGCACAAGGGAAAACTGTACCGATGTCATTGGGATTTATCCGCTCCTGCCTGACAATACCTGCCGTTTTTTGGTATTTGATTTTGATAACCACGAGAAAGGTGCGGATCAACAGGATAATGCCAATTTGGATGACGCGTGGCGGGATGAGGTAGATGCACTTCGGCGCATCTGTGAGATGAATGGCATCAATGCGCTGACTGAGCGGTCACGGTCAGGCCGTGGAGCACATGTTTGGATATTCTTCAATCAGCCTATCCCGGCTTCACTTGCAAGACAGTTTGGACTTGCGCTTCTTGACAAGGGCTGTGAATCCATCAACCTGACTTCTTTTCGGTTTTATGACCGCATGTACCCAACACAGGACAGTGTTGGCCAACTAGGGAATTTGGTAGCGCTGCCCTTGCAGGGACAGGCACTGAAAACAGGCAACAGTGCGTTTGTGGATCGTGCCTGGAATGCCTATCCGGAGCAATTGGAGATTTTGTGGAGCGTGAAGCGCCTAGGCAGAGAGGACTTGGAGCAAAAGCTAGCCCAATGGACGATGGAGCGCTCCGGATCGCAGGCTGCCATGTCTTTCCTGCAAAGGGGGGAGAGGCTGAAACCGTGGAAGAGAGAAGATGTATTCCATGCGGAGGATGTTACAGGCCCCCTTCACATTGTTCTCGCCGATGGCGTATATGTTGATGCCCTGAATCTGGCACCCCGTATTCAGAACCAGATACGCTGCCTGGCAACGATTGACAACCCGGAGTTCTATCGCAGAAAGCACACGGGTAATTCCACGTATTATTATCTGAGTACCATCTACCTCGGAAAGGACATCAACGGGTATATCCAAGTTCCGAGGGGGCTATTTGAGACGATAACCGAAAAGTGTGAACAAGCACAGATTCCCTTTGATGTGGAAGACCAGAGAACGACCGGCCGCCCGATTCGAGTCAGTTTTAACGGCGAGCTTCGGACGCAGCAGGATCTTGCCGCAGAAAAGCTGCTGCGATTTGACAATGGCATTCTCAGTGCTGCCACGGCCTTTGGAAAAACTGTTGTGTGCAGCTATTTGATTGCGCAGCGCAGAGTCTCCACATTGGTCCTTCTGGAAAACTCGGACCTGGTTGATCAATGGGTGGACGAGTTGAACCGTTTCCTGACCATAGATGAGGAACCGCCGGTTTATCAGACGAAAACCGGAAGGCTCAAAAGACGAAAGGATGTCATTGGCACATATCGTTCCGGCGCTGATAAGACGACTGGTATCGTAGATGTTGCGATGATTGGGTCCGTCTTTCACAAAGGTGATATCTTTTCAAAAATTGACGAATATGGCCTTGTTATTATGGACGAATGCCATCATGCGGCCTCCGCACAGGCCCAGCAGGTCCTGCAAAGAGTGAAGGCAAAGTATGTATACGGCGTTTCGGCCACTCCTGTTCGAAGCGACAAACTGGAGAAGATCAACTATATGATGCTGGGCCAGATCCGGCATCAATATACCCCTAAGGAACACGCCCTGACCCAGGGCATGGATCTGTTTGTGCGTCCGCGCTTTACGCAGATCGTGAACTTCTCCGATGAAAAACTGGATATCCACAGAGCATACGAGCTAATCAGTGAGGACCATGCTCGAAATGAAATGATCATCGGAGATGTGTCCGACTGTATTCAGGAAGGACGCTCTCCGGTCATTCTGACCCGTCTGAAAAAGCATGCCAAGCTTCTGTATGACAGACTTTCCAATTCTGCCCAGCATGTGTTTCTGCTCTATGGTGACAACACGCAAAACCGCAATCAGGAAATACGAAGAGAGCTTCTGCATGTTCCTTCAAATGAGAGCATGCTGCTCATTGCAACCGGGCAGAAGATCGGGGAGGGCTTTGACTGTCCCAGATTAGACACTCTCATGTTAGCTTCCCCGGTAAAGTTCGATGGCAGGCTGGTACAGTATGTTGGAAGATTGAATCGGAGTTACAGCGGCAAACAAAATGTAATCGTATACGACTACGTGGATGCGCATATAGGCATTTTTGACAACCAGTACCGTAACAGACTGGTTGCATATAAAAAGATCGGATACCGCATCCAATCCGATGTTGTTGCTGGCCGCCAAACTGCCAATTCCATTTATGACCGCGGTAATTATTCGGAAGTATTCGAGCGAGATATGGTTGAAGCAGAGCAGGAGATCATCATTGCAAGCCCTGATCTTCGCAGACGCAAGGTGGAGCGCATGCTGTTTTTGCTCAAGTCACGACAGGAGGCAGGTGTAAAGGTCACAGTCATTACACTTGATCCTGATTGTTCCCGGGTCGGCGATCCGGCTGATACATTTGAACTGATTCTGGAAATGAAAAAAGCCGGTATTACCGTTGCTCAAACGGAATCCGAAAGTGAACACTATGCCGTATTTGACAAAAAACTGGTCTGGCACGGCGGTATGAATCTTCTTGGTAAAGAGGATATTTGGGACAACCTGATCCGGGTAGAAAGTGTAAAGGCCGCAGCCGAGCTGCTGGAAATGAGTCGACAGCAGCTTGCCACTGAATAGCATTTACAAACAGTGGCTTTAAAAGGCTTTCTGGATATCTAAGTTGTTCAAGCCACCGCTGAATTTGACGGAAAACAGACGGCCATCTTTGTCACAGTGGTTTAGGAAATGACCCAAAATAATGGTGAATGCCATCTCTTTGTTCAACAATTGTGATCAACAAGGACCTTGGTATGGGGCCAAATATGCAATGACGCCGTTATTTGTCGTTTGCCGTCCCGAGAATATCAGAGGCGCAGATGTCAATCAAGGCTAAAATGAACGCCTGCGGCGGCCTTGACAGCCATCAGCACCTCTGATTTGTGGTGGACAAGGCAAACTAGGGTGTAAAACGCCTTGCGACTTGCAAGCCGTCTTTCAATGACATTTTATCTCGTCTGTTTTCTGCCAAACTGGGCCTGCTTTAACACTAAGTCCCTTCAGACAACTTGTGTCAGCACGAAAGACTAGTCAAGCAGCGATAAGCCACAATGGTGACTCCGTTCCTGCCGAGATACCGTTTGGTCTCGTACAGATAGGGGAACGACTCTAGAAGCTGGGGCAACTTGGCATAGCCATGGGTGCGGCAGTCGAAGCTGGGAAGCTGCTTGTGGAGGTAACTGCCCGCAGCGGCGAGATTCACAAAACCGTCGGAGTCTTGCCAGGCGGCCGAGGCTTCCCGCAGGAGATCGTGGACCTTCTCCGGTACGTCCTCCGCAGTCAGATCGTCTGTCTGCGGGGTCGGAGAATCCATATGAAGGTCGATTTCCACCGCAGAAAATGGATCCTCCACCTCGAAGGCACTGAACAAGTCCTCCACCTTCGGGTTGCAAAGCGCCTCCGAAGGTTTCTGAGGAATGCCATCCAGGAACAGGAACTCATCGCAGGCATTCCGGAAGGACTCCGTTGCCTGACGGGAGCCTACGCCGATGACCTTGATGCCGGATTCCCGGAGCCGAATGGCCAGAGGTGTGTAGTCGCTGTCGCTGGCGACGATGGCGAAGGCGTGGTATTCATGGCTGTG
>CAMAGI010000148.1 GCA_945833775.1 uncultured Lachnospiraceae bacterium
CAATCTCTCCCGGCCAGTCGATGATCCCGCCGAATTCATAGAGCTTTGTATACCCCAGCTTTGCCAGCTTCGCAGCCGCCTGTTTGCTCCGATTTCCGCTGCGACAGTATACCAGAATCACCCTTCCCTTATCCGGGAGTTCCTTCGGTGCAGCATCCTGTATGGTTTCGTTGGGCACACAGATTGCTCCGGGAATATGGCCTTCGTTATACTCCTCAATGGTGCGCACATCCAGGATCGTATAATCCCCTTCTGTTTCCATCATTTTCATCGCTTCATTCATGGATATCTGCATATCCGTTCCCCTCGTCCCGCCTATCCGATCGCGTGGTAGGTGATCGCATACTGCGCCTCAAATATCTGTCCTGCCTGCAGCACATTCGTGTAAGCACGGTCCGCAAGCTCCCCTGCAAAATCCTCTGCGTCACATCTTCCGTACCAGGGTTCTATGCACAGAAACGGTGCATTTTTCCCCTCCGGGGACCAGATGGCAAAAAGGGGTGCATCAAAGGTAACGTCCACCACCGGCTGTCCCTTCGGATCGCGTATCCCTACCTTGCCGGTTTGCTTTCCCTCCACCATGTAGGTGCAGCGGTCAAAAAAGCTGTCCGTGATCTCTACACAATGCTCCTTAAGGGGCAACACCAGATCCTCACGAAGGGCAAGGCCGGTATCCAACGTATTGCCGTGATGATGGATCGCATCCGCTCCCTCGAAGTATAATGCATAGCCTGCCTTAGAGCCCTCCCCGTGTACCGGGCACAAAAATGCCGGGTGTGCTCCGATCGAAAAGTACATGGTTTTATCACCGGTATTCTCCACCTTCCACTTCACGCACAGATCTCTTCCGCTCAGCTCGTACCCGATTGACAGGCGAAAGGAAAAGGGATACTTTTGAAGCGTCGTTTCATCCGATTCCAACGCAAACCACAGCTCGCTTTCCGTCTGCCGGACAAGCTTATGTTCCATGTCCCTTGCAAAGCCATGCTGTCCCATGGAGTATTCTCGGCCATCATATCGAAACGCTTTCCCCTTAAGACTTCCCACAAAGGGAAACAGAACCGGCGATGTTCTCCCCCAGAATTTACCGTTGCCGTACCACATATACTCCCGGTAATTTCTTTTATCCAGCACCGACTTTAACTCCGCTCCGTGGCTGTCGATCTCCACCTTCAGTTCCTCATTTTCCAGAAAATAGCGCATCCGATCTTCTCCTCTCTGCAGGAAAAGTCCCGGAAACCACAGGATTCCGAGACCTTTCCCATCCTATATATGAAAAATTTTCCGTAGTGTTTCGTCTGTCACAAGGATGTTTTTGGCAAGCTCACGATACTGTTCCTCGTGCAGATAGGTGTGACGGAAGGGCTTGACCTGGGGGGCATAGTCAACTGCCTCCAGATAATCCTGCACATCAAGCTGCAGAGTCTCCACATAGTCAAAAAAGCCCGTATCCGTAAAAATCGTGTGAACCCTTTTGTAGCGATGATCCTGAACCAGGCTCATCAGATACGTTGCAATTCCCACCTGAATTCCGTGAAGCTGAGGCTTCTGCGCATGCTTGTCCAGTGCATGACTGATCAGATGCTCACTCCCGCTGGTGGGAAGACTGCTGCCCGCGATCTCATTTGCGATGCCGCTCATGGCGAGAGAATCCAGAAGTTCTTTTAAAAACAGATCATCCCGAATGGTCTCAAAGGGCGTTCGCACGAAACTGTTGACTGCCTTTTTGGCAATCATAAGCGCACAGTCATTCACCTCTGTGCAGCCCCATTTTTCCTCATAAACCCAGTCGTACAGGGATGTGATCTTAGCGACCATGTCGCCGATTCCGGAATACAGAAAGCTTACCGGTGCACTCCGGATCACATCGATGTCCGCTATAATTCCATACGCCATTCTGGCAGGTACGGAGTGCCTCCTTCCCTGGATCAGAAGGGACGCACTGGCACTGGAAAATCCATCGCTGGAGGCGGATGTGGGGACACTGATAAAAGGGAGCTTACGCAGGAAGCCGCTGTACTTTGCCGCGTCAATGACCTTGCCGCCTCCGATGCCGATTACCGCCTGGGTTTTATTGGGCATGCCAAAGGCGAGGGCCGTGATGTCCTCCAGATGCACAGAATCCAGTTCCTGGTATTCCAGAACCTCTATTTCATTCTCCCTGAGGGACTCCATCACCGTATTGCCAAACAGATCAATCAGTCCGTTTCCGAAGAAGATAACAACCTTTTGGAATTCGCTGTCCTTTAAAAAGCGCCCGATTTGGGAAAGGGCTCCCTTTTCAATCTTCAAAAGTGCCGGAATCGCAATTGTCGCACTCGTCGCTCTGTTCATGTCACACTATCAATCCTTTACTATTAACGGTTTTGCTCTTACCTATTTTCCGGAGATTTTGGAGAGTACTGCCGCCGCAATATCTGTGACGGTCTTTGTCACCTTGGAAACCGCATTGCCTTCCGCGCCCTTTGACGTCTCGGCTGCCGCTTTGTTTTTGATCTTAATCTTGGTGAGCATTGCAATCTTGGTCATATTGCCCTGTACGCGCAAAGCTCCGGACTTGATCGCATCCTCCATGGCAAGTTCTCCCTCGGAAATGGCAATCATAGTCCTGGCATCCACCATGAACAGGCCGTCGCGGTCCACATAATCATAGGGCTCCACACAGATTTTGCGGTCCGCTACCTCGATATAAAATGCGCCGCTGCCCTCGCCCTCAATATTGACCTGTACCGCCACATGCTCGAAAATGGATCTTGCATCTGCGTACTCAAAGCCCTCTCGTACCTTTAATACAACCTCTTCATACGTCATAGTATCTCTCCTCCTTCTGAAATTATGAAATTCTTTACGTTTTTCACGCTGTCATAACTCTCGGGGTCATACACGTATCCTTCTGATTCTTATTATAGCATTGTGTTCTCATTTTTTCAAACTACCAGATGCTGTACTTGCATTCAAACATTTGTTCGGGTATAATAAAGAAAAGCAGGGAACAAACGTTCTATCTGGATAATCCGATATCTTTCATCCGCACACATTGACAGGAGGTTCTCATGGGGAAGATCTATGCTTTTGACTTTGACGGAACACTATGCACAGAGGCCTGGCCCGCCATCGGCAGACCGCGCATGGCAATGATTCGGTATGCCCGCCGGATACAGCAAAAAGGCAACCAGCTCATCCTTTGGACCTGCCGAAGCGGAGAACGTTTGGATGAGGCGGTTGCCTGGTGTAAGGAGTACGGGATTACCTTTGATGCGGTGAATCAGAATCTCCCTTCCACCCTTGAAAAATATGGCACAGACAGCCGCAAGATTACCGCCGACTACTACATCGACGATAAAATGCTGGGGTTGGTGAGACTTCTTATACCACCGGTATCGATCCGATTCCCATAAGATAGGCGATGAACCATAACAGCAACAGATGCACGGGGTAGAATGCGTAGAAGAAGTACTTCATTCGAAGTCCTCTCTCTCCGTTGTATTTTGCCACGGGGATCAGGGTGAGAAACGCTGTGAACTCGATCGGAGCGCAGACCGTCAGGACGGTGCAGCCCGCTGTCATCTCCAGAACCCTGTTCTTGCGGAAGAGATACATTGCTGCAATCGTCAGCACTCCGATTCCCGCATAATCCGTGCGCAGGAAACCGGCAACCGCCATGGCTGTGACAGTTGCAAAAGCATATCCGCAGATTGTTAACAGCAATTTCCGTGAAACCTTTTTACGACAGATCAGATAAGCGATGGCAAGCAGGATCACGCCCGGAACAAACACCACCGCAAAGATGATCCCCGTGTAATCCGCTCCGGTTACTGCATAGACGACCTGCGCGGAAACACCCGCGAATTTGTACGCCACATAGAGGGGCAGTGCGATAATAGCCGCAAGTGCAAGCCCGATGTCGACACCCTTTTGGGTCTTGTCGGTGAGGCTGTCAATCGCAACATATGCACACAGAAGCAGAATGCCGATCAGCAGCGTGAAGAATACATTCTGATACCCTGTCTCCAATACCTGTCCATGAAATGCCAGATCAAAGGGAATCTCAGAGATCAATGCAAACATTCCCAGCCGCAGAGCATATTTCCTCCGATTTCTCGTCTTGTGGAATCCCTCCACCAACAGGAAACAGAAGATCGGGAATCCGAGGCGTCCGATTAAGCGCATCACCATAATCACGCCATACAGGGTTTGGTTAAAGCTTTCGGGGGATGCACTGTAAAGAATTCTGGTCAACAGCGATGCCGCCAGGTGATCAATGAACATGGCAACGATCGCAATGATCTTGATCGTACTTCCGGAGATTCCTTTTTTCTTTGTGTTGGTGACTGCTTCATTTGCTTCCAGGTTTTCCAATGAATTTCCTTCCTTTCTCAATCCTAACTCAAAATATTTTCCATTCCCAACGCTTCATAGGGAATGGTCACTTCAATAAATCCCGATGCATAGGGCCCATATTCATAAGGTGTGTAACAGATTACCAGTCCGTCTAAGTCAAATCGGATCAGCATATCCAGCCTTGCATTGGCATACAGCTCATTGTAGGCCGACTCTTCATCTCCCCATCCGTAATACGGGGAGTAACCGGAATGATTCTCCTGCGTACTCAGCCAGTCCTGCACTGTATAGGTAGCAACCAGATCCTTGAACGTCTCCTCCGAGCCGGTATAGAGATCGGAAAACGTCATTTCCGCTCCGGTCTGTCGGTCAAATATAAGATACTCCCGATAGGGATATCCATGGGCGCCTCCCCAGTACTCATATCCTCCAAAATCGATCGCTAAATATCGGCTTCCAATCTCCCGAACGGTGTCCACGTAGGATTCGTAACTACCAGCAGCAAACCACTCCTCGTCTGTTTCAAAACTTTCCAGGTTGCCGGTCACCTGTTTCTCCGCATAGTCAACACTCTGATCAAAGTTGCTCCGCAGCTGTTCATTGATTGCCGCAATTCCATCGTCCGTTCCCGTAAGCTGAAGACATTCCAGGTAATATTGGTAAATGACTTCTTCGGTCGAATCCGCCTGCACGGTTTTGCTCACATAAGATACATCCCCGTACTGCAAAGCCACGCTCTCATATTCTGTAATGCCGAGATCCTGCACGCTTTTCGGATCGTCGATGCGACAGTAGTGCCAATTCACAGAGTGTTCTGTGGGCCTTAAGAACAGACAATACTCTCCTGCAGCTGCAAAACCTCCGGTTCCGTTACCGCCGTAATAGTTCTTCATTCCGGGAATCTCTTCCGAGTCGTACAGGAAAACCGATTCCATAGTTACCGGATCCATGCAAAAAACCTTCGTCCTCACATGACCGTATTCCGATTCGTCCACAATGGAATAGAAAATCCGATTCCTGTCGTTTGTATGAAGCAGACAAAAGCTTTCATCCGGGTCGTCACACACACGAATTTCCTGTTCTTTGCCGTTCTCCAGATTCAGGAAATAGGTGCGGGTCGCTCCTGCTTCATAACTTCCGTCCGGGGTATCATAGTTTACATAAACAATCCCATTCGCTGTCTTGGCATTGATATATTGGATCTCGTGTTCGGGCTCACAGATTCGGAGAATCTCACCTGTTTTGTCAATCACCTGAATCCGCTTGTAGGCATC